>JBGUXJ010000184.1:0-4085 GCA_045222055.1 Candidatus Cryptobacteroides sp. | reverse complement strand
CAATGATTTCCTGGAACCATCTGTCATCCGCGATCTCGTTCGCCGCCATGAAGACCCGCAAGACGGGCGGAGTGTCGGAGTCGCTCTCAACGCCGTAGATGATCTTGTCGGAGTCGCGGAAACGGAGCCCGAGGTTGACAAGGTCTTGATGGCCAGGCATATTCTCGGTCCTGAGGGTGACGACCTTCAGGTAGATGACGGCTTCCGGATCGGGGTCGGCCACGCTGACGCAGGCCGGATCCGCCGGTCTTCCTTTCAGCAGGAAAACCAGTCCGCAGAGAAGCAGCAGGATAACCGCCAGTATCCCCCCGGAGAGAGCATACCGTCGCCGGTTGCTCCGGAGATCCAGATTGTCGGGCATGTCTGAAAAGTTCAGTGAGTAATTGTCAAGGTGCAAGATACGAAAAAAAAGGCAGACTGTCACCAGCCTGCCTTTTCAGGAAATACCCGGAAGGTCTTATTTCTTCTTGGCCTGCTTCTCAGCCGCCTTGAGGGTGGCGTCGTACATGACCGGGGTACCGATCATGATGGAAGCGTAGGTACCGATGAGGATACCGAGGCAGAGGGCGACGGACAGACCGCGGATGCTCTCACCGCCGAAGAAAGCGATGGCAAGCATCGGGAGGAGGGTCGACACGGAGGTGTTGACCGTACGGGTCAGGGTCGCGTTCAGAGCACGGTTGACAGTATCCTTGAAGTCATCCTTCGGGTGGAGGCCCTTCATCTCACGGATACGGTCGAAGATAACCACGTTATCGTTGATCGCGTAACCGATGATCGTCAGGATAGCCGCGATAAATGTCTGGTCAACGTCCAGGTTGAACGGGAGGATACCCGTGAACAGGGAGAAGAAACCGATGATGATGATCGCGGTGTGGGCCAGGGAGACGACACCACCGAGACCCCAGGTCCAGCCCTTGAACCGGAAGGCGATGTAGGCGAAGATCACGAAGAGGGCGATGATGACGGCGATGATAGCGTCGCGCTTCATGTCATTCGCGATGGTCGGACCCACCTTGTCGGAGGAGATGATACCGTTCGGGTTGTCGAGGGTGGAGGTGAAGTCGGCGAGGGTCATGTTGCTGTCCGTGAAGAACGGCTTCAGGGCATCGAAGATCTTGCCTTCCACTTCGGCGTCAACCTCGGAGGATTCGTCATTGACCTTGTAGGTCGTGGTGATCTTCATCTGGGAAGCACCACCGAACTGCTTGACTTCGACGGAACCTTCATCGAACTGGTCCTCGACGGCGGCGCGGACGGCCTCAGCGGTCACGCCCTGGTCGAAGCGGACGACATAGGTACGGCCGCCCTGGAAGTCGACACCATAGGTGAAGCCCTTGATGCAGATGGAGGCGATCGCGATGACGATGAGGGCACCGGAGATCATGTAGGAGTACTTGCGCTTGCCGAGGAAGTCCACGTGGGTGTTCTTCAGGAAGCCCTTGCTCCAGCTGCTCTCGAAGGAGACGTTCTTGCCCCTGGCGAGACGTCCGTCGATGATGAGACGGGTGATGAAGATGGAAGTAAGGATGGAGGTGATGATACCGATGATCAGGGTCGTAGCGAAGCCCTGGACCGGACCGGAACCGAAGATGAAGAGGACGATACCGGTCAGGATGGTGGTCACCTGTCCGTCGATGATGGCGGAGTAAGCGTTCTTGTAACCGTCGGCGACGGCCTTTCCGAGGCCCTTGCCGGCAGCCAGTTCTTCCTTGATGCGCTCATAGATAATAACGTTGGCATCCACCGCCATACCCAGGGTCAGGACGAGACCGGCGATACCCGGAAGGGTAAGGACGGCGCCGAAGGAGACGAGGGTACCGAAGAGGAAGAGCACGTTGCAGAGCAGCGCCACGTCGGCGATCAGACCGGCACCCTTGTAGAAGATCACCATGTAGACGAGGACGAGGAGGAAGGCGATCAGGAAGGAGATCATACCGGCCTTGATGGAACGGGAACCGAGGGAAGGACCCACGACCTGCTCCTGGATGATCTTGGCCGGAGCCGGAAGCTTACCGGACTTGAGAACGTTGGTCAAGTCGGTCGCCTCTTCGACGGTGAAGTTACCGGTAATCTGGGAGTTACCACCAGTGATCTCGTTCTGGACGTTCGGGTAGGAATAGACCATACCGTCGAGCACGATGGCGATCTGGCGGTTGATGTTGTCCTTGGTCAGACGGGCCCAGACATTGGCGCCTTCGGCGTTCATGGTCATGGAGACGGTCGGGGAACCCTGGTTGACACCCTGTCCGTCATAGGACACGCGGGCGTCGGTCACGCTGCCGCCGTCGAGCGGAGCCTTGCCGTCGCGGGTCGCGGCCTTGATGGCGACGAGTTCATAGACGTTGCCGCCGCTGACGCGGTCAGACGGCTGGACGGACCACATGGCACGGAATTCGGCCGGGAAGACCTCACGCACCTGCGGCATGGAGAGATAGCGGTTGACGATGGCGGTATCGGCGGCCTGGGCGAAGCCGAGGCAGGCGTTGCCACGGTAACCGGACGGCTGGAGCACCGCGAAGAGCGGGTTCTGCTTGCGGTAGTTGTCAAGCGCCTCGGTGTCGTCGGCGTTCGCCTGAAGTTCCTCGCTGACCAGGTCGGAAGCCTTCTCTTCAGCAACCTCGGCACCCTCGGCCGGTTCGGCCGGGATCTCCTCGGTGGCAAGCATCTGGGCAAGGACGTTGTTGGCCTCGCTCAGGTACGGCTCGATCTCTTCATAATAATAAGTGGTCCAGAACTCGAGGGATGCGGTACCCTGGAGGAGTTTGCGGACACGCTCCGGTTCCTTGACGCCCGGGAGTTCGACGAGGATACGGCCACTGTTGCCGAGCTTCTGGATGGAAGGCTGGGTCACGCCGAAACGGTCGATACGGTTACGCAGGACGTTGAAGGAGTTGGCGATGGCGCTTTCGGCATCGGCCCGGATGACGGAGATGACCTGCTCGTCGGTGCTGGTCGCATTGATGCGGTCATGCATTTCATACGTACCGAAGATGGAGGCAAGGCGCTGTCCGTTGGAGACCTCCTTCCACGCGTCGGCGAAGAGGGAGATGAAATCCTGGCGGGAGTTGACGCTGCGCTCACGCGCAAGTTCGATGGCCTTGTTGAATTCCGGAGTCTGGTTGCCGCCGGCAAGGGCCTTGACGAGATCCTCGAGCTGGACCTGCAGCATGACGTTCATACCGCCCTTGAGGTCGAGGCCGAGGTTGATCTCCTTCGATTTTACATCTTTGTACGTATAGCCGAAGTAGACCTTCTCGGTTGCGATGGAATCGAGATAGCGGGCGTTGCGGGACTTCGCGATGGAGTCGAGGACATACGCCTGGTCTTCTGCGGATACATTGTTGAATGCGGCGCTCTGGCGGAAGGCTGCCACGGCAGCGTCGGCATACTTGGCCGCCTTCTTCTCCTGGAGATTGGTCACCAGGGTGAAGGAAAGCTGCCACAGGCATGCCAGACCCAAAAGGATGGCCACAAGTCTGATTGCACCTTTACTTTGCATGGTTTATTTTTGGTTTTTAAAATATTATAATATTCTGTCATTTGTGCCGTGGGTCAGCCGACCATGACTTGACGTCACGGCAAAATAGGGTGCAAATTTACTATTTTTTTCGGACAAAGAAAGTTTCTGACATTTATTTCGTTAAATTTGCAGACTGGAAATGAACAAGAAAAAGCAAATCTTCGCCGCAGCCGTCGCCCTCCTGGCGGCTGTCACGGCCCCGGCCCAGGCACCGGATTCCCTGACCGTCGCGGCCGATACGTTGCTTCCGGCTCCCGTGCCGGAGGTCGTCCGGACATTGGATGACATCCTGGCCGAAGCGGATGCGCTGCACCGCGACTACCGGTTCGGGCAGGCGGCCGACTTGTTCACCGAAGCCCTCCGGATGGCGGGAGACACCCTCGTCCGGCAGGGGATCGAAGACCGTCTTCTCCAGGCGCAGAACGGCCGGAACATGCTGGGCTACTGCAGCCAGCCCTCCGTCGTGGCGCGGCAGCGCTTCTCCCTGCAAGACTTTTTCCTGTACTATCCGCTGAAAGACCGCAGCTGGCGCCCGGTGCCGAACCAGTTGGACTCCCTGGAC
>JBGUXJ010000183.1:0-3294 GCA_045222055.1 Candidatus Cryptobacteroides sp. | reverse complement strand
TCCCGCGGAAACGCTGACGGTAGGCAAGACCCTTCGCTACGAGACACCGCTGGACCGGACGGGTTGGAAACTGTCCGTCGTGATTCCGGAGGACGATATCTACGGCGGTGTCAAGAAAGTCGGCCTGATCGTGACGCTCCTGCAGTTGCTGGGACTGGTGCTCCTGGCCTTGATCGTGCGGCGCACGGCGAAGGACCATTCCAAACTCGAGGCCGTCGAAGCCAGCAAGGGGAAGATCGAGAATGAACTGATGATCGCCCGCAACATCCAGATGGCCATGCTGCCCAAGGTCTTCCCGCCTTTTCCGGAGCGGTCGGACATCGACATGTACGCGGCGCTGGTACCGGCCAAGGAGGTCGGCGGCGACCTGTATGATTTCTATATCCGGGACGAACGGCTCTACTTCTGCATCGGTGACGTGAGCGGGAAGGGCGTGCCGGCCTCCCTGGTGATGGCCATGACGCGCAGTCTGTTCCGGACGGTTTCCAACCATGAGAACAGCCCGGCGCGGATCGTGACCGAGATGAACGAGAGCATGTCCGACATGAACGAAAGCAACATGTTCGTGACCTTCTTTTGCGGCGTGCTGAACCTGACTTCCGGCCACCTGCGTTATTGCAATGCCGGACACAATGCCCCGATCCTGATGACGAACGTCATGGATTACCTGCCTGTCCAGCCGAACCTGCCGCTGGGTATCCTCCCGGGCATGGCATACAAGGAGCAGGAAGCCGACCTGACATTCGACGATGCCATCTTCCTTTATACGGACGGTATCACCGAGGCAGAGAACATGAACCACGAACAGTTCGGCGAGAGCCGGATGATGGAAGTCCTCCGCGGGCGGCGCACGGCCCAGCAGCATCTGGAAGCCGTCGAACAGGCGGTCCGGAAGTTTGTCGGAGGGTACAAGTCAACCGATGACCGTACGATGTTATTTATCCATTATATGAATAAGAATCTCCCGGATGCCACTGAGCGTCATCTTGTCCTTCACAATGACATTCAACAGATTCCGCAGTTGGCCGATTTCATCGAGACCATCGCCGAAGAGATGCGGCTGGAGCAGAGCCTGGCCATGGGCATGAACCTGGCCTTGGAGGAAGCCGTGACCAATGTTATCCTGTATGCCTATCCTTCCGGCTCTGACGGTCTGGTGGACATCGAGGCGATCCTGCGGAAAGATTCGCTGGAGTTCATCATCACGGACAGCGGCATACCTTTTGATCCCACGCAGGCGCCCGTTGCGGACGTGACGCTGGATGTAGAGAAACGCCCCATCGGCGGACTCGGCATCTATCTGGTACGCACCATCATGGATGTGGTGAAATACGAACGGAAAGACGGACACAATGTCCTTTCAATGATAAAAAACATTTAAGCAATATGGAAGTTAGAACAGAAAAACAGGGAAAAGTGACGACCGTCCAGCTGATCGGCCGTCTGGACACCCCCTCCGCGCAGGAGGTCAGCAAGGCGATGGATCCTGTCATTGCCGATGCCGCCGGTACGATCGTTTTGGACTGCAGCCAGTTGGAGTACATTTCCAGTTCCGGCCTGCGGATTTTCCTGACCGTCCGCAAAGCTGCCGCCGTCCAGGGTGGGAAGGTGATTGTCAAGGGCATGAACAACGATATCCGGAACGTCTTCATGATGACCGGATTCCTGAACCTGTTCGACATAGAGGCCTGATCCCATGTTGTCAGACCATCTGCTGCTGCTGGCCTCGCTGCTGGTATTCGCCGCCGTCCTGATCACGAAGGTCGGGGCGAAACTGGGAGCGCCGTCCTTGCTGCTGTTCCTGCTGTTGGGCATGGCGGCCGGGGCGGACGGCCTGGGAATGGAATTCAACAACTACGAGGTTGCTGAATCCATCGGTCATTTCGCGATGACCGTCATCCTTTTTGCCGGCGGTCTGGAGACCTCCATGGCCGAGACCAAACCGGTCCTCCGGCAAGGTACCTTGCTTTCCACGCTCGGCATCATCCTGACGACGGCGTTCACGGGCATCTTCATCTACCTGACGGTCGGACACTCGATCGGAGGCGTCGCGACGACCTTCCTGGGCTGCCTGATGATCGCGGCGGTCATGTCTTCTACGGACTCTGCCTCGGTCTTTTCCGTCCTTCGCGGCAAGCGGCTGAACCTGCGGGAGAACCTCGGGCCCATGCTGGAGTTGGAATCCGGCAGCAACGACCCGATGGCGTACGTCCTGACCATCATCCTGGTCGGGGTCTTTTCCACGGAAACCCAACTGGGGACGGGCGGACTGTTGCTGAAAGGTCTCGGAATCCTTGCCGTGCAGTTGGTCGTCGGCCTGGCGGTCGGCGTTGCCATCGGATTCGCCGCGAAGTGGATCCTGGAGAAAGTCGACCTGGACAATGCCTCGCTGTATGCGATCATGGTGTTCAGTATCGGTTTCCTGGCGAACGCCCTCGCTTCGATCCTGCATGGCAACGGACTGCTTGCCCTGTATGTGGCGGCCATCATCATCGGCAACCAGGTCCGGCTGAAACATCGGAGCGACGTCATGAAATTCTCGGACGGCATCACCTGGCTGATGCAGCTGATGATGTTCTTGATGCTGGGCATGCTGGCCCGTCCTTCCCAGATGTGGCACATCCTGGGAGCGGCCCTGCTGATCGGCTTGTTCATGATTTTCATCGCCCGGCCGCTGACGGTCTACCTGACGCTGCTGCCGTTCCGGAAGATGAGTTTCCGCGCCAAGACCTTCGTCTCCTGGGTGGGACTCAAGGGCGCTGGCCCGATCCTGTTCGCCCTCTGTCCGGTCGTGGCCGGTCTCGAGAGTTCGACCGAGATCTTCAACATCGTGTTCGTCATCTCGCTGCTCTCCCTGATCCTGCAGGGATTCTCCCTTCCCCGGGTCGCCCGCTGGCTGAAACTCAGTTACGAAGAGGATCCGGAGGTGGAAACGTTCGGCATGGAGATTCCGGAAGAGATGGGCATGCTGCGCGACCATACGGTGCACGAGGATGAATTGGGGAATGGAAAGACACTCCGTGACCTCCACCTGCCCCACGGTATCCGGGTGATCATGGTGCGTCGGGACGGACGTTTCCTGGTGCCCCATGGCAGCATGGAACTGATGCCGGGGGATCACCTGATGCTTATTTTGGGCGAGAGTGACGACTAGGCATCCTTCCGTCCGGTGAGCAGCCGGATGACGCCTTGCCTGATATTTTTGACTGCAACCTCCGGCCGGAGTGCTTCTTCCAGGGGCATTCCGGCCGGAGTGGCTTGTATCATGTCCCGGAATCCCGCCTCTTTCAGGAT
>JBGUXJ010000182.1:0-2235 GCA_045222055.1 Candidatus Cryptobacteroides sp. | reverse complement strand
ATGCTTGTCGCCGGTCATGCCCATGACGGAATTGTCTGTCAGGGCGGTGTTCTCGCTGGTGTAATTCCGGTCGGGGCCCGAGCCGTTGAGCGGTTTCCTGAAGATGCCGGCGCCGTCGGTGGCCACCCAGAGATACTTGTCGTCTTCAAAGATGGCGGTGATGCAGGCGCTGTTTTCCCCCGGGATGCCGCGGGTGCTGCACCCCATGTAGGAGAAACCGAACATGGATTGCGGGGCCACGACCACGCCGCGTTGGTAGAGGCTCAGCCAGATGTTGCCCTGGGAGTCGATGGTGCTGGACGTTGCGCTCCAGCCGCTGATGTCCTGCCGGATGGCGGGCAGCGTCGCTTCGCGCACCTCTTCCGTGGCGCAGTCAAACAGCAGAAGTCCGCCGTTTTTGTCGCCGAGCAGGAAGGTTCTTCCCTCGCCGGACGGCGCCTGGCTGTTGAAAATGACTGTCGTCGCGACGGTAGTGGCAGCGCGTTTCCCAGCGGCTTTCCGGATTGTGCCGCTGCCGGCTTTGCAGTAGAGCAGGCCCAGGTTGCTGCCGAGCAGGAGATCGCCGGTGAGCGGATCCTCGGCCACATTTCCAACCCGGATATGGTCGGCTTCGCGAAGCAGGTCCAGGCTCCAGTTCAGGTTGAAAACCGGCTCCAGCGTACTCATCTCCAGGATGACCGGGAATCCGGCCTCCTCCGGGAAAAGCCAGAGACGCTTGCCGGAATCCAGGAACAGCTTCCGGGCATAGTCCGTCGGGAAATGGTGGTAGATCTGTTCTCGCACATCCGGAAGCAATTGCAGGGTGTTGCAGTCGATCGCGAAGACGCCGGAGCCGCTCGTCGCTACATAAAGGCGGCAACCGCCGCTGCGGCCGGGTACTTCCTGCAGCCAGCTGACATACGGATTGGTGACCGCGTTGCGCTCGTCGTGCAACTCGAAGCGGTGGAATTCGCTGTGCTCGGGATCAAAGAGGTTGAGTCCGCTTGCCGTGGCCACCCAGGTGTTCCCGCGGCTGTCTTCGAGCATCTCCTGTACGGAGGAACTCGAAATGGAAGTTTCCCGGTCGCGGTCGTGGCGGAAGGTTTCATAACGCATGCCGTCAAAGCGGATCAGGCCGCCTTCCGAACACATCCAAATATAGCCGCGCTTGTCCTGGTAAATGCGGGAAACCTGGGAATTGGGCAGGCCATTCTCAGAGGTATACACGCGCACGTTCTGCCCCGCCGCGGGTGCGAAGGCGCTAAGAGCCAAGCTGATGAAAAGTAGAAAACGTCTCATTGTCGGTTTTGTTCCATTCGTTACAAAAATACCAAAACTTCCGGGCTTTGCAAGAACCGTGGTTCAAATTTGACAGTATGTGTTTCATCTCTCATGCGCGTCCACTTTATATTATGATACATTTGCGGCACAAACCCACAAAAACCGAAACAATTAATCACCATTAATTTCTATTCATTATGCGATTAAACCTTAAGAAAACGCTTGCCGTTCTGGCCGCTTGCCTGACGATGCCGTTCTTCGCCCTCGCGCAGAACATCCGCGTCACGGGAACGGTCACGGACCAGAGCGGAGAAACCGTCATCGGTGCTGGCATCATGGTCCAGAACACCCAGAATGGCACCGTGTCCGGTGCAGACGGAACGTATTCCATTTCTGTCCCCGCCGGGGCGATCCTGGAAGTCTCTTCAATTGGCTACAAGACGCAACTCGTCCCAGTGAGCGGACGTACGCGGATCGACATCGTCCTGGAGGAGGATGCCGAATCCCTTGAGGCGACGGTAGTCATCGGTTACGGTACTGCCCGTAAATCGGACGTGACCGGTTCCATCGTATCGATGGGCGGAAACGAGCTTCGCGAGATTCCGGCCGGAGACGTCACCTATGCGTTGATGGGCCGTGTCGCCGGCGTGGACATGCAGTCCACCTCTTCCAAGCCGGGCGCTTCCGCTACGATCCGTATTCGCGGTGAGCGTTCCCTGTCCGCCTCCAACGACCCGCTGATCGTGCTGGACGGCATTCCGTTCATGGGAAGCCTGTCGGAAATCTCCCCCAACGACATCAAGAGCATTGACATCCTCAAGGACGCCGCCTCCACCGCCATCTACGGCTCCCGCGGCGCCAACGGCGTCATTCTCATCAGCACCTACAAGGGTACGGTCGGCCAGGCGCCGAAGGTGTCCTTCAATGCCTATGCTTCCATCAAGACCCCGATCAAGTATCCGATGATGACCGGTG
>JBGUXJ010000181.1:0-17951 GCA_045222055.1 Candidatus Cryptobacteroides sp. | reverse complement strand
GATGGTTGATGGTGATCCTGCAGTTCTTCTAGAGTATTATGAGCAGCCGATCGATGAAGATGTCAATTCCGGTTGTGTAATGATCGGTTCACTCCTCGAAAGCATCTCCCATCAGTAAAATAATAATAACGGTTGGTCACCATAAAGACAAGTGGTTGGATACTTCCTGCCCACGTCAAGGGCATGACGAGAATTATTTCAAGAGGCGCCCCTCCCTCTTATATTTCAAAACCTTGCGGTGTATAGGTAAACTGCTGAGTTATCATGAAAAAGTTTAACGAATTCTACTATGTCTCTCGTAATGGTATGAAGCTTTTTGAATCTGTCCCGGATGCCAGAAAGAACACCGAGACGAAACGCGATTGTCTGCAACGGGCTTTGAATATGAGTCGTTATTATCCGGATGCAGCTCGCTACTGGCAGGATATGCTGAATGAGACAAAACCAATTCTTGATTCAAAACGGTTCGATCGCGAGTGTCAAGAGTGGGGATTGAATCCCGAAATTGTTGCGCAACACCTTGTTGTAGAAGGGAAATCCGCAGTCAATCGGGTCCTCAAAGACGGTCTCATTGCCGGATTCGGTGAAGATGCAAAATTCTTTGTTGATCCTCTTTATAATCTGGTCATCAAGCCGATGAATAAAAAACAGGAGGTTGATAATGAGTAGTATAGCTTTAGCACTTATTGATGAGTTGAGACCGGAGCTGGTCTCGCTCATCCAGGCTGCTGTGGAGTCCGCTCTCCAGAAGGGGAGCGGGCCACAGTACCCTGAGAAGGTTACGGTAGCACAGGCGAGTGAGATTACCGGGTACAGCAAGAATAGTCTTTACCAAATGCATTGTCGGGGGCAGGTCCCGGGAGCGCAGAAGGTTCGGGGGAAACTGGTATTTGACACAACCACTTTGCGGGAGTGGGTAAACAACGGGGGAATCTAATATGAATTATAGGTATGAAATCGTGGGTGACCGGATGAGGATGGCCGGCACCCTCAATTCCAGGGATCTGCCGGATCTGGCATACAACTTCAAAAAGGAAGCGCAGTTGAAGGAGGCCACTGCGTATTATGACAAAAAGTCGCTGATAGCGGAAAGAGGTAATCACAGAGTCAGTATGAAAATCTTCCCTTGCACGGAATATGTTCAAGGTAAACCAGTCATTGAAGCTATCGCATTGGTGATGAACGATACTCTTTGATGAAAGAAAAAAAGCCCGCAAACCATTTCGGAATGCGGGCTAATATTAACACGTAAACAATAAAGATAATGGATGATGTTATATTTAAGAATCCCCAAAGGATTGAGATGGATGAATTGCAGGATTTTATTCTTAGATGTGGCGACATTGGGATTATGTGGGAGGAGAATGTACAGGAATGCTCAATCCTTCCTCCGCTATTCCTCGAGTTACATTTTGCGTCACTTGTCGAAGAGAGATATAATACCGCAGTCCCCGACAGATGGTTCGGATATACGGAGCATGAAATAAATGGGAAAAAGGTCAGATGCGTGAGGTTCTATTATCTGAAGGAGCATCCGGAACAATTCCCTGAACTTAAGGACTTCCTCAAACTGAAGACAAGGACCGAATATGAACTGGAACGTCTTAACGGCCCGACGCTGATTTATGAGCAAGTACTCGGGGGTGGTTTTACTTCAGTATATGATACACCTCAAGCAGCAATCGAGGCATTCAATTATGAAGAAATGCATCGGGGAAAGATAAGCCGTTACAGAGTTGAAAAAACCGACAATGTACTTAAGTTTTACGAATACTATTATTGTTCAGATTGTTACATCAGAACTTTGATGATTACACTTGCGGTGTAAATAATCCCCCTTGCCTAATACAGGTGAGGGGGATTTCTCGTATCTAGGAGAGATCAATATCTGTCTCTTCTGCCATTCTGGTGGTACTGAACTTCTGAAGGTAGTGCTTGGTTGTTTCTACAGATTGGTGTCCGAGGGCCTGACTGATAATCTCAACGGATTTCCCTTTGTCCTGAAGTGTCATAGCAAAACTGTGACGAGCCGAGTAAATCGAGATATTCTGTTGGCTTTCAGGTAACCCCAGTTCCTTTGCGAGGGCTTTCAATGAACGGTTGAAGCGTTTGCGAATCTGATGTATATACTCGTTGAATTTCAGCGGTTCAACCTTTACTCCAACAATGGGTAGGACATAATCTTCGAATAAAGGGGTGTTCTCTCTAAACCAGTCTAACTCTCTCTGAATGTTTGAGGTGACCTGGATGTCAAATTCGCCTCTTGTCTTTGCTCGTTTATATTGCATCATTGTCACCTGTTTACTCTTCTTTGTGGTTTCATCTGTAACGGTGACTTTGTAGAAATTGTCCTTCGAGAGTAGAGCCATATCTCTCCAATTAATCCCCCGGCAGTAATATGAGAAGAGGAAGAGATGCCTTGTTCTGTCTAGAATCGGATCTTCAATATTCGCCTGAGCGATTATTTTCATGCTCTCGACAGGGAGATATTGATCTGTTTTAGTTAATTCAGTCTTTGGAATCTTGACCTTTCTGTCTTCTTTCCCGCTACTGAATGGATACAAATCCTGGGAAATTACTTTGTCTCGAATTGCGATATTGAACATCCTTCGGATTTCACGAAGTCGGATACTGATTGTGCCATCAACTTGTTTTTTCCCCCGGCAATGAGCGATATAGTCGTTGAGATATCCAATCCCAACATCTTGAAAGCTCCTTTTTTGTAGTAATGGATCATATTCAAGAAGAGATTTCAGAGTATTCTCTGCTATATCAGCCTTGCCATATTGCCCATGTGACCGGTATTCCTTTTCAATCATGTCTTTTGCGAAAGAATAGAATAACATCCTTTTGGGAGCATTGATGAAATCAGATCGGAATTGATCAAACCCCCATTCAATATGCTCCTCGTTATATTTCTTGAGGATATCGTTTGCCCTTTTTTCTAATTCGGAGAGTTTGTCATTTGCAGTTTTGTTTGTATACAGCTGAATCCCTCCGCCATCTTCTTTTCTTTCGACGTCGAACGTTTTGATTCCTTTACCTTGAATGAATCTTCCAGCATCCTTCGTTTCATCAAATTCTTGAGGACGGGCGAAGAAGCCTGTTGAGAAGTATGCCCTTTGCCCGCGATCAGATACTAGAAGGAGGACTTGCCTCATTCCGTCAGCACGAGGTGTACTTTTTAGAATGGTTCGGATTTTCGTCATATAGCAGTCGCAGTTTAGTCGCAGTTTTTTGTTTAAACCCTATAAAATGTCTATTTTTGCAACAAGTTGATATTCTGATGCAAATATAAGGGTTTTCAACTATTTAACAAAGGAATATAAGCTGTGTAGCCATTATTTGCAAGCATGGGGTCGCCGGTTCGAATCCGACTACCTCCACTTCAAATCGCCATCGACTTGCGTCGGTGGCGATTTTTCGTTCCGGTAGTCGGATACTTCTTTCCCCCTCGGCGCTGCGCGCCGGTCCCCCAGGGGACATTGCGGCCTTCGCTTGCGCTTCGGCCGGCGGCTGCGCTGCTTTGATGCTTCGCATCTCGCTGACGCTCCGCCGCTGCGGCTGATGCCGCCTTGGTGCCCCCGCGGCGAGCAGAGTTCGGATGTGGACGGCCGCAGGCCGGACAAATCCGACAAAGAATCATAAAAAGTTGTGCGGAGAATACGCTCTCAAGCAACTTTTACTTTTTCTTTTCCCTTTTTCCATTCACTTTTATTCCAGATTTCGTGTTGTACTCGTGAGTTTGGGTCTGATCAAATCTGTACATGGTTTTTATTGATATATTTTTTTATATCTTTGCATAAAAGGATGAAACGCTACAAAGTTCAGCAAGTGCTTGACTTGTTAAAGCATGACGGGTGGATTCTCGTCAATTGGGTCGGGGACCACCGGCAATTAAAGCATCCGTTGAAGGGTGGAAAGGTTACCGTTCGTGGAAAACTGAATGACACCCTAAGCCAATTTGAGTTAAACAGTATTTGGAAACAAGCTGGATGGAAATAAAAAGCTATGGGAAAGATTTTAATCAATGTTGATTGGCTGCCGGATAATTTCGCCGCAGCACCGGCAAACGAAAGCATAGCCTGTGTTGTCACGGCACATGATTTTGAAGATTTGAAACTCGAATTAGAAGATGCTCTTCGTAAACACATCTCGTGGATGCAGGAAGACGGGGACAAGATACCTGCTGAGTTCGAAGGGAGTTGGGATTTGGATTTCCATTTGACAACGCGCGCACAACTGAAATATGCAGATAATTTTATTACCCGAAAAGCGCTCGCTCGCGAGACGGGTATCAATGAACAACAACTCAGTCACTATGCCAATGGCCAGCGTCATCCTCGCCCTGCCATGCAACGTCGCATCACAGATGGCCTTCGTGCCATTTCCCGGCGACTGACCCTTATTCTATAAGTATTAGATAATATCGTCGTAGGACAGTGTAAAGTCCCTGGGGAACTTTGTCGCCTTTGTTCTTGCCCGGTAGGCCTGACACCGAATCGGTGTTTTAAGGCATTTCCGGTGTCAGGGGCGGGATTAAGAAGTGGGGCCTGACACCAAATCCTGCTTCAACGCTTTTGCGGTGCCAGGCCTGCCGGAAAGAGCATCCAACCCTGAAGCCTTTGGCGCGGAATATGCTGGCATGCCGCCGGATTGAATGAACAGTGATACTTGATAATATGAAAAGAATCCTCAGTTTTTTGGTTGCGTTCTTCGGCGCCGTGGCAGCTTTCGCCCAGACGCCTGAAGAGATTCTTGCCCGGATGGAGCAAGTGATGGAAAGTTACAAGGACAAGGGCTTATATATGGTCCTGGAAATGAAGATCCCGATCCTCGGGACGGCGTCCACCCAGGCATGGTCCCTGGGAGATAAGTCCAAGATGGTCGTTTCCTCTTTCGACGAAAAATCCGTCGTTTATCTCGACGGGAAGACCCAATGGACCTATTCCCCCGGCAAGAATGAAATCGAGATAACGAACCAGGCCAGTACATCGAACTCGAATCCCCAGGGCAATACGGAAATGCTCTCGGGCGTTACCGACGGATACGATGTCTCGCTGAAGAACGAGACGTCCGAAGTGTGGAATTTCGTCTGCAAGAAATCCAGGTCCAACAAGAACAAGGATGACCCGAAGACCATGGAGGTATCCGTCTCAAAGAAAAACTATCAGCCCACGCGCTTGAGCGCCAAGGCCTCCGGAATCACGATCACCATGCGCGACTTCGCCTTCGACGTGACCGAGAAGGATGTCACCTTCCGTCAAAGCGACTACCCCGGCGCCACCATCGTGGACAAGCGGTAACCTTCTCGAAGCAAATGAAAAAACGCCATCGACCTGTGTCGGTGGCGTTTTTTGACGAAGCCCGGAGAATTATCTTCTCTGGCGGTTCGGCTGCTGGGGCGCGACAGGTTCGGTGAGGACCTGGGCGTTCATCCACTCGAACAGGTTGCTGAATCCCTGGGGCGCGACGGAGCCGCCACCGTTGTTGGAGGGTTTCATGTCGCCGGTGGTCTGCTCCTGGGCCGCCGTGACCTGGTCGTTGAAGACATAGACCCAGGAGAAATGGCCCATGAGCCGCTGTCCGGGCGTGTCCGTGCCGGTCACGTTCTCGAACATCGAGACCCAGACATTCTTGGCACCCGCCTCGATCAGGCGTTTGTAGGTCGGGATGCAGTATTCCGTCGGCCTGACCGTCGTGTCGTCGAAGGACTGGACGAACCAGATGTTCTCGTCGGCGAGCTGCTTGATCTGGACGTCGGAGATGTTGACGTCGGCGTAGGCCTCGCAGGTAGGATAGGCCGCCGCGAAGTACTTGGGATTCCGCAGGACCATGTTCATGGTCATGTAGCCGCCGTTCGAGCAGCCGCCGATGTAGATGCGGTTGGGATCGACGTCGGTATTCTGAGCGACATAGTTGTCGATGCAGGATTTCAGGACGTCGGAATAGAGGGACGGGTAGGAGCCGCTTCCGAAGCCCTTCACCGTATTCATCCACATGGTAGGGCACTGGACGGCAAGGACATAGGCACCTTTTTCGCCACCTTCGGTCGTGAAGTGGGACTGGATGTCGTTGCGGATCAGGGCGACGACCTCGTTGCCCATCAGTTCGATGGAGACGTCCGTGCCGCCTTCGCCCATGCCGTGGAGCCAGATGACGAGCGGGTTGCGCTTGCCGTCGATCCGCAGGGCCTCGGGCTCGTAGGCGCCGTAGGTGAGGGTCTCATTGCCGGGACGGCCGGTCGAAGGACCGGTGAACGTGCCGCGGTGGAAGAAATCGGATTCGGAGAGGAAGTTCCGCAGGGCGTGGTCGATGGAGCAGTCCACCGCCGTGTACTTCTTGCCGGCGGCCTTGATGCTCTTGCCCGGCTTGAGGGCGATCTTGACCGGATATGCCGTGCTCCAGGTCCCCATGCCTCTGGAGACAAGCGGGGAGACGCCGCGCTCCTTGCTGACTTCGAGGCCGAAGGCGATGTAGTCGCCGTTGTCGGTCCACTCGCCGCGGTCGTCGCAGGTATAGACGATCTTGACGTTTCTCTCAACACCGTTGGTCTGCACCGAGAATACGGACGGATCCAGGACATCGAGTTTCACTTCGGGTTTCACGACCACGAGATTGACGGAGGTCGAGGCCTCATAGGCGTTGATGCGCACGACCTGATGGGTCATTTTCAGGGTCTGGGCGCCTGCTGTCGCAGCCATGCAAAGCGCAAGGCCGGCCAGGATTGATTTGAAGTTGTTCATTTGTGTTTTTATGATTGATTTGTGATCTATCTGAACAGATACTTCGCGAGATCGCGGAAGCCGCGCCGCCAGGTCAGCCACTCGTGGGCCGTTCCGTCCGAGATATAGGTCTTGACGTTTATACCCTTGTCCGCCAAGGCCTTGGCTCCGCTGGCGTTGCGGTCACCTTCTTCCGTGCCCCAACTGACATGGAACAGTTTGATCTGCTTGTTGAAGGCGGCGGCATCCTTGAACACGCCGTCGAAAACGGTATTGATATTGTCCTCATTGAGGGCGAAGAGGCCGCTGAGCGTACCCATGTAGGCGAACTTGTCGAGATGGGGCAGGACCGTATTGGTCGTCTGGCTGCCGCCGCGGGAAAGACCGGCCATGGCGCGGTGGTTCTTGTCGGCGTAGGTCCGGAAGTTGGCGTCGATGAACGGGATGGTCTCATTGATATAGACATCGGTGACGGTCTTGCCCGGGAAGGTGCGGTGCTCGGGGGTCGTCTTCAGGTCGCCGCTCAGGATGACGACGATCATCTCGACGGCCTCGCCCTTGGCGATCATGTTGTCGAGGATGAAATCGACATGGCCCTGGTTGACCCAGCCGGTCTCGTCTTCCCCGCTGCCGTGGAGCAGGTAGAGGACGGGATACCGCTTCTTGGTGTTCTTCTCATAACTTGCCGGGACATAGACATTTACATGACGGTAGGTCTGGTTGATGTCCGACCAGTAGTTGATCGAGCGGATCTGTCCGTGGGGGACGTTCCTGTCGAAACGGTAGTAGTCTCCCTCCGGTCCTTCCGGCACTTCGATGCCGCCGGCGTTCAGCGTATAGCCGAAATAGGACTTGCTGTTGGGGTCGGTCAGGCGGGCGCCGTCGACCGTGACGAAATAATAGTGGAAACCGACCACGAGCGGCGAGGTCTCGATCGTCCAGATGCCGTCGACGTCCTTCGTACCCTTGAAGGTGTCGTTGCCGACCGTCACGGAGACGGAATGGGCCAGGGGAAGGTTGAACTTGAAATAGGCCTTGCGGGTCTTGGGATCCACACGCGGATATTCCGCACGCAGCACATTGGTTTCCGGAGCGATGGTTCCGGCTTCATAGGCCGTCATCTTGGGATTGACGGCGGGCGCACCCTGCCGCGTCTGGCCGGAAAGGGTCAGGCCGAGGAACAGGACGGATGCAAGGAGGATCAGTCGTTTCATATCAGTGAGGTATTAATATCCCAAATATATAAAATGTCCGTAAAATCACCTTGCGTTTCCATTCAAAACCGTTATATTTGACTTGAAACCACATATAAATGCATTGAAGAATGAGAAAAATTATTTACGCCGTTCTGGTACTGGCCTTTGTCTTTGTTTCCTGCAAGAAAGACGGAGGCGACCGCGAGGATGCGGAAGGGACGGTCAGCATCTTGCTGCCGCC
Organism: Candidatus Cryptobacteroides sp.; assembly: GCA_045222055.1. Taxonomy (GTDB): domain Bacteria; phylum Bacteroidota; class Bacteroidia; order Bacteroidales; family UBA932; genus Cryptobacteroides. The sequence continues at coordinate 9,789 of JBGUXJ010000181.1, read as the reverse complement.
GGCCGACGAAATCTGGTATGAGAGTCATTCCGGGAAGACCATCCCCCTCGCGGAACCGTCGGACCTCCTGATTTCCAATACATATTCCAAGGGAAAGGGAGTCTATAAGTTCAGCAAGGACCTGACCGAAATCGGCGGGATGTTTGACTACTCGGACCAGGTCTTCACGACAAAGGAAAATGAAGATTTCAAGTCCTTGATCCTTCCGGAGAATATTTCGTATATCCCGCGGTTCGGCATCTCTCATCTGAGTTACGCCACGAAACTCGTACTTCCGTACAAGGTCTCGTCCCTGGGAAGCGACTGTCTCTGCCGCTTCGGAGAGAAAACGCCGGAGACTTCCGACATTTACTTTATCGGAAAGGAGGCTCCTTCCTTCGTCAGCACTTCCATCTGGAACATGCATGACCTTGTCTCTGGCGGAAAGAAGATCGACAATTTCCATTATCCCGAGGGCAACGCTTCCTATGACGCGCTCCTTCAGATCACCGTCCAGGGCAGCGCGACGCACAACTGGGTGCCGGTCAAGTATAAGATTTCCAAGTCAAGAAAATAACAGAATCTAAGATTATGAAAAAAGCATTGTTGAAAGGAGGACTTCTGCTCCTTACCCTTGGATTCGGCCTGACGGGTTTCGCCCAGAATCCGGATAACGCAAACCTGCTTGGCGCACAGGAGGAAGAAACGCCCCAGTACTATGAGGTTTATTGTGAGTTGGTTTCCTTTACCAACGGCATCTTCACGAACAAGGTGACGGTCGATATCGACTTCGGTCAGTATACCGGGTTCTGGACCCGGGACCGTGCCCTGATCGACGAGGCCGGGAATGACATCGTCTTCAACTCCATCCTGGACGCCGCCAATTACCTGGCACAGCGCGGCTGGGTCTTCAAGCAGGCCTATGTCATCCAGAGTTCGACCAAGGGCGACTCCGGCACTCCTTACCAGCACTGGATCATGGCGAAGATCGTCTCTTCCCCGGAGGAGATCGTCGAGGGACTCCGGACCCGCGGCATGGCGAAGCGATAGGCCGCCATGCTCCGGAAGTTTTTCCCGACCATCCTGTTTGCCGCCTGCCTGGCTCTTTCCTGCTCCCGGGGAGAATCTCCCTTGGAGCCGGTCCGCCTGTCTTGCCGGGAGCCGGCCTTCCTGAAGCCGGGGGACAAGATCGCCTTGGTTTCCCCTTCTTATTTCACGGAACGGGAAAACGTAGACAGCGCGGCCCAGGTTCTGCGCAACTGGGGTTTCGATCCGGTGATCGGCCCTAATGTCGACGAGCATTATCTGGGCAAGTATGCAGGCACGCCCAAGGAACGCGCTTCCGATCTCCGTTGGGCGCTGGAAGATCCCTCCATCAAAGCCATTCTCTGCAACCGGGGCGGCTACGGCAGCATCCGTCTGGTGGACATGTTTGCTCCGGAAGAGTTTTCCGCCCATCCCAAGTGGCTGGTCGGTTTCAGTGACATTACGACCCTGCATGGACTGGAGACCCGGGCGGGTGTGATGAGCATCCACGGGACCATGAGCACCTTCCTCGCAAAGTCTGGCGGGACAGACCTGAACAGCCTCCTGTTGCGGGACATCCTGACCGGAACCATTCCTGAGTATGTCCTGCCCGCCCATCCGGACAACTGCAAGGGAACGGCGACAGGCACGCTGGTCGGCGGCAATATCTGCACGTTCGCTCCTGTCCTCGGGACCGAGGCGGATGCGACCCGCGGGGCGGACATCATTCTTTTCATCGAGGAGGTCGAAGAGACGATGCACAACATTGACCGGCTGTTCAATATGCTGATACTCAATGGTGTGATGGATCGGTGCAAGGGCGTCATCCTGGGCGAGTTCACCAATTGCGAGGCAGATTTGGATTTTGCCAGCACGGAGAAGTTGCTGCGTTCTTACCTGAAAGACTATGATATCCCGGTCTGCTGTGGTTTCCCCGGCGGACATGGTGATGTCAACCTGCCGCTGATCATGGGGGCTCCTGTGACGCTGGATGTCTCATCGTCCGGATCCCGTATCTCGTTCCATGTTGAGGGAACCAAGGAAGAGATCCGTACGGCGGAAGTGATGCCGGCGATGCGGTTGTCTGCGAATGAACGCCTCATGCTTGCCGGTGGAAAGCATTGGCGGGCGATCCGGGCCTTCGATTTCCTGAAATACTTTGAGGGTTCCTATAGCGGAAAGACTTCCCCGGTCACCCGGCGCGGCGTCAAACGGGCCGTCATCCTGGGCTTCGACGGCCTGGCCGGCTTTGCCGTCGACTCCGCCGCCATGCCCTGCCTGCACAGTCTGATGCAAGAAGGCAGCTGGACGACGCGCAAGCATTCCATCCTGCCTACTTCCAGTGCCGCAAACTGGGCGACGATGGTCATGGGCGCCGGCCCCGAGGTCCACGGTTACATCGCCTGGGATTCCCGGGAGCCAGCCTTCACCCCTGCGGAGACAGGGCCGAACGGCATGCCTCCGACCCTGTTCACCCTGTTCCGCCAGGCCCGTCCGGATGCCGAATCCGGCTGCACCTACCAGTGGGACGGAATCAAATATGTCGTCGATACGGCCGCCGTTTCGATGCACCGGCAGTTCCCCGGAACGGAAGAGGGCATCGAAGAGGAACTGGCTTTCGTCCGAGAATATATCGTAGACGAGGAACCGGAACTGGCGCTCTTTACCTGGGACTATCCCGACCATACCGGCCATTCCCTCGGCTGGTACACGCCGGCCTATTATGAGATGCTCGCACGGCTGGACAAGGTCATCGAAGGCGTCGTCCAGACCCTCCGTGAGACCGGCTTGGTCGAAGATACCCTGCTGGTCATCACCGCCGACCATGGCGGACACAAGACCTGGCACGGAGATCCCGTCCTGTCCGATCTCTACGCTCCTTTCGTCGCCTATGGCGGCGGCATCCGGGAAGGACACCGGATCGAATCCCCGATGTACCAATACGACGTCGCCGCGACCGTGGCGCATTACCTGGGTCTGGAGATGCCGGATTCCTGGCGCGGACGGCCCATCCTTGAGATATTTGAATGATATGAAAAAGATTCTCTCCCTGGCTTTCACCCTGGCGCTCCTGGCCGGCTGTGCGGCTCCCTCCGACAGCGGTCCGGAAGCGCCTGCCGTCCGGGCCCTGGCCGAACGTGTCCTGGGCAAGGCTTCCCGGCAGTTCGTTTTCAGGACGATCGAGTCGGACAAGGATGTCTTCCGCATCGAGACGGAAGGCAGCAGGACCGTCATCAGCGGCAACAACGCCAACTCGATGGCCGTCGGCCTCAACCATTACCTGAAATACTACTGCCATGTCAATGTCGGGTGGTTCGTCTGGGATGAGGTCGTGCTGCCGAAGCAATTCCCGGCCGTACCCGAACCGGTCGAGGTCCAGGCGCGCGTGGATGAGCGTTTCTTCCTGAATTACTGCACCTTCGGATACACGATGCCCTGGTGGCACTGGGATGAATGGGAGCATTTCATCGACTGGATGGCCCTCAACGGGGTCAACCTGCCGCTCGCTATCACAGGGCAGGAGTCCATCTGGTACCAGGTCTGGACGGAACTGGGCCTTTCCGACGAAGAGGTCCGCAGTTATTTCACCGGCCCGGCCCACCTGCCCTGGCACCGCATGCTGAACATCGACCGCTGGGGCGGTCCGCTGCCGGTTTCCTGGCTGGTAGGGCAGGAGAACCTGCAGAAACAGATCGTCGCGCGGGAACGGGAACTGAACATGAAGCCCGTCCTGCCGGCCTTCGCCGGCCATGTCCCGCCGGAACTCCAGCGCCTCTATCCCGACGCGCAGATCGACCGGATGAGCGACTGGGCCGGGTTCGACGTGGACCAGTGGCCGCATTTCCTCGACCCGATGGACCCGTTGTTTCCGCAGATCCAGAAGAAGTTCCTGGAGAAAGAGATCGAAATCTACGGTACCGACCATATCTACGGGATCGACCTGTTCAACGAGATGATACCCAAGAGCTGGGATCCCGATTACCTCGCCCGCGTCAGCAGGCAGACATACGAGTCGCTCGCCGCGGCGGATCCCGAGGGCGTCTGGCTCCAGATGACCTGGCTCTTCTACAATGAGCGCCAGTACTGGACTCCGGACAAGATCCAGCCCTACATCACCTCCTATCCGGCCGACAAGTCCCTGCTGCTCGACTACTACTGCGAACGGATGGAAGTCTGGCAGCGCACGGAGAGTTACTATGGCGTCCCGTACATCTGGTGCTATCTCGGCAATTTCGGGGGCAACACCTATCTTGCGGGCAATCCGAACGAGGTCAACAAGCTGATCGAGAATACGTTCGAGAACGGCGGCGCCAATTTCCGCGGCATCGGTTCGACGCTTGAAGGGTTCGATGTCAATCCGTTCATGTACCAGTACATCTTCGAAAAGGCCTGGGACTTCGACACGCACAAGGACCTGGACGCCTATGCCCGCGTGGTGGCGGACAGCCGGACCGGCAAGGTGGATGAAAACGCCCGGAAGGCGTGGGACATCCTCTTCAGGGAAATCTACCATGACCGCTCCGTTCCGGGCCACAGCCCGCTGATGAACCTGCGTCCTTCCTTCGGGCGTTCTTCCTCCTATCATTCCTCCGTCCGGTACACCTACGACAACGACCGGCTCCGGGAGGCCGTCGACCTGCTGCTGGCCGCGGACGGCCGGGGTTCGGCTTATGAGTTCGACGTGGTCAACCTGACCCGCCAGTGGCTCAGCAACAACTTCGACACCCTCTCCTTCCAGTACAAGGAGGCCTATGACGAACGCGACCGGGAGCGGCTCGACCGGACACGGGACAGGATGCTGGCCATCCTGGACGAGATGGACCGGCTCCTGGGCAGCCAGACCTATTTCCTGGTCGGGAAATGGATCACCGACGCCCGCGGCTGGGGTGCCGATGCGGCGGAATCCAACTACTTCGAGAGCAATGCCCGCGACCTGCTGTCCTCCTGGGGCGACCGGGGGAACATGCTGACCGACTATGCCAACCGGACGCTTTCCGGACTGGTCGGCTCCTATTACAAGGGACGCTGGGAACTGTTCTTCGACGCCGTGGAAAAGAGTCTGGACGCGGGAGCGCCGCTGGACGAGGAGGCCCTTGAGGAGGCGTACGAGGACTGGGAATATGCCTGGTGGCATGACCGTCCGGGCTCCTTCCCGTCCGAGCCCGTCGGCGACGGTGTCGCCCTGGCCCGACAGATACTGTCGGAATAGTGTGTATTTTTGCCTATCTTTGTATGATTGGATACAGACGCGCATGGCAGACATGAAGACCCTGGCCAAGGACACGGCCATCTACGGACTGAGCAGCATCATCGGGCGGTTCCTGAACTACCTGCTGGTTCCGTTGTACACGTACAAGATCTCCGCGGCGAGCGGCGGCTACGGTGTCGTGACCAACCTGTATGCCTATACGGCCCTGCTGCTGGTGATCCTCACCTACGGCATGGAGACGACGTTCTTCCGCTTTGCCAACAAGGAGGGGGAGGATCCGCGTCAGGTCTATTCGACGATCCTGCGGATGGTGGGCTCCACCTCGCTGCTCTTCGTCGCCTTGGTGCTGGCCTTCATCGGGCCGGTTTCCACGGCCATGGGCTATCCCGACCATCCGTCCTACATCTGGTCCATGGCCATCATCGTGGCCCTCGACGCCTTCCAGGCCATCCTGTTCTCCTACCTCCGTTACAAGCAGCGGCCGATCAAGTTCGCCGCGCTGAAACTGCTGTTCATCGGACTGAACATCGCCTTGAACCTGACGTTCTTCGTCCTGCTGCCGAAGCTGTATGCCGGCAACCCGGACCTCGTCGGAAAGGTCTACGACCCGTCTGTCGGGGTAGGCTATGTGTTCTATATCAACCTGTTCTGTACCGCGCTGGTGACCTTCTTCTTCGCCAAGGAACTCAAGGGCATCGGCTATGGATTCGACCGGGACCTCTGCCGCAGGATGCTCTCCTACAGCTGGCCGATCCTGATCCTGGGCATCGCCGGCATCCTCAACCAGACGGCCGACAAGATCCTCTTCCCGAAGATTTATCCGGGAGAGGACGCCACTTCGCAGTTGGGCATCTACGGGGCAGCCAGCAAGATCGCCATGATCATGGCCATGATCACCCAGGCTTTCCGCTACGCCTACGAACCCTTCGTCTTCGCCGGCGCCAAGGAGAAGGACAGCCGGGAGACCTATGCCAAGGGCATGAAGTATTTCCTGATCTTCACCCTGCTGGCCTTCCTTTGCGTGATGGGCTACATGGGGCTGCTCAAATACATCATCGGCCGGGATTACTGGGACGGCCTGCGGGTCGTGCCGATTGTCATGGCGGCGGAGATCATGATGGGCGTCTATTTCAACCTCAGTTTCTGGTACAAACTGACCGACAAGACCATCTGGGGCGCTGTCTTCTCCGGTATCGGATGCGCCGTGCTCATCGCCGTGAACCTGCTGTTCGTCCCGAAGATCGGATACATGGCCTGCGCCTGGGGCGGCTTCGCCGGCTACGGGACGGCCATGCTGCTGTCTTATTTCGTGGGACAGAAATACTATCCCATCGACTATCCCCTGAAAGACCTGCTGGTCTATACCCTCCTGGCCGCGGTCCTGTTCCTGGGCATCACCTGGACCAACGCACACCTGGGCACCTGGGCCGCCCTGGCGGCCAATACGGTCCTGATCGCCCTGTTCGCCGCTTACATCGTCCGGAAGGACCTTCCGCTTTCCGGCCTTCCCGTCATCGGTAAATATTTCAGAAAATGATCGCCGTCCATACCCTGACCTCCGCGCTGCACGACGAAGCCGCCGTCGCCGCCGTCACCCGTGAATTCCTCGACAGTCTGAAAACGGAATTCGTTTTCAAGGGCGCCGGGTACGATGACTATGGCAGCGCCGACCTCGAACTGATCTATGTCCGCACCGGCGGCACCGAGGGTGTCTTCAAGCCCCTCCTGCCGAAACTCCTGGCCGCCTCCCGGCAGCCCGTCTATCTGTTGACCTCCGGCGAGAGCAACTCCCTGGCCGCGTCGATGGAGATCCTTTCCTACCTGCGCCAGCAGGGGATCAAGGGCGAGATCATCCATGGCGGACCGCAGTATATCGCGGACCGGATCCGGACGCTCGAAAAGATCGAAAAAGCCCGCAAGCAACTGGACGGACTGCGCCTCGGCGTGGTCGGAAAGCCTTCCGACTGGCTGATAGCCAGCGACGTGGACTATGACAAGGTGCGGGAGAAAGCCGGCATCGAACTGGTGGACATCCCGATGGAGGAACTGCTCGGAACCATCGCGAAATACCCCGAAGACCCGACGGCCGCCCGCATCGCCTGCGGCACGCCGCTCTTCGACGCTCCCGAAAAGGTCAAGGACGCCGCGCCCGGTGCACACCGCATCTACCTGGCCCTGCGCGACCTGGTCGGGAAATACCGCCTCGGCGGCCTGACCCTGCGCTGCTTCGACCTGCTGGGGTCGGTGAAGAATACCGGCTGCCTGGCGCTGGCAAGACTGAATTCCGAAGGCATCACTGCTACCTGCGAAGGGGATATCCCGGCCATGCTCTCCATGGTCATCGGACGCGCCCTGACCGGCGTGAGCGGTTTCCAGGCCAATCCGTCCCGGATCGACCCCCAGACCGGAGAAATCCTTTTCGCCCACTGCACCATCCCGCTGGACATGGTGACCCGCTATGCGTTCGACACGCATTTCGAGTCGGGCATCGGCATGGGCATCCGCGGCCACATGCAGGAAGGTCCTGTCACGGTCTTCAAGGTCGCCGGCGACTTCTCCCGGCATTTTGCGGAAGAAGGGACGCTGCTCCGCAACCAGTCCCAGCCGGACCTGTGCCGCACGCAGGTCGTGCTGCGGCTTCCGACTACGGACTATTTCCTGAAAAACCCCATCGGTAACCACCACATCATCCTGCCGGGCCACCTGAAGTCCCTGCTGGATGCCCTGCTGGCATAAGACCTTGGATATGATAGAAGAAAAAGACCTCGACCTCTTCCTGGAGATGCTCTCCGTCGATTCGACGTCCGGCCGCGAGCGGCCGATGGCCGAATGGCTGGCGGCGCACCTGAAGACGCCGGGCAACACCGTCGAGACCCTCGAAGTCGGCGACGGAACCCTCAATGTCCGCTGCCGCTGGGGCAAGCCGGTGGTCTGGTTCTGCTCCCATTGCGACACCGTCCCGCCGTATATCCCTCCTACCCGCCGGAATGACCGGATCGAAGGCCGCGGCACCTGTGACGCGAAGGGACAGGTCTTCTCCATGTTCCTGGCATGCCGGAAACTGGAGGAAATGGGGCTGACGGATTTCGGCCTGCTGGTGTTCGCCGGCGAGGAGACCGGGTCCTTCGGAGCCAAGGCCTATGACCGGGACTGCCCGGGCGGAGACGTCGTGATCGTCGGTGAGCCGACCGGCAACGCCATGGTTATGGCCAGCAAGGGAACGCAGGCCTTCACCGTCCGGATCCAGGGAGTACCCTGCCATTCCGGCTATCCGGAGTTGGGCGAGAGCGCCGTGGACATTTTCCTGGACTTGACGGAGCGGCTTCGCGCCACTTCCTTCCCGGTCGATCCGGAGTTGGGCGAGACCACCTGGAACATCGGGAAACTGGTCAGCGACAATCCCCAGAACATCCTCAGCCCGGAACTGACCTGCCGGATCTATTTCCGGACGACCTTTGTCAGCCACGCGATGGTGGCGTCCGTCATGGAAGGATTTGTCTCGGACAAGATTTCGGTCGAGGCGCATGGCGGGGACACGCCGATGCACTACCTGACGCTGGAAGGACTGCCTCGGACGACAGTCTCTTTCGGAAGCGATGCGCCGCGGCTTTCCCGGTTTTCCCGTCGGGCCCTGTGCGGCCCGGGAAGCATCGTGGTCGCGCATACAGAGCGGGAGTTTGTCCTGCTGCAAGATATTGAAACAGCTGTGGAACAATATGTTTACATGGCCCGTACCCTGATTGGAGAAAAATGATTGTGATGAAATTCGGCGGGACCTCCGTGCAGGATGCGGAGGCAATTGCCCGCGTGCGAGAGATTGTCAGGAGCCGTCTGGAAGAGCGGCCCCTGGTCGTGGTCTCGGCCATGTCGAAGGTTACGCGCCTGCTGTGTGAAATGGCGGAAGCGGCCGGCCGGGGCGAAAAGGAAAAGACGGATGCGTTGCTTGACGCGCTGCTGGAACGCCACCACACCGTTGCGGAAGACCTGCTTGCCGACGATGCGGAACTGTTCATGCAGACCATCGTCCGGATCGACGACCTGTGGGATGAACTGGCCGTGTTCGTGGACGGCATCTGCGAGACGGGCCGTCTGTCGGACTGCGACAATGCCCGGATCATCTCGACCGGGGAACTGCTGTCTTCCGTCATCGTTTCCGCCGCGCTGAATGCCGGCGGCATCGCCTGCAGCTGGCTGGATGCCAGGGACCTGGTGGTGACGGACGAGAACTTTCTGAGCGCCCGGCCGGACCTGGAGGCAACCTGCGCCAACGTGCGGGCGGCCGTGCGGGCCGAGAATGCGGATGTGCTGCTGACACAGGGTTTCATCGCCCGGACGGAAGGCGGAGACGCTTCCGTGCTGGGTTTCGAAGGTTCTGACTATTCCGCCGCGATCTTCGGCATGTGCTGCGATGTCGGCCGCGTGGAGATCTGGACGGATGTGGACGGAATCCGCAGCGCCGATCCCCGGATCGTGACTGCAACCCGCCGTATCCCTGTCCTTTCCTACGAGGAGGCGGCGGAGATGGCGGCGCTGGGCGCCCGCGTCCTGCATCCGCTGACGATCGGCCCGGCCCG
>JBGUXJ010000180.1:0-12762 GCA_045222055.1 Candidatus Cryptobacteroides sp. | reverse complement strand
CCAGTGGCGCCGAGACAGCCGTACCTTGGCGGCGGAGCAGCAGGGCAACGAAAAGCCGGCTGGCATCCATCTGCGGCATCTTCCTCGTAAGACCCTGTGGATCAGCCTTCTGTTGTTCATCTTCGGCTCGCTTGCCTTGATTGCCTTGCTACGCCTGCTTCATGACCAGGAATCTGCCATGGACGCCATCGTCGCCGTTCTCAGTGCCATCGGCACCTGGTGGCTGGCCAAGTCTTACCCGCAGCAGTGGCTCATCTGGATCCTGGCAGATATCCTGTCCACGATCCTGTGCTTGATGGTGGGCATGCATTGGATGGCCGTCCTGTATGTGGCTTATACCGCTTCTGCCGTCTATGGCTGGTTCCACTGGACGGGGAAGGGGAAATGGATTGATTGAAAAAGACCGACCATGATCAAGGAACAATACCCTTCGAAACTGCTGGAAGATGCAGTGGACGCCATCCGGAGCCTGCCGGGTGTGGGCCGTCGCAGTGCGTTGCGCCTGGCCCTGCATCTGCTTCGACAGCCGCAGGAGCATGTCCACCATTTCACGGAGTCGATCGACCGGCTGCGGGATGAGGTGCGTTACTGCCGGAACTGCATGATGATCTGTGACGGAGAGGAGTGTTCGGTCTGCCAGGACCGCAGCCGGGACCGGCGGACCATCTGCGTGGTGGAAAGCGTCCGGGATGTCATGAGCATCGAAAACACCGGGCAGTACCATGGCCTGTACCATGTTCTGGGCGGGATTATCTCGCCGATCAACGGCATCGGCCCGTCCGACCTGACGATCCGGGAACTGACGGACCGGCTGGAGCGGCTGACTGCGGAATCGTCAGATCCGGCCGAGGTCATCCTGGCCCTCAGCGGGGATGTGGAAGGGGAGACGACCGCTTTCTATATCTATCGGCAGATCAGCCGTTTCGGTGTGACGGTCACGTCTCTGGCCAGAGGCCTTGGCTTCGGTGACGACCTTGAATATGCCGACGAACTGACACTCGGCCGGTCGATTGCCGGTCGCCAGCCATTCCATCCGTGAAACAGAATAGTTTACCCTTGTAACAAATATGCTAGGAATCTTCGCCACCCTGATTTTCGCCCTTTCGCTGTGTGCCGACTGCTTTGCGGTCTCGGCTTGTTCCAGCGTCACCTTGAAAGAGATCTCCTGGCGTCGTGTCCTGGGGGTTTCCCTGATTTTTGCCGTGGTCCAGTCGGGTTTGTTCTTTGCCGGATGGGGGACCGGCGACTTGTTCGTCGGCTTTATCGGAAAGGTGGCGCCGGTGATCGGCTTCCTGCTGCTGGCCTACGTCGGCGGATCGTTGCTGTGGAATGCCTGGCGGAACGAGGCCGAGGCACATGACCTGAATGGCTTGCGTAATATCCTTATCGGCGCGGTGGCTACCAGCATCGATGCCTTCGCCGTGGGCATTTCCTTGTCCATGGACCGGGACAGTTTCGGGGACATGCTGGTAAAGTTTGCGGCGGTGTTCGCCGTCACCTTCCTCTCGGTCGTCCTTGGCATCCGCGGAGGGCAGTATGCGGGACGCAAGTACGGACGGGCCGCCCAGCTTGTCGGCGGTCTGGTCCTGCTGGCCATCGGCCTCAATATCCTGGTAAAGGCGTTCTGGCATCCGCTGGTTTCCATCTGACAAGGAAAAACCGTCGAAAAACCTTCGCATCTGGTTGGAAATCCGAAAGTTCTTGTTACCTTTGCAGGCTTACCTTTCGGAAAGCACCGTTTACCCCATGTCTGTCTTGCGCAGAGTATGACAGGCTTAGTTATAAACCTTTCCCGGTGACTGGACCGGGAGCTAAATGCCGGGTGAAAGCCCCGGAATGGGAGGAAGACTATGGTCGACATCTTCTACAGAAACAACGGAATGATCCTGGTTTCCCAGTCGGAAACGGATCTGGTCAATCTTCGTCCGGAAGACGTGGTGTGGATTGATCTCTTTGCGCCGGACGGCGAAGAAAAGCGTGCGACAGAAAAGTTCCTGGGCGTCGAGATCCAGAGCCGTGCCACGGCGGAGGAGATCGAGAGTTCATCGCGTTTCAAGGAAACGGACATGGCCATCTTCGCCAACACCAACTTCCTGATGCCTGGCCCGGAGGAGTACAGCATGGAGGCGGTTTCCTTCACGCTGGTAGGCGGGATCCTGACCACCCTGCGGGATGTCCCGCTGCGCAGTTTCACCGAACTGCAGCGCAAGATGATGGCGATTCCACGGCTCTTCCCGAATGGCTACTGGGTGTTTGTCAGCATCCTGGACCAGCGTGTCGACCTTGACGCGGACATGATCGAGTTGATGTCCAAGGAGATTGCACAGTACAGCAAGCGGGTCAATCAGAAAGAGGACATCAACGAGGATTTCCTCCTCGACATCAACCAGTTGCAGGAGAATACCATGATCGTCCGCGAGAACATCGTGGACAAGCAGCGCCTGATCACCAACCTGACCAAGAGTGACAAGCTTCCTCCGCAGCTGGAAGCCCGGTTCAACGTGCTGCAGCAGGATATCGCTTCCCTGATCAACCATACGAACTTCAGCTTCGAGCGTCTGGAGTACCTGCAGGACACCGTCCTGGGTATCATCAACCTCGACCAGAACAACATCATGAAGATCTTCACCTTCGTGTCCCTGCTGCTCATGCCGCCGACCCTGGTGACCAGTTTCTACGGCATGAACGTCCACCTGCCCCTCGAGGGCTGGCACTGGGCCTGGATCGCCATCCTGGGTTTCATGGTCCTGCTTTTCGCGGCTGTCTGGTTCTTCTTCAAGAAGCGGAAAATGTTATAAAAAACTTTGAAATTCAATCCGGAAGGTTCGGATTTTCAAGAAATTTTCCTATCTTTGCGCGCTCTTTTGACCGGGAGCGCGTTTTGTGTGACCGGCCGGGGTACAAAAAATAATGTTAAACCACTAGTTTTTTATCAAAAATTATGGAAGAAGAACTGAAAAACGTAGCAGCGGAAGCTGCTGAAAAAGAAACCAGGAAAGCTGTCAACGCTTCCGTGGCTCCCGAGGAATTCGACTGGGATTCCTTCGAGAGTGGTGCGGACATCTACGGCGCCGAAGACCGTGAGAAGATTGCGGCCGCTTATGACCAGACCCTCTCCAAGGTGAATGAGGCCGAGGTCGTGGAAGGTACCGTTTCCGCCATCAACAAGCGTGAGGTGCTTGTCAACATCGGTTACAAGAGCGAAGGCGTCATCGCCGCTCCTGAATTCCGTTACAATCCGGACCTGAAGGTCGGTGACAAGGTCGAGGTCTATGTCGAGTCCACCGAGGACCGCAAGGGCCAGCTCATCCTCTCCCACAAGAAAGCCCGCCAGCTCCGTTCCTGGGATATGGTCAACGCCGCGTACGAGAACAACGAGGTCGTCAAGGGTTATGTCAAGACCCGCACCAAGGGCGGTATGATCGTCGATGTCTTCGGCATCGAGGCCTTCCTCCCGGGTTCCCAGATCGACATCAAGCCCATCCGTGACTACGATGCCTATGTCGACCAGAACATGGACTTCAAGATCGTCAAGATTAACCAGGAGTTCCGCAACGTCGTCGTTTCCCACAAAGCGCTCCTCGAGGCTGAACTCGAGAAACAGAAGAGCGAAATCATCGGCAAGCTCGAGAAGGGCCAGGTCCTCGAGGGCACTGTCAAGAACATCACCAACTACGGCGTATTCGTCGATCTCGGCGGCGTGGACGGTCTCATCCACATCACCGACCTCAGCTGGGGCCGTATCAACAACCCTGAGGAGATCGTCTCCCTCGATGAGAAGATCAAGGTCGTCGTCCTCGACTTCAACGAGCAGCAGAAGCGTATCGCCCTCGGTCTGAAGCAGCTTACCGCTCACCCGTGGGACAACCTCGATCCGGACCTGAAGGTCGGTGACAAGGTGAAGGGCAAGGTCGTGCTGATCGCCGACTACGGCGCCTTCGTCGAGATCATGCCGGGTGTCGAAGGTCTGATCCATGTTTCCGAGATGAGCTGGAGCCCGCGCCTGCGCATCGCCCAGGACTTCCTGAAGGTCGGTGACGAGGTTGAGGCCCAGATCCTTTCCCTCGACCGTGACGCCCGCAAGATGTCCCTCGGTCTGAAGCAGCTCGTTGCCAACCCTTGGGAGAACATCCGCGACCGTTACCCGGTGGGCTCCAAGCACACCGCCACTGTCCGCAACATCACCACCTTCGGTGTCTTCGCTGAACTCGAAGACGGTATCGAAGGCCTGGTCCACATCAGCGACCTGAGCTGGGAGAAGATCAAGCATCCTTCCGAGATGGTCCAGCCGGGCGACAAGCTCGACGTCGTCATCCTCGACTTCGACGAGGCGAACCACAAGCTCAGCCTCGGCCACAAGCAGCTCCTCCCGAACCCGTGGGATCAGCTCGAGGCCAAGCACCCGGTCGGCAGCGTCGTCGACGGAACGGTTGCTTCCACCACCGACAAGGGTGCCAACATCACCTTCGAGGACGGTACCGAGGCCTTCTGCTTCAACCGTGACCTCGTCCGTGAGGACGGCAAGACCGCTGTCGTCGGCGAGACCCTCCCGTTCAAGGTGATCGAACTCCGCCGCAGCACCCGCCGCGTCCTGGTTTCCCACCTCCGCACCTACTCCGAGGCCAAGGCCGCCCAGGTGGCTACCGAGGCAGACAACACCAAGAAGGCCATCAAGAAGGTGAACAACACCGTCGAGAAGACCACCCTCGGTGACATTTCCGAGCTGGCTGCGCTCAAGGACAAACTCGAGAAAGGTGAGTAATCCATGAATTTCACGCTGAAGATAATGGGAACGGCTTCGGCCATGCCCGTTGTCGGAAGGTTTCAGAGCGCCCACGTACTGGAGGTACACGGGCGCTCTTTCCTTATCGACTGCGGGGAAGGCGTCCAGAGCCAGCTCAAGCGGCACGGCATCTCGCTCATGCGGCTTGACTCGGTCTTCGTGTCCCACATCCACGGCGACCATGTCTTCGGCCTTTTCGGGTTGCTTTCCACGATCGGCATGCTGGGTCGGACCGCTCCGCTCGGGCTGTACGGCCCGCCCAACCTGGGACCGATCCTGAAATTCTTCCTTTCTTATTACGGGGACGGCCTTGCCTACGAGATCCGCTTCACTCCGCTCAAGATGAGAGAGCCGGAGGTGATTCTGGAAACGAAGAGTGTCGAGGTGCTGGCTTTCCCGCTGAACCACGGTATCGAGACGTTCGGCTATCTCTTCCGTGAAAAGACGCCCCAGTTCAACGTCCGGAAAGAGGCGCTGGAAAAATACGGCCTGTCCCTGACGGAGATCGGTACGCTGAAACGGGGCGAGGATGTCATCCGCGAAGACGGGACGGTCATCCCGCTTTCGGAAGCGGCGTATCTTCCTTATCAACCCAGGAGTTATGCCTATGTCAGCGATACGGCTCCCTTCCCGGAACTGCCGGAATGGGTCAAGGGCACGGATCTGCTGTACCATGAGGCCACCTATCTGCAGGAACTGGAAGAGCAGGCGGCCCTCCGTCATCACTCCACGACCCTCCAGGCCGCCCGGTGCGCCGCGCAGGCCGGGGCGGGCAAGCTGATCATCGGCCATTACTCTTCCCGTTGCAAGGATGCGGTGCGCTATCAGGACGAATGCCGGACCGTCTTCCCGGAAACCTATGCCGCCGCAGATGGGGATGTCTTCGACCTCCCGTTGGAAAAACTGCAGTAATTTTGTAACTTGCAACGATGATTTGACGACTGCAGGTTATGAAAAAGATGATTTTCTGCTCCCTGCTCGCCGCCGTGATGCTCTGGCTTCCGGCCGGTGATTCCGGGAAGACCCCACAGGAACAATATATCGCCCGCTATGGTGCCATGGCGGTCAGTGAAATGTACCGGACCGGCGTTCCGGCCAGCATTACCCTGGCGCAGGGACTGCTGGAATCCCGTTATGGCCTGTCTCCGCTGGCTTCCGAGGGCAACAACCATTTCGGTATCAAGTGCCATGACTGGAAGGGCAAGACCATGCGTCAGGACGACGACCGGCGGAACGAATGTTTCCGGGTCTATGGCAATGCGGAGGAGAGTTTCCAGGACCATTCCGATTTCCTCCGTTACCGCGACCGTTACAAATTCCTGTTTGATTTCAAGGTTACGGACTACAAGGCGTGGGCATACGGACTGCGGAAAGCCGGCTATGCGACGGATCCCTCCTATCCGGAGAAACTGATCAAGCTGATCGAGGACTATAACCTCTCGGAGTATGACCGGATGAGTGTCAAGGAGGCGGAAAAGACGTTGGAAGTGACCCAGGCACCCGCCGCTTCCGACAGCAAGAAAGCCGCCCGGACGAAAAAGTCCCGGGTCAAGAAAAGCAAGGACAGGAACAAGGACAAGAACGCCGCCCCTGCCGCTCCGGAAGACTTCATCGACGATACGCAGACCGTGATCCCCGAGTCTCCGCTGCACCTGGAAGAAGCGACGAAGTTCACGCCCGGCAAAGGCGTGGAATCGTTCCGTTTCTCCCTGTCCCGGCAGATGTATTCCAAGAACGGCGTGCCTTTCCTGTATTCCATGGAAGGGGAGACCATTGCCTCTATCGCCGAGGATAACCATCTGTTTGTCAGGGAAGTCCTGAAATACAACGACATGGAGATGGTGGAGAAACTCGCTCCGGGCACAGTCATCTATCTCCAGCCGAAAAAGAACCAGTCCGTCAAGGGCCTGGATAAGTACATCGTCGATCAGGACGGGGAACAGCTTCGTGACATCGCCCAGCGCTTTGCCATCAAGCTTGAATCCCTGGAAAAGATGAACGGCCTGGGACGGGATGCCGTCCTGCGGGAAGGAGATACCATCATCCTGCGGGGTGAAAGCCTGGGCAGCAAAGTCAAGGGCAAGGTCGGCGGCCTGTTCAAAAAGTCCAAGAACGCATGACGTCTAAAAAGAAATACATCCTTCTCGCCGCTCTCTGCCTGGCCTGTGTCCTGGCTGCGGTCCTCGGGCGCAAGGCCTGGACCTTCTATTATGACCGGAAGGTCCCCAACTTTTCCAAGACGACGGAACTGTATGTCCGTCCCGGCACGACGGCCGAGGCGCTGGGACAGTACATCCTCGACAGTTGCCAGGTGCGGAATGCCGCCAGTTTCCGGCGTGCATACAAGGATGCGGCCGGCGATGCGGATCCCAAGCCCGGCCATTACACGATATCGGCTGGCAATACAAGCACTTATGTGGCACGCATGCTGGCCCGTGGATGGCAAACTCCGGTCAGGTTGGTCCTGTCCGGGACCATGCGGCAGCAAGGGGCGCTCGCCCGGAAAATCTCCAACCAGATGCTGCTGGACTCGATCGATGTGATCCGGGCGTTGCGGGATTCTGCCTTGCTGGCGGGTTACGGTTTCACCCGTGAAGATGTCTTCGGACTTTTCATACCGGATACGTATGAAGTTTACTGGACCGCCTCGATGAAGGATATCCTGGACCGTCAGAAGGAGGCCTATGATGCTTTCTGGACCGATGCGAACAAGGAAAAGGCCCGGTTGCTCGGGTTGTCCCAGAAAGAAGTCTCCGTCCTGGCCTCCATTGTCGGAGGAGAGACCAACTATGAGCCGGAGATGCCGACGGTGGCGGGTGTCTATCTCAACCGACTGCATGTCGGCATGCCTTTGCAGGCCGATCCTACGGTGGCCTATTGCTTTGACTACCAGATTACCCGTGTGTTGAAGCGCCACTTGGAAGTAGATTCTCCTTTCAATACGTACAAGCATGCCGGCCTTCCGCCGGCCCCGATCGCCGTCCCTTCCCGGGCCTGTCTCAACGCCGTTCTCAATCCCGACCGGAGAGGCTTTTTCTATTTCTGCGCCAGCCCGGAATTCGACGGGACCCACCGTTTCGCCACCACACTGACGGAACACAATCGCAACGCCGCCGAATACCAGCGGGCGCTGACCCTTCGCCAACGGGCGGCCAGATAGTTACGAACGGCTGACTTTGAGGACGTTCTTCTGCGCCCGGAGCTGGGAAACGACCTTGTCGAGTTCCATGTTGGAGGGCACGGAGATTTTCATCGTGATATCATAGGTCCCGGACCGCGGATTCTCCGATACATTGAAGGACCGGAGGGATGTCTTGAAGGAATTCATGACATCCATGATCTGGTTGATGACCCAGGATTCCATGGCGGCGGACACCCGCAGGGTGGCCTGGAACGAGCCGCCGGCCGGATGCTGGGCCCAGCGGACCTTCTGGATCCGGTAAGGATACAGTTCAATCAGCCGGGCGGCGTTCGGGCAGGAAATCCGGTGGATCTTGATGCCTCCCTCGCGTGTCACGAATCCGAACACATCGTCGCCGAAGACCGGATTGCAGCACCGGGCCATCTTGTAGTCCAGCCCTTTGACATGGGCGGAATCCAGGACCAGCATGTCCCCGTCCGCCTCGTCGTCCGCCGCTTTCCAGCGCTCCTTGGCGGCTTCTGCCTCCCGGGCGGCTTCCAGCGCCTCCGCGGCACGGGCATCGGCTTCGAGGATGAAGTTCTTGATGACGTTGAGGTCCAGGGTCCCGGCCCCGAGCGCAGCGTAGAATTCCTTGACGGACGGATACCGGTACTTTTTCATGAAGTCTCCGACCATGTCGTCCGGGAACTCCAGTTTCCAGTTCTTCAAACGCCTTTGCAGCAATTCCTTGCCTTCAGCCGCCTGCTGGTGCTCCGCTTCATGGAGCACCTGGCGGATCTTGCCGCGCGCCTTGGAGGACACGACGAAATTGAGCCAGTCCTGCGAGGGCCTCTGGTTCTTTCCGGTCAGGATTTCCACGACGTCGCCGGTCTGCAGCTTGTGCTTGATCGGAACGGCTTTCCCGCCGACCTTGCCGCCGGTGCAGCGCAGGCCGATGTTCGAGTGGATGTTGAAGGCGAAGTCCAGGACGGATGACCCGGCAGGGAGGATGCGGAGTTCCCCGGTCGGGGTAAAGACGAAGATTTCCCGGTTGGGCGGTTCGGGCAGGTCTTCGGGATTGGCTTCGGAGGGGTGTTCGAGCGCATAGCGGACGGAAGTCAGCCATTTGTCCATGGCCGCTTCGTGCTGGATGCCTTTGTAGGACCAGTGGGCGGCATTGCCGTTCTCGGCTTCGTCGTCCATGCGCTTGGTGCGGATCTGGACCTCGACATAGGCGCCTTTCCGGTTCTTGACCGTAATGTGCAGGCACTCGTATCCGTTCGGTTTGGGCTGGGTCAGCCAGTCGCGCAACCGGCTGGTATCGGATTCATATTCCTCCGTGACATAGGAATAGACATCCCAGCAAAGTTTCAGTTCGGTGGCATGGTCGGCTCCGTCGCAGTCGATGATGAAGCGGATGGCGAAGACGTCATAGACTCCCTCGAAGGGGACTTTCTGCTTTACCATCTTGCGGTAGATGGACCAGGCGGCCTTCGTCCGGATCTTCAGTTTATAGTGGATGCCGGCGTCGGACAGCCGTTTCTTGAGCGGCTCGATGAATTCTTCCATGAGTTGTTCCCGGTCCCGTTCCGTCGCCTTGAGCTTGTTGGTGATGGCGCGGTACTGTTCGGGTTCGGCGAACCGGAAATAGATGTCCTCCATCTCGGCCTTGATGTTGTACAGGCCGAGCTGGTGGGCGAGGGGGATGTACAGCATCAGGGTCTCCAGGATCTTCCGTTCCCGGGAAAGCTTGGGGAACATGGACAGGTTCCGCATGACCTCGAGGCGGTCGGCGATCTTGAGGACGGTGACGCGGGGATCCGTGGAATACTGGACGATCAGCCGCTTGTAGTTCTCCGCTTCGAGGCGTGTGTCCTTGGGCTTGATCGTGGAAATCTTGTTGAGCCCGTCGACCATCAGGCGGATTTCCTCGGGGAATCCGAGCAGCGCGACGGAGAACTCCGGATGCATGCGGGTCGCCTCGTGGAGGAAGACGGCCGCCACGCAGGGAGCGGGAAGGCCGATCTCGTCGGAAACGATAAGCGCCACGTTCTGCGGATGCCCGATGAAAGGCGTACCGTCGAAACGGACGTCCTCCGCCAACACCTTTCCGGCTATCTCATATGCTTTCCTGACAAGGCTTTGCGAGGCTTCGTCGAAGTGGGGAAACTTCTGTGCAATCCAATCCATAAAGTCCGTCTTTTCCCCAAAGTTAGCAAACTATTTCGGACTTGCCAAACGGATTCAATCCTGCCAGACCTTGAGGTATTCCTGGAGGGCCCACATTTCGTCACGCCAGCGCGCGGCGGCGGTGAAGTCAAGGTCGGCGGCTGCCTTCTGCATCTTCCGCTTGGCCTCGGCGGCGGCTTTCTCGACCTGTTCGCGGGACATGGAACGGATGACAGGGTCCTGAAGGACGGCGGCCAGGTCCGCCTGCAGGTATCCGTCGACGAACGCGGAGTTGGTCTGCCGTTTGGAATCGTGGCCGAGGCCGACGGTGATATGGCCCTTGCCCAGTTCGGTCGGGCTCGGGATATAGGTCGGGTCGTCATAGGAATTGGCGGCGCTGACCCGGCCGGTCTCTCCGCCGAGTTCGCTGAGCAGGACATTGTGCTTCGTCTCGACCTGGGTCGGGACAATGTTGTTCAACTTATTGTATTCCATCTGTTTCGCCCTGCGCCGATCGGTCTCGTAGATGGTCTCCTGCATGGATTGGGTGACCGTGTCGGCATACATGATGACAAGTCCGTGGACATTGCGTGCGGCACGTCCGGCGGTCTGAGTCAGGGAACGGCCGGAACGGAGGAAACCCTCTTTGTCCGCATCCAGGATGGCGACCAGCGACACGGCCGGAATATCCAGGCCCTCGCGGAGCAGGTTGACGCCGATCAGCACGTCGAACAGTCCGTTCTTGAAATCCTCGATGATCTCCACCCGTTCGGTCGTGTCGACGTCGGAATGGATGTACCGGCAACGGACGCCGACCCGCTCGAAATAACCGTTCAGTTCCTCGGCCATACGCTTGGTCAGGGTCGTCACGAGGATCCGTTCGTCCACTTCCGCACGCCGGCGGATCTCCTCCAGCAGGTCGTCGACCTGGTTCTTGGTCGGACGGACTTCGATGGGCGGGTCCAGCAGGCCGGTCGGACGGACAACCTGCTCGACGACAAGACCTTCGGATTTGCGGAGTTCGTAGTCGGCCGGCGTCGCGCTCACATAGACGGTCTGGCCGGTGATGGATTCGAACTCCTCGAAGGTGCAGGGGCGGTTGTCGGCCGCGGCGGGCAGGCGGAAACCGTATTCGATCAGGACGGACTTGCGGGAGTGGTCACCGCCGTACATGGCACGGATCTGGGGGAGGGTGACATGGCTTTCATCGATGAACGTGATGAAATCCTTCGGGAAATAGTCGACCAGGCAGAACGGACGCTGGCCGGGCTGGCGTCCGTCGAGGTAGCGGGAATAGTTCTCGATGCCGGGGCAATAGCCCATCTCCTTGATCATTTCGAGATCATATTCCACCCGCTGTTTCAGGCGTTTGGCTTCCAGGTGCTTGCCGATGCTCTCGAAAAACTCGGTCTGCTTCGCCAGGTCGTCCTGGATCAGACTGACCGCCCGCATGCTCTGTTCCTTGGTGGTGACGAAGTTCTTGGCCGGATAGATCGGCACTTCGGTCAGGTCTTCCAGGATGGCGCCCGTGACCGGCTCGATCAGCGCGATCCGGTCCACCTCGTCCCCGAAAAACTCGATGCGGACGGCTTCGTCCGCGCCGCCGAGGAATACGTCGACCGTATCGCCGCGCACCCGGAAGGTCCCGCGTTTGAAATCGGTTTCCGTACGGCTGTACAGGGCGTCTACCAGATGGTACAGCAGGCGGGTCATGCTGCGCTGCTCACCCTTCCGGACGACGACGGTCTGGGTATGGAAGTCCTCCGGATTCCCAATACCGTACAGACATGATACACTGGAGATTACGATGACATCCCGCCGGCCTGACATGAGTGCGGACGCCGCACTGAGCCGGAGTTTGTCAATCTGGTCGTTGATGCTCAGGTCCTTTTCAATATAGGTGTCGGTCGAAGGGATGTACGCCTCCGGCTGGTAATAGTCATAGTAGGAAACGAAATACTCGACGGCGTTGTGCGGGAAGAAGGCCTTGAACTCGCCGTACAGCTGGGCCGCAAGCGTCTTGTTGTGGCTCAGGATCAGCGCGGGGCGCTGGAGCCGCTGGATGACGTTGGCCATGGTGAAGGTCTTCCCGGAGCCCGTCACGCCGAGCAGGGTGACGGCATCCACCCCATCCTGCAGGGCTTCGCACAGACCGTCGATGGCGGCCGGCTGGTCTCCGGCCGGCTTGTAGGCAGATTCAAGCTTGAATTTCATGTATTTCCATTCTTTCCTGATACAAAGATACGCCATTTCCGCCAATTCCTGCCCCGATTTGGCGAGCGATTATTGAAAATAATCCCATTTGTTTTGGTTTTATCAAAGATTTACTATATTTGCATATATTTTGGCCTGAAGCAGGCCGGGTTAGTTGTGACTAATTCAATTTTATTTTATATTTTTTTAACATGAAAGGTATCAAATTTATTCTTGGAACTCTTGCAGTAGCAGGACTCCTCGGATTCTCCTTCACCGCCAGCGCGCAGG
This sequence comes from Candidatus Cryptobacteroides sp., assembly GCA_045222055.1. Classification (GTDB taxonomy): domain Bacteria; phylum Bacteroidota; class Bacteroidia; order Bacteroidales; family UBA932; genus Cryptobacteroides. The sequence goes on along the minus strand of JBGUXJ010000180.1, from coordinate 205 downwards.
AGAATGGTAACCGTGACGAGAATGGCAACATTGTCCGCGGTTCTTATGAGACCAATGGCTTCTGGGACAACTGGTTCATCGGCCTTGGCGCAGGTGCCAACACCGTCGCCGGCGAGAACGTTAATTTCAAGCCTTTCGGCGGCCTTGCCGTTGATGTCAACCTCGGTAAGTGGTTCACCCCGACCGTCGGTGCCCGTATCGGCTA
>JBGUXJ010000179.1:0-10707 GCA_045222055.1 Candidatus Cryptobacteroides sp. | reverse complement strand
GAGCGGTGCATTGTAGTCGAAGAGGGCAAGATACACCGGGGCGCCGCCCTGCTTGAACTTGGAATCGGCCGTCGCCAGGACATTGATCCGGTTGGCCACCGTCAGGTTGACCAATTCGATCGGCTTCTTGTCCGGGAAGGCAGCCTGGAGGGCTTTCAGGACCTGCTCGGCCTTGGGCTGGCCGTAGTTGTCACGGACCATCGCCACGGCATCCTCGAAGGAGATCGCCTCGAGTTTCGCATCTTCCTTGCTCAGGGAGAATTCAGAGGATGTGGTGCAGAGCATCAGCGGGACCTGGGCGGAAGCGGCGGAAGGATCCGCGAAGAAATTGCCGGAAGGAAGCACGGTGCCGTCGGCCACCGGGGCGAAACTGCCGCCGACCTCGGCCGCCACCTTGTTGGCGAGGGCGTAGTACTCTTCCCACGGCATGGCCTGGAGTTTCTTGACATCGCCGCGGACCGTCTTCAGGATGGCGGCGCCGAGGGCCTTGGAGGCCACCGGATCGGCAGCGGTCGTCGCATTGCCGCTAAGGCCGACCACCTTGTGGACCAGACCCTTGGAAGACGGCATGGACAGTACGTCGCAGACCTTGGCACCGCCGCCGGACTGACCCATGATGGTCACGTTGCCCGGATCGCCGCCGAAATTGGCGATGTTGTTATGGACCCACTTCAGGGCGGCCACGAGGTCGAGGACACCCACGTTGCCGGACTGGGCGAAAGCCGGGTCACCGCAAGCGGACAGGTCGGAGAAACCGAAGACATTCAGACGGTGGTTGACGGAGACGAAGACAACGTTGCCGGCACGGGCGAGGTTGGCGCCGTTGTAGCCGTCCTGCTCGATGCTGTTGCCGGAGGAGAAGCCGCCGCCATGCATCCACACGAGGACCGGACGCTTGCTGCCGTCGGGAGCGGGCGTCCAGACGTTGAGGTTGAGGCAATCCTCGCTATAATCGTAGTAATTCCAGTGGTCGGTGAAGGTGCCGGCGTTGTTGCGCCATTTGTTGTCATGTCCCTGCGGCGCATCGTTCCCGTAGAACAGGGCCGGACGCACGCCTTCCCACTTGGCAGGCTCCTGCGGAGGAAGGAAGCGGTTGGCACCGCCGGTCGGGGCGCCGTAAGGGATGCCCAGATAGGTATAGACATCGTCCAGGATATAGCCCTGGACCGTTCCATACTGGGTTTGGGTAATGGCGATGTCATCGCCGATGAACAGACGCTGTCCCTGCTCGGGGGCAGGTTTGGTGCCGCATCCGGCTGCCACCAGCAGCACGGGGACCAAGAAACGGAGGGCTTTGAATTGCATGATACGGAAAGTATTTATGATACAAATATAACAAAAATTCGCTACCGTGCGACGCCCGGAAGGCCCGGATGTCCGTCCGCAGAAACGGCGCGGACGGCAAAATAATAGTTGTCCTTGCTCAGCGGGCAGGTAAACTCCACCTTTCCCGACGTTTTTCATGACACATTCGTTAAGTTGACCCCAAGATAACGATTAATCCGCTATTATGGTTGACTTTTTTTGCTAACTTAGCGAAGTTAATCCCATTACGCATGAAAAAGACACTCTGCCTTCTGGCTCTGCTCCTTGCTTCCGTTTCCACCGCATTCGGAACGCATCCTGTAACCTCCGAGTCCCTGGGGCCTGTCAAATATGAGATCCGCTACAAACTGGGCGCCATCAATTCCAGAGCAGCGGAAGGGACCATCACCCTGGAGAAAAGCACTTGGAACGGCCGGGAGGCCTTGCATTCCCACGCCGCCATCTCGGCCAGGTCCATTTTCAAACTGTTCATGAAAGCGGATTACGTCGTCGACCTGTACCTGACGCCCACTGACGTTGCGCCGCTCTACTATATCAATCCTTTCGTTAGGGACGGACAGGACGGGAAGGTGGAATTCACCTATGACCGGAACAAACGGGAGATCCACTCCGTCGCCGTACGGCCCCCGGCAGGTCCGGTCAGTGAAACGATTTCCATGAACGGCAACACCATGGACCTGCTCGCCCTGCTGCAGCATGTCCGTTTCCTGGAAATCCCCGAAGGCGGTTCCGTCTCCTTCAACCTGATGAAAAGCGGTACGGTCATCCCCGCGACGCTGACCCTCCGGGGCCTTGACGAGAAACGCTATCCGGGCAAGCAGGCCGAACGCCTCCAGCTGAAATTCATCGGCGGCGGCCTCATGGAGAACGGCAGCGGCAGCCTCATCACCGTCTGGCGTTCCGCCGACAGCGACCGCCGCATCCTCGGTCTCGAGACCACCCTCAGTTCCGGCACCATGATCGTAAACATCAAAGAATAAAACTTTCCCCGCCATGAAAAAGATCTTCCTTTCCCTGACGGCCGTCGTGCTGGCAGCACTGGCCGTCTCCGCCCAGGACAAAGTCACCAAGGCCGTCATGGAACTCGGACGCACCGACAACCGCACGATGCAGCACGCAGACTATATCGCCCGGAACATCGGCGGGCGCCTCGTCGGCACACACATGCTCAACCATGCGGAAGAGTGGGTTGTCAGCCAGTTCAAGTCATGGGGATTAGAAGTGACGGTCCAGGAAGCCGTCAAGATCGGCGTCGGCTTCGACCGCGGTCCCTGGTCCGGCCGCCTGCTGTCCGAAGACGGGTTCGTCCTGCATTTCGGAACGCCCGCCTATACCGCCGGGACCCGCGGCCCGCAGAAAGGGAAGGTCTATCTGGAGCCGAAGAGCCAGCGTGAATTCGACCGGATCAAGGGTGCCCTGAAGGGTGCCTGGGTCCTGCTCGAGACCGGCGCCACAAGCGGACTGGCGATCGATGCCAGCCCTGCGGCAGACTCGACCCGGGCCGCCAAACTCGCGGCCGGAGAAGAAGGTTCCGTGCTGCTGTACCGCCAGATGGTGGACGCCGGCGTCCTGGGCTTCATCCGCCCGGCTCAGTTACCGATGCAGGTCCTTTACAACCGGGCCATGTGCTTCGAACTGACCATGGACAACCTGCCCAAGGCCTGCGACATCCTCCTGGACGAGCATCAGTTCGCCGTCATCAAGCAGAAGGCCGTCAACCGGGAGGACTTCCAGCTGGAGTTCGACATCCGCAACCACTTCTTCCCGGGACCGATGAAATACCACAACATCCTCGCGGTCATCAAGGGAACCAAGAATCCGGACGAGTACGTCATGATGGGCAGCCACCTGGACGCCTATGACATCGCCACCGGATCCACGGACGACGGACAGGGCGTCTGCGTCACGATGGAAGCCGCCCGTCTCCTGGCCGCCGCCGGCGCCAAGCCGAGACGCTCCATCATGTTCTGCATCTGGACGGGAGAGGAGTACGGCCTGCTCGGGTCAAAATACTTCGTGGACAACAAGACCGTCCCCTGGGACAAGATCTCCAATTATTTCAACCGGGACGGCGGACCGCTGGCGGCGACCTCGATCACCGTTCCGCCCGCCATGTACGACGACTTCGTCAAGGTCTGCGAGCCCCTCAAGGACTACAACCCCGCCATTCCGTTCACCGTCAACAAACGGGAAGGCGACCCGCAGCCCCGTCCCGTCCGTGCAAGCGGATCCGACCACGGCTCCTTCCAGATCCATGGTCTCCCCGCCATCTCCTTCCGGGAAAGCGACGTGTTCGGCTATGATTTCATTTACCGGGACATCTGGCACACCGAAGACGACCTCTACGACAAACTGATTCCGGAATACATGGAGCACTCCGCGGTCGTCCAGGCAGTCACGGCCTACGGAATCGCCAACCTGGACCACCTCCTGTCCCGCGAAGGCCTCTTCAAAGACTGATGCCAAATCTACATCCGCGTGAGCGCAGCCTTGACTTCGGAAGCATGGCTGCGCGATACCGGTATGCCCTCCGGAACCTGGAAGAGGTTCAGCTGCAGGTTGCCGTTCTGGGTTGAAACCCGCTCCACGGCCTTCAGGTTGACCAGGAACGCCCGGTGGCAGCGGACAAGGACCGGATACGTTTTCAGCGCCTCCTCCGTCTGCGCCATCGTGGCACGCAGCAGGGTGCTTTGGACCGACCCGTCCTTCCGGCGATACACCTTTACATAATTGCCGACGGATTCGATGTAAAGCAGTTCATCGATCCGGACCTTGACCGAATCGTTGGTACTGCCCTGCAAGGTGACGGTCGTCTCCGGTTCCGTTCCCCCGGGTGTCTGCGCCCGCGAAAGATTCTCGTTCAGTCGCCGGACTTCTTCAAGTTCCGCCGCCAGGTACCGGCTCCGGAACTTGAACCGCCAGTACAGGCCGATGGCGAAAGAGCAGAAGGCAAGGATGGCCAGGATGGTGAAATAGCCCTTCCAGGACAGCGGCGTCTCCAGACCACGGCCGTGCATGACGACGTGGAAATACACCGTGACCATCAGCGCCGTCAACGGCGTATTGATGAGTTGGAACCACAGGTTCCGCCGGATGATGTATTCCGCGCCTTTGTCCAGCGAGGCAGGCAGACGCACGACATACTTGAGAATGATCTCGGAAACATAGCAGACTCCGATGCCGAGAACCCACAGGGCGGCCAGATACACATAGACCATCCATCCCAGCGCGCCGATGCCCAGTGGCTTGAATACGGCGAGGGCCAGGATGACGAACCCCACGCTGGTGACGCGGGTGACGAGCGTTTCTTTCCGGTCAGGCTTCATTCCGCTGACAAAGGTAACACTAAAATCCTTTCCCGTATATGCCGTCCGTCACAGAATCCGGCAGAATATCCCAATTATTTGCACCGGGGCCGCGCATGCGTTTACTTTGCCGAAAATTTTCGAAGCTATGAAACTTAGAACGATCATCGGAACCATCTTCATCGCCGCCAGCCTTACCAAGCTGGCCTGCCTGCTGGACATTCTCAACTGGCCCTGGTTCAAAAGGGTCACGGAAGAACCCTGGGCACCGTACTTCGCCATTGCCATCCTGATATACGTAGGAGTCAACCTCATCCTCGAGGACCTGCTGCACAACCGTGACCGCTGGCTCCAGCGGCCGGTACCACAGGGGGAAGACGGCAAACGGGCTATCCTGCAGGTCAGTTTCGGCGGAGACGAATATGTCTGGAACGGGGAACCCTTCAACGGTGCCCGGATGGACGCCACCTTCGGCGGCCTGAAGGTTGACCTGCGGGGAGCCAGCGTCACCGAAGACGAGGAAATTGACATCCATACCTGCTTCGGCGGCGTGGAACTCTTCGTGCCGGCCGACGTGAACGTGGTCGTCAAAAGCCGCAGTTTCATCGGCGGCGTGGGCAACGAGGCCCGGCGCAATGCCGCTCCCGGAACCCCCTGCCTCCATGTCGTCGCCAGCAACATCATCGGCGGCGTAAGCATCAAAAACTAGCAAGCAATGAAAAATAGTATCGCAATCCTGGGCATGCTGCTCTGCATGGCTGCGCCTGCATCTGCCAAAGGCGACTGGAAAGGGAAAGTCGTAGATGAAAAAGGAGAGCCGGTGGCCTATGCCAATGTCGCCGTGCTCTCAAAGGCCGACTCCTCCGTGGTGTGCGGCACCGTCACCGAAGAGGACGGGACCTTCAATATCGTGACCCATGAAACGGACGGCATCATGATGGTCACCATGATGGGCTACCGGACGGTGTACCGGATCCCCGAAGACGGGGCGGTGATCACGTTACCGGAAGACATGACCCTGCTCCAGGGAGCCGTGGCTACCGCGGTGATGCCCAAGACCCGGCTCACGGGAGAGGGCCTCCAGACCAGCGTCCGCGGCTCCGTGCTGGAGAATGTGGGAAATGCCAATGACGTGCTCGCCAAGACGCCGGGACTCATCAAGAGTTCCAACGGCCTGGAAGTGATCGGGAAAGGCGCGCCGCTGGTCTATATCAACGGCCGCAAGGTCACCGACGCGGGCGAGTTGGACCGTCTCCAGAGCAATGAGATACAGAGCGTCGAAGTCATCACCAACCCGGGCGCGATGTACGATGCTACCGTCCGTGCCGTGGTCCGCATCCGCACCATCAAGCGCCAGGGCGACGGCTTCGGCTTCAACATGAACGCCTCGGACGCCCAGTCCCTGCAATGGGCGAAGGGCAACGACGCCTCCGCCTCCTTCAATGCGAACTACCGCACCGGCGGCGTGGACCTGTTCGCCGGCATCAACTATGACCGCAACACCTCCAGGCAGGACAGCGAACTGGAGAAGGCCACGTTCGGGAAGGACTTCCTCTTTGAGAACAAAGGAGACCTGCTGAATGACTATATCGGACAGTCGCTGTACGGCAATGCGGGTGTCAACTGGCAGCTGGCCGACAACCACTTCCTGGGCGGCAAGGTCGAATGGGGCACCAACCTGTCCTACGATGTCCATACCGTGGTGAACGACAATGTCTTCGAGAATGGCGCCCTCGTGGACAGACTCACGACCGTCTCCGACGACTTCCTCGCCGGCGACAAGCCCCTGAACCTGGGGGCGAACCTGTATTACAGCGGCACGGCCGGGAAAATGGGGATCGACGTGAACCTGGACTACTACGGCAGCGATTTCTCTTCCGGCTCCGTTTCCAAGGAGACCAGTTCCATGACCCATGACGCCTCCATTTCCAGCCAGAGTTCCAATACGGGCCGGATGTATGCCGCCAAGGCGGTACTGTCGTACCCGATATGGAAGGGACAGTTGCAGGCCGGCACGGAAGAGACCGTCTCCCGCCGCAAGGACGAATACACCATCACCGGCATCGACATCCCGGGTTCCTCGGCGCAGGTGACGGAAGACAACTATGCCGGTTTCGCCACCTACGCCTGCATGATCCCGCAATTCGGGCAGGTGAGCGCGGGCGTGCGCTATGAATATGTGCATTATGCCTATGAAGACGCGCTTTCCCCCGAGAACAACCTGCAGCGTGATTACGGGAACTGGTTCCCTTCGCTTTCCTGGGCGAATGCCTTCGGCAACGTGCAGGTCATGTTCAACTACAGCGCCAAGACGCGCCGGCCCAGTTACGCAAACCTGTCCAACGTCGTCCGCTACAACAGCCGGTACATCTGGCAGAGCGGCAACGCCCAACTGCAGCCGGAACTTTCGCACAACCTCGGACTGACGGCCATCTGGAAGTTCATCACGGGAATGGTCAGTTACACGCACACGGACGATGCCATCATGACCTGGTCCGCGCCGATGGGCGACGAGGGCGTGGTCCTGGTCAAGCCGCGCAACATCGAGACACCCTTCCGGCAGATGACGGCGTTCGTGAACCTGACGCCCACCGTCGGTCCCTGGACGATGAACTACACCTTTGGCGTCCAGCCGCAGTGGCTGACCATCAACGCCCCCGACCTGCGGGAGCCCTCCGGCGTCCGGGTGACGACATTCAACGGGAAACCCATCTGGATCGCGCAACTGTTCAACACCTTCACCGTGAAAGGCGGCTGGCAGTTCGAACTCGGCGGCATCGTGATGACCAAAGGGTATTCGCAGAACATGTACATGACCAACACCTACTTCGACCTCTCCGCCGCCATCCAGAAGACCCTGCTGAAAGACGGGTCCCTGGTGCTCCGGCTGGAAGGAGAGGACCTGACCGGAACGGCGCACCTCAACGGAAGATCCGACTTCGGTTCCCATACCATCAGCCAGACGAACCTGATGGACACCCGGAAAGTCAAACTCTCCGTCCGATACAGTTTCAACAGGGCCCAGAGCAAGTACCGCGGCACCGGCGCCGGCGCGGACCAGAAAGCCAGGATGTAGCCTCCGGGAGGAAGGCGCCTGCAATAAAAGATATTTTTCTATCTTTGTGGAAATCAAGCATCTTATCATGAAAGGCCGATTTCCCGACGCGTCAGGTACGAGACATGCTCATCATGGGCAATGTCAAATACGCCGTCAACAAGACTCCGCTTGCTCAACTGGATTCTTTGCATTATTGCTCTTTAAGGGACCAGGTCGGTTTCAATGAATTCTTTTGTAATACATATTGTGCTGATGGCAGGTGGTTCTGGCACGAACGGAATCAGTTTGACGGGGTCTACCGGCCACTGATATTCAAAAAAGAGTAAAATGGCTTGCACTCCAGACTTCGTTCAATATATCATCGACCAGTGCTCCGGCGCCGGTGAGATTGCCGTGAAGAAAATGATGGGAGACTACTGCACTTATTGCGACGGCATTCTCTTCGGGCTCATCTGCGACAACAACTTCTACGTGAAGGTGACGGAGCACGGCAGGGCTGTCCTGAAGGAAGTTATCCTGCGGCCGCCGTATGAAGGTGCCAAAGACTACTTCTATATCAGTGATGTGGATGATCGGGATTACCTGACAGCACTTATCAAAGCCACGATTCCTGCACTTCCAAAACCGAAAGCAAAGAAAAATCCGATGAAGTAAATACTAATTTATCGGCCTCCCTGGTTCTTCAGCCAGGAAGAAAAAGGGACAAGTTCTTTTACGCCCGGGCAGCGTGTACCGGGAACAAATTGGGGCGTCTTTGTTCCCGGAAAGCTCAGATGACGCCTGTTGGGCACAAATTGGGGTGTTTTTGTTCCCGAAACGGCATTGTCGGCTATATTTGGAGAACCCCGCCCAAAGTGATATCTTTATACCGAGAAATCGACATTTTAGATACCTAAAGGATCTGATTATATGGGTTACCGAGAAGAAGCCATAGAATGCGTTAAAGATCGTGTTCTCCCGATCCATCGGCAAATTTATGCCAAGTATGATGGGGATTTCGACAGGATTTACTCGGAAGGGTACAATAGCAAGTCGTATCAAGGCAGGGTGATTGAGCCGGGGAAGGTTTACGAACTGAGTTATCTGGAATGTTCCTGCCCCAAGGTGAAGTGCGGGCTCAGGAGCAATCCGGAGCAATGCGAGTGCTCCCGACAAAGCATATTATTCATTCTTTCGCAACTTGAACCTGACAGTCGGTTCGATGTAAGGATTGAGAATACGATACTCCGAGGGGGCGAACGATGCACTTTCAGGATAACAAGACGTGCCGGTATGAGGCGATTGCAAGTCTCTCCCCCGCCGAATCACTCAGGTATAGTCAATGTTGAACTTAAAGAGAAATGATATGGAAATTAAGTTTTGCCAGAGCTGCGGAATGCCGCTCACTCAGGAAATCCTGGGCACGAATGCCGATGGAAGCAAAAATGAAGATTACTGCATCTACTGCTACAAGGATGGCAAGTTCCAGCAGGAGTGCACGATGGAAGAGATGATCGAGCACTGCGCCCAGTTTGTGGACGAGGTAAACAAAGGCCTGCCGCAGTCCATCACGAAGGAGGAATACATCGGCCAGATGAAAATGTATTTCCCTCACCTGAAACGTTGGCGCAAAGAGCTGACGCTTACGGACTCCATGCCGGAGAATCCCGCTCTTGCCGGCGTGAAGGAACTCATCGGCAAAATGGCCGATACACTCCCGATCACCTTCATTTCTTCCGTGGATGACGAAGGCTACCCCTGCACAAAGGCCATGCTCTCACCCCGTGTTCGCGAAGGTGTCAAGGTTTTCTATTTTACCACGAACACCTTCTCTCTGCGCGTAGCCCACTACAAGGTTAACCCCAAGGCCAGTATCTACTTCTGCGACGCAAAAGGGTTCAAGGGCATGATGCTGCGAGGTACTATGGAGGTGCTGATGGATGCGGCCTCGAAGGAGAAGATCTGGCGCAACGGCGACGAGCAGTATTATCCCGGCGGCGTCACTGACCCCAACTACTGTGTCCTTAAGTTTACCGCCACCGACGGCCGATTCTACAGTGATTTCTATCCGCGCAGTTTTGTGATTGAATAACGAATGAAAATCAGAATCACCGCCATCAGGAAGGCCTCATATCCGGATTTGATGGCGAAATATGAGAACCCTATCGAACACACTTGCGATGTGCTGGAGGGGCAGGAGTGGATTTCGATTGACGGCAGGTGTCCCGAGGGGATGTGCCCTTCGGCCTGGGGTTCCATGAAGGAATTCGTAGAGGCCCTGGCCCGTGGCGAGGGGAACTTCTATGACGGATGGATGAAGAATCCGATGAGCGCCATGATCAGTTGCAACGACGGTTTCCGTCCGGTGAGTTTCTACATTGAAGTGATATGAAGCATTTGCCGAATGTCCTGTCAATACTGAGGACAGCAGGCTCCGTCAGCCTGCTGTTTTGCGATGTAAAGGGATGGCCGTTCTGGGTGGTTTATGGCCTGTGCGGCATCAGTGATATGCTGGATGGTTACCTGGCCCGGAAACTCCACGCCGAAAGTAAGGCCGGAGCCATGCTGGACAGTGTGGCGGACCTCCTGTTCGTGGTATGCTGCGCTGTCCGGCTGTTGCCGGAGGTGGAGATCCCTGTTTGGCTCTGGGCCTGGGCCGGGGTGATCGTCTTCATCAAGATCGTGAACCAGGTATCCGCCCTGGTCGTCCGCAAACGATTCTGCTTCCCTCACACATGGGCCAACAAGCTGACCGGTATTCTTCTGTTTCTGGTGGTCCCGACCGTGTTCTGGTCTTTGATTCCCATTGCCCTTGTAGCGGCTGTCGCCACGTTTGCCGCCACGCAGGAGGGCCACTTTATCAGAACGAAGCAAGTTCTATAACGCCCGGGCAGCGTGTATCGGGAACAAATTGGGGCATTTTTGTTCCCGGAACACTCAGATAACGCCTGGTTGTCTTAAACTGAAAAAGGTTGACTCACAAACAAAGAGTAAACCATGTTCATTTATCAAACAGAGAAAAGAGTCAAGTATTACAAT
>JBGUXJ010000178.1:0-15035 GCA_045222055.1 Candidatus Cryptobacteroides sp. | reverse complement strand
GCTGGGCCACGCCGGAGAAACTGGCGGTGCCGGAGGTGAATACCGAGTTCCAAGGCGAGATCCTCCCGTCGGAAGGGGCGGAGATCTGCTATCGCAACGATCTGGCCCTGAGTCCGGTACGGACGATTGTCTGGGAGGAGGCCGAGGGTGCCGTCGAGGCGGAGGAGAAGCAGGATGTCGAATATGGAAAGATCGTCGTCAAATTGGAATATGCCCCGGGTGAGGAAGTGGTGCTGGAACCGGGCGAGACCCTGGTCGTGGACTTCGGGCAGAATGCATCGGCTGTTCCTTCCTTTGTCTTCCAGGCGGAGGAGGGTACCGTGCTGACCTGTCTGCCGGGCGAGATCCTGAATGACGGAAACGGCGCCGAACGCCGGAACATGGACGGGCCGGAAGGCAGCGTCCACCGCCGGAACCTGCGGGACCGCGGCAACTGGTTCCGGTTGGAATATACCTTTGCCGACGAGCCGGGTTTCGTTTCCTATTTCCCGCAATGCACCTTCTTCGGATACCGGTATATCTCGGTCACGGCGACGGCTCCGGTGCGGTTCCGCTCCATCCGGTCCATCCCGGTTTCTTCCATCACACAAGAAATGGAGACCGGTACGCTCACGACCGGGAACGACCTGGTCAACCAATTGATATCCAATACTGTGTGGGGCCAGCGCTCGAATTATCTCTCTGTTCCGACAGACTGTCCGCAGCGGGACGAACGGCTGGGCTGGATGGCCGATACGCAGGTCTTCACGGAGACGGGGGCCTTCTTTGCGAACACGGACCGCTTCTTCCACAAGTGGCTGCGGGACGTGCGGGATTCCCAGAGTCCGACGGGTGCCTACCAGGGCGTCGCGCCGGTCTCCATGGGCGGTGAAGGTTGGATGCGTCTGGGCTGGGCCGACGCGGGCATCATCGTCCCGTGGACGGTCTGGAAGCAGTTCGGAGACAAGGCGATCATCGACGAGAGTTGGGAATCGATGGAGCGTTTCATGGCCCATGTCGACGAGACGAAGTATGACCATACAACCCTGCGCCGCGAAAACGGCAACTACCAATGGGCGGACTGGCTGAGTTACGAAGCGCTGGAAGACAACAGCAGAGACGCTTTCCAGCCGGACGGTGAGCCGAAGCCGGACGCAATCCGGTACTGGAGTTATCTGAGCGCTTCCTATTGGCTCCTCGATGCGGACATGATGAAGGACATGGCGGCCGCGACCGGCCGGGATGCCGCGAAGTATGCGGCCATGGCCGGACGGGCAAAGGCGTATGTCAAGGCGGAATTCATGAACCCGGACGGTACGTTCAAGACCGCCATCCTCAACACCATGCAGACCCCGGCGCTCTTCGCCCTGAAGAACGGCCTGGTGGAAGGGAAGGCCCGGGAGGACATGCTCGCGCGGCTCCGGAAGAATTTCGAGGACCATGGAAACTGCCTGCAGACCGGCTTCCTGGGAACGTCCATCCTGATGGATGTGCTGACGGACAACGGAATGACGGACATCGCCTATGAACTGCTCTTCCAGCGGAAGAATCCGAGCTGGCTGTATTCCGTGGACAACGGTGCGACGACCATCTGGGAGCGCTGGAACAGTTACATGGTGGACAAGGGGATGGGCCCGAACGGCATGAACAGTTTCAACCACTATGCCTATGGCTGCGTGTGCGCCTGGATCTGGAAGACAGCGGCGGGCATCGCGGCGGACCCGGCGGATCCGGGCTTCCGGCACATCGTCATGAAGCCGGCGCCCGACAGGCGGCTGGGCCATCTGGAGGCGTCTTATCGGTCTGCTGCAGGCCTGATCAAGAGTGCGTGGCGCTATGAAGGGGAAAAGTGGATCTGGGAATTTACGGTCCCTGAGGGAGCCACGGCTGCCGTGACCCTGCCCGGCGAGACGGAATCCCGGGCGTATGTCGCCGGTACGTACAAGATTGAAAAATAAACGGATATGAGAAGAATCCTGACCTTTACCCTATGCCTTTTCTGTGTGGCGTCGGTGATTTCTCCCGCGCAGCAGCGGCCGGCGGGGGACCGCCGTACGAAAGTGATCGTGGACAACGATTTCTGCGGTGATCCGGACGGCTTGTTCGCGCTGGCACATCAGGTGCTTTCCGCCAATGTCAACCTGCGGGGCATCATCGGAGCCCACATGGGCGGCGGGAACGGTCCGACGGCCCGCGGCGACCAGGCGGCCGCTTCCGTGCAGAAAGTGCAGGAAATGCTCTCGGTCATGGGCCTGGAGGGCATTTTCCCGGTCGTTGCCGGCGCCTCGTCCAAGATGGCGGCTCCGGACCGTCCGGAAGAGTCGGTAGGCGCCGGCCTGATTATCGATGAGGCCAGGGATTGTTCCCCGGAGCAGCCGCTGTATGTCTGCATGGGCGGGCCGCTGACCGATGTGGCCAGCGCGCTCCTGCTGGCACCGGACATCGCTCCCAACATCATCGTAATATGGATCGGCGGACAGGAGTATCCGTTCGGCCATCCGAAACCCTGGGGCGGAATCTCAGAAGTCGAATACAACCTGAACCTGGACATCGCGGCAGGACGTTACCTGTTCAATGACAGCAAGGTACGGCTCTGGCAGGTCCCACGGGACGCATACCGGAGCTGTCTGTACAGTTTCGCCAGCGCCGAACGTTTCATCCGGCCGGCCGGTTCGCTCGGTGCGTGGCTGATGGAGAGTCTGGCGACCTGGCGGCGTTTCTCCCAACGGGAGGTGTATGTCCTGGGCGACAGCCCGCTGGTGCTGCTGTCCGGCCTGCAGACCTTCTTCGAGCCGGATACGGCTTCGAGCGATTTCGTCGAAACGGCCGCTCCGTGCATAGACGGAGAAGGAAAGTATGATTTCACGAATCCGGGCCGCTCGATTCGCGTCTATACGCGCCTGGATACTGCCTTGATGTTCAAGGATATGGAGGATAAAATCGCCCTTTGGGCCAAGTAAGAATAATATGAAAAGAATCGCAATCTTTCTTGCGGTGATGGCCGTGGCGGCCTGCCGGCAGGAAAAGGTGGAAGGGATTTCCACGACGTCCGAGCAGCCCTGGCAGGTATTGCCCGCCAAACCGTATGAGGCGGCGGATGCGCCGGTCCTGGAGATCGATCCAGCCAAGACGCTGCATGCCTTCGCCGGCTTTGGGACGGCGGCCAGCGAACTCAGTTGGGAAGCGCTCAGCCTTCTGCCTGCAGAAGAACGGGAAGGAATCTTCCGCGAGCTCTTTGCACCGGGCGGCGGGATGCGGCTGACAAAGGTCCGTACCCCGATGGGCGCCAGTGATTTTGCCAAGGAGTTTTATTCCTATGATGAGGTCGCAGGCGACCTGGGTCTGGCGCATTTTTCCGTAGAACGGGACAAACAGTATCTGTTACCCTTCCTGCACGCCGCGCAGGCGGCCAATCCGGACCTGACTTTCTGGGCTTCTCCCTGGTGCCCGCCGTCATGGATGAAAGTCAACGGACACTACGCCAGTGCTTCGACGGTGCCGATGCTGCGCCGGATGGCGGCTTTCGGCGGGAACAGGATGGGCTCACGTCCCATGGTGGACAACGGCCTGGACGAAGATAAACAGACGCCGGAGGGGACCGATGCGTTCATCCTGCGGCCGGAGTACCTGAAGGCCTATGCCGCGTATTTCGGGAAATATGTGGATGCTTATAAGGAGAACGGAATTGACATTTCGATGGTCATGCCGCAGAACGAGCCGAATTCCAACCAGATTTTTCCGTCCTGCGTCTGGACACCGGAGGGCTTGAAACTGCTGATTGCGGCATTGGGCCCGGAAATGGACAAGCGGGGCGTCGAAGTATGGCTGGGGACCATGGAACGGGCCAATGTGGGCCTGTGGGACCAGATCGTCAAGGATCCGGAGGCCGGGAAGTGGATCAAGGGCCTTGGTTTCCAATGGGCCGGGAAAGAAGCGCTGCCGGGTATGCATGAGGCCTTCCCGGACCTTCCTTGCTATATGACTGAACAGGAGTGTGGAAACGGGGCGAACGACTGGAAGGGTGCCATGCATTCGTGGGATCTGATGCGCGAATATATCCAGCACGGTTGCGAAGGGTATTTCTATTGGAATACAGCCCTTTGCAAGGGTGAGGCCAGTACCTGGGGCTGGCGGCAGAATTCGTTGGTCCTGGTGGACCGCCAGACCGCCGACTGGTCCTATACGCCGGAGTTTTACGTGCTTCGCCATGCCAGCCATTTCGTGGATCCCGGGGCCAGGGTGCTGGTGCCGGCCGGCAGTTATGCGGATGCGCTGGTCTTCCTCAATCCGGACGGTCAGATCGTCATCCTGGCGGCCAACCAGGACGGCCAGGATAAACCGGTCACGTTCCGGATTGGCCGGAAAGACCGGACGTACCTGCTTCCCGCCCTTTCGTTGAATACGATAACAATTGATTGATATGAAGAGAGTTATGTTAATTCTTGCGGCCGCGCTCCTGACCTGGGGCGCCGTTGCGCAGCCCGGCCGCGAAGGCGGCCGTCCTGGCGGAGACAATCCGTTCGGGAACATGTCCCAGGAACAGATGCAAGCGATGTTCCGTCGTATGAACCAACCTCCGACCGGAGATGATTTTACCATGAAAGAGATCCATGTCCAAAGCGCCGGCAACGACCTGTACGGCGAAGCCTTCATCCCGAAGGCCCCCGGCCGTCATCCGGCCGTCATCCTGTCCCATGGCTACGGTGGCTCCCATACCGGGTTCTACAGCCTGATTCCGGACCTGGTGGCTGAGGGCTATGTCTGCTACTGCTATGATTTCGCAGGTGGCGGACGGGCATCGAAGAGCACCGGCAGCAGCCGGGACATGTCAATCTTCACGGAGCGGACGGACCTGCTGAACGTGCTGGAGGCGGTCCGCGGCTGGGATTGCGTGGATCCGGACAAGGTCTTCCTGCTGGGAGAGAGCCAGGGCGGCTGCGTTTCCGCCATCTCGGCGCCGAAGGTGCAGGACAAGGTCCGGGCGATCGTACTGGTCTATCCGGCACTCTGCATCCCGGATGACGGCCGCGCCCTGTACAAGACCGTGGCTGACATTCCTGCGGAAATCAATTTCATGGGCCTGGACATCGGGAAGGCGTACTATGAGCCCGTCGTGGACCCGTCTTTCGACATCTATGCGGAGATCGCTCCGTTCAAGAAGGATGTCCTGATCATCCATGGGACGAACGACCAGCTGGTCAAGCCGGAGTATTCCGCCTTGGCCACCAACGTCTACGCCAGGAGCGAGCTGCACCTGATCTTCGGCGCCGGCCATGGTTTCCATCAGCCGGAACACCGTGCGCTCTACAGCCAGTACGTCCGTGACTTCCTGAAGCGGATGCTCGCGGAATAGCCGTTCCATTCATGACTTGCGAAAAAGGGCCCCGCTGTCGATGCAGCGGGGCTCTTTCCATAAGCGTTTACAGACGGGTGTCAATTACCAGTCGGTGTCCGGTCATTGCTTTCCGCGGAGCCCTTCAAAAACGGCATGCCGGAGGGTTCCGGTCGCTTCGTCTTCCCGGTATTCCCAGCCGAAGGCACCCAGCAGTCCTTTCTGCTTGACATACTTGATTTTCTCTCCGATGGACTCCAGGTCTTCGTAACTGGCGTACATCTTGCCGGAGGCGTCGCCGAGGTAGGGGACCTTGCCGGTCTTGTCCCAGTAGCGGATGTTGTAGCCCTTTACGCTGTGTTCAACGCCCTTGTCGTCCGTCCAGACACCCTTCTCCAGGATGTTCTTGATGCGGTGGAACTGGACGGAGGACGGATAGATGTTGCCGTCACCGTGGCCGTAATACGCCATGCCGTAGTTCATCCGGTTGGCCGGGACGCCGTCGGGATGTGGTTCCCCAACGCAAAATTACAGAATCGTCATTCACAATAAATGCATATTTGCGTCTTTCAATACGCAATTTGCGTCAAATTGTGAAACGATTTAAGTTGCTTGCCGCCATGTGTTTGCGGGAAATGGCCAAATGACCGGACGCAAAACAGTACGGGCACCGCGCAAAAGACGCAGTGCCCGTAACAGGGGATAGGGATGAGGCCTCAGGCCTCAGGGTTTTTATTTCCAGTTGGTGTACTGAGCCTGAGCGGGATCGGTCCAGCCGGCGTTCTGTTTGAGCACGCCTGCGGACAGGCTGATCTCAGACTGCGGGAACGGGCGGAAGCCCCAGGTCGCTTCGTAGCGGGCCTTGTAACCCGGTCCCTGGTCCTTCATGACGATCCAAGGACCGTTGGAGTTCTTGATGGGCTGGTTCAGCTGGGTCTCGAGGGCGGCGATGCAGTAGGCCTTGCCGTAGCGGCGCATGTCACCCCAGCGGATGCCTTCGAAGCAGAGTTCGTGCTGGCGTTCCTTGCGGAGGGCATCCACGCTGTAGGCCTTGTCGGGCAGGCCGACGCGGGCGCGGACGGCGTTCATGCCGCTCTTCCCGTTGTAGATGGCCTTGCCGTCCGTCAGCTCGGAGTGCATCAGCAGCACATCGGCGAAGCGGAGGATCTGGAGGTTCTGCGGGGAGTGGCCGCGGCCCAGGTCAGCCCCGGATCCGCCATAGTCGGAGACGGAGGAGAACTCCAGGAAGAAGGTTCCTTTTACCATGGCGCCCCAGGCCTGGTATTTCTTCTGCCAGAATCCTGTCTCTTCCATCTGGGAGTCATTGCCCCAGGTGTACTTGGAAGGATCGTCCATCTCATCGTTGACATTCCAGATGGATGCCGCCTTGCGGATGTCACCGGGTTCGTCGATATCCCACTGGGTCCAGACATAGGTGTTCGCTGTTGCCCAGCCGTAGCCACGGCCGAACGGGAAGGCGTTCACTTCGTAGTTGGAACGCTTGCGCACGCCCAGATACTGGTCGTATTTGTTGCCGTAGCGGGAGGAAGAACTCAGGTTGGTCACGCAGACGCTGAACATTTCCTCAGGGTTCACATCGTCAGTGATCCAGTATTGTTTACTTGCCTTGAGATCCTGGACGTATTTGTAGTCCTCGGCCGTAGCTTTGTTCGTGTATGGCCACATCCTGCGGAAGTCGCTGACGAGCGAATGGCCGCTGTTGGCGATGCAGTCTTCCAGGCCGCGCACGACGAATTCCTTGCCCAGCTGTTCGTTGATGAGTTCGCCGGTCTCCAGGTCCACGAGCGGCAGGGAGGTGATATTCTCGCCATTCTTGTCGCTGTAGAAGCCGGTATAGAACAGATAGACGCGGGCCAGGATGCCTTCAGCGTCCCATTTGGTGGCGTGGCGCAGGCCGGAGACACATTGGTTCCAAGGTTTGGAAGGCATGATCTCGACGGCTTTCTTCAAGCCGGCGGCTATGGTACCGTAGATCTGTTCGATCGTTCCCGGGGCCGGATACTCGGACGCCTCGTCCACGGAGTTCGGAACGCTTGTAACCAGCGGAACTTCACCGAACATCTGGGTCAGTTCGAACAGCAGATAGGAACGGAGGAAATAGGCCTCGCCCATGAGCTGGTTGCGCATGTCCTCGTTCTCCACCTTGTCCAGGTTGGCGATGGCCATGTTGGCGCGGGTGATACCGTTGTAATACTCCTGCCAGAACGTCAGGTGCGAGTCGAGTCCGGCATACATGAAGTGGTCGTAGGACTGGATGTCGTAGTCGTCCACGCCACCGCCGCCGAAACATTCGTCGGAAGAGGCCATGGCCGTCATGAAGTAGGAGGCCGACGGCTCGTAGATGCCACCGTTCAGGACGTTGTAGATACCTGTAATCATTTGCAGGGCATCCGTTTCCGATGCAGGGAAGTTACTGGTGTTGTTCTCGGTGTAGCTGACCGTGTCCAGGAACTTCTCACAACTTGCGAAGAGCAGGGTGCCCAGCGCAAGGACAGAGACAAGTTTTATAATCGTTTTCATACCTTACCTTAGAATTGAATGTTGACACCTACGAGGAAGGTCCGGGCGCTCGGGTAGTAACCCAGGTCGATGCCGGACACCCAGTCCTCACCGTAGCCGTAGCCGATTTCCGGGTCCATGCCGGAGTACTTGGTGATGGTCAGGAGGTTCTGGGCGGTGAAGTACAGGCGGGCTTTGCTGATGAAGTTGCTGCGAAGCAGGCGGGCAAAGTCGTAGCCGAGGGTAACGTTGGAAACTTTGAAGTAATCGCCGCTCTCGATGAAGATGTCAGAGACGTTGCTCCAGTTGCGGTCGTTGCAGACGGTCCACAGCGGCAGGCGGTTGGAAGTGCCTTCTCCGCTCCAGCAGTTGAACAGGTCGCGGGTGTAGCTGTCGGTCGGACGGTCGACGAGGGAACGGTAGGAACGGGCGATCTGCTGGCCGAAGGCGCCGTAGCCGGTGATACTTAGGTCGAAGCCCTTCCAGGCCATCCAGATGTTGAGGCCGGCGTTGAAGTCCGGGTTCGGATTACCGATCATGGTGCGGTCTTCTTCGGAGATCTTGCCGTCACCGTTGACATCGACGAAGATCAGGTCGCCGGGCTTGGCGTCGTCGTACTTGGCCTTGGCCGCATCGACCTGGGCCTGGTTCTGGAAGACGCCGGCGGTCTTGTAGCCGTAGAAGTAGCCGATCGGATATCCGACCTGGGCACGGTACATTTCAGCCGCCTTCTCAAACAGGACGTCTTCCTCGCCGTGGATGATTCCCTCGGCGTTGGCGATACGGGTGACTTCGTTCTTGTTGAAGGATCCGTTGAACTGGACGCCGTACGTGAAGGCACCGGTGTGCTTGCCATAGTCGATGGAGAATTCGACACCGGAATTGCGGACGTCACCGCCATTCACATACGGAGAGTTGAAGCCATAGACGGATGCGATCGGGGCCTGGACGAGCCAGTTCTTGGTGTTCTTGATGTACCAGTCGAAGGTGAAGCCGAGGCTGGAGTTGAAGAAGCGGGCGTCGAGACCGAGGTCGGTCTGCTCGGAGGTTTCCCAGCTGACATCCGGGTTCGCCAGGACATCCGGCTTGGCACCGGTGGTCATGGACTGCTTGTTCGCGAAATAGTAACCGGCGCTGGAGGACAGGCTGATGGTGGACAGATACTGGAAGTTGGATATGCTGGCGTTACCGTTCTGGCCCCAGCTGGCGCGCAGTTTCAGGAAGTTCAGCCAGTCCTGCGTTCCTTCCATGAAGGACTCGTTGGAGAGGATCCAGCCGGCGGAAACCGACGGGAAGATACCCCAGCGGTGACCGCGGGCGAAGTTGGAGGAACCGTCCGCACGGACCGTGGCGGAGAACAGGTACGTGTCCTTGTAGCTGTAGTTGACACGGCCGAAGAAGGAAGCCAGGGCGCCCTTGGTGGACGGGGAACCGGAAGCTTCGATCTGACTGAGCAGGGCCGGCTTGCCGTTGCTCAGCCAGGCACGCTCGAAGTCATTGGGGAAGATGCTGTTCGAGGATTTCGCGCTGATGCTTTCGCCGAAGCCCCATTTCTCGATGGATTGACCGACGACGGTGTCAAAGACATGGTCGTTGTTGATGTCGAAGTGATAGGATGCGGTGTTCTCCCAGGTGTAACGGTGGTTGAGCCGCATGCTCTGCCGGATTTCGTCCACGTTGTTGTACTGGGTGCCGGTGAGCTGATAGATCATGGCATAGCTGCGCTCGGAGGAGGCGGACAGCCGGTAACCGAACTGGCTCTTAATCCGCAGGTTCTTGATCGGCTGCAGTTCGGCATAGACGCTGGCATGCAGGGAGTAGAACTTCTCCAGGTTGTTGCCTCGCCGGCTGTAATAATCCAGACCGATCGGGTGCTTGGCGCCGCTGAAGAAGGTCCAGCCTTCAGCTTCTTGCATCGCTTCATCGTAGAAGCCGGTGACGTTGCCTTTCTCGTCCTTCGCATAGACAGGCAGGAGCGGAATGGCGCCGATGGCATCATGCAGGGAACTGTCGTAGATGTCACCTTCGGCGATGCCGCTGTTCTGGCCGAAGCTGAAGTTCAGCGTCTCTCCGATCTTGAGTAGGTCCAGTCCGTTGCGCTTGATGACGACGTTGTCGCTGTTGATGCGGAAGGAATAGCGGCGGTATTTGGCATAGACCGGATTGATCTTGTTGTAGCCGAGGATACCGTCCTGTCCGGTGTAGGAGAGACCCATGGAGTACCTGTGGTCTGCGTTGCCGCCGGCCAGGCTCACGGTGTGGTTCTGGGTAAGCGCACCCTTGTTGTACATTTCTTCCACCCAGTTGGTGCC
Organism: Candidatus Cryptobacteroides sp.; assembly: GCA_045222055.1. Lineage (GTDB taxonomy): Bacteria > Bacteroidota > Bacteroidia > Bacteroidales > UBA932 > Cryptobacteroides. Next base: position 4,892 of record JBGUXJ010000178.1, on the reverse strand, counting down.
TTTCCAGGAGCCGTTCTGAATGGAGTTGTACAGGTTGGAAGGAAGGACGGCCGCGAAGTCAACTTCCGGAAGACCGGAATTCTTGCGGGCCAGGTTGTGCAGTTCCATGTATTCCTTGGCATTCACCAGGTCGGGCATCTTGGCGATGTACTGTGCGCCGACGTAGCCGTCATAAGTGAGGATGGCGCGGCCTTCCTTGCCCTGTCTGGTGGTGACCAGCACGACGCCGTTCGCAGCACGCGCACCGTAGATGGCGGCGGAGGCGGCGTCCTTCAGGATGTCGATGGACTCGATGTCGTTGGGGTTGAGCGCGTTGATGTCACCGCCGGCCACGCCGTCAATGACATAGAGCGGATCGGAATCACCGACGGTGCCGATACCGCGGATGTTGACCTTGTAGCCACGGCCCGGCTGACCGGAGTTCTGGGTGATGTTTACACCCGGGCTCTGGCTCTGGAGCGCGGCGACCGCGGAGGTCGTGCTGAGTTTGGCGAGGTCGTCACCCTTGACCTGGATGGTCGAGCCGGTGACCAGTTTCTTCTGCTGGACACCGTAACCGATGACGACGGATTCGCTGAGTTGGTCGAGTTCCGGATTCAGTGCGATATTCACGGTCGTGCGACCGTTGACATCGACTTCTTCTTCCTGATAACCCAGAATCGCGACCGAAAGGGTCCCGTTCGAGGGCGCCTGGATTTCATAGCGCCCGTCTGCATCGGAGGTCGTCCATGCAGAGGTGCTCTTGACGACGACTGAGGCATAGGGAACCGGTGCGCCGTTGGAGGCGTCCGTAATCGTTCCCCGTACCGTCAGGTTCTGGGCTTGGAGGTTCCAAGCGAAGACCGCCGGCAGCAGAAGCAGGAGGAATTTAATGGTTTTCATACGAATACGGTAGTTGATTAAAGGTTAAAATGTTAATAAATAGTGTTTCTATATCATGGAAGCGCCGATCAGTTGGACGTCGTCGCTGACCAACGGCTGGATGACGACCCGCTCAAGCGCTTTACGATAGGGGAAATTCTGTTTGAGATAGGCTTCCATCGCAGGACGGAAGAGGGCGTAGGCATTCGCGATGCCACCGCCGATGACGATGTGGCTCGGATCGTAGGCGAACATGACGTCGCAGAGCAGGGCGCCCATGTGGCGGCCGAATTCCTCGTAGATCGCGATGGCTCCGAGGTTGCCTTCCAGCGCCGCGTTGGCGGTCCCGTGTGCATCCCAGGGCTTGTTTACGAAGAATTTCTTGCTGACGTAATCCTCGATGATCGAGTTGCGGTAGGGCAGGCAGCCGAGTTCGCCGGCGCCGCAGTTGTAGCCGCAGAACAGTCTGCCGTTCTCGACGATGCCCATGCCGACGCCGGTGCCGAGGGTGATGCCGACCAGCACTTCCGGACGTTCGTTTTCGGGGAACGTGCCGTAAGCGCCCATGGCGAAGCAGTTGGCGTCGTTGTTGACGGCCACGGGCACCTGGTATCTGGATTCCAGGTGTTCTTTCAGCGGCACTTCTTTCCAGGAGGGTATGTTCTGCGTGTCATAGACGATGCCGCGTTTGACATCCACGACGGAAGGGACGCCGATGCCGATCTTTTTCGTTCCGGGAGACAGGATCCGGTCAATCTGGGACGACAGGTAGTCCAGTGTCTGTTCCAGGGAAGCGTTGGGTTCGAAGGAGGGTGTCGAGAACCGCTGCATGAGGATGCCGTCGTTGACAAGTCCCAGGCAAAGGTTGGTGCCTCCGATATCAATTCCTAGTGTCATGTGGTTGAAGCTTTTCTGTTGTTATTTCATCAGTGCACGGATCCGGCGGGAGAGTTCGGCGTTTTCATAGACACCGACAAAGTCTTCCGCGTGGGGGCCATAGGCGAACACCGGCACGATGATGCCGTTATGTCCCTTGGTCGAGAAATGGACCTTGACGCTGCGGTCCTCGAGGCTGCCGTCGATCAGGGTCAGGCCGCCGGTGGCATGGTCAGCCGTCACGATGACCAGGGTGTGGCCGTCCTTCTCGGCCCATTGCAGGACCTTGCCGATGATCCGGTCGAACTCGAAGAACTCTTCGGCCATGTAGCCGACCTTGTTGCGGTGGGCCCAGTCGTCGATCTGGGAGCCCTCGATCATCAGGAAGAAGCCTTTCTTGTTGTCCAGCAGTTCGATGGCCTTCATGGCGCTGTCTTCCAGGATGGGGCCGCGGTCCAGCACCGGCGGGCAGTCCAGCGGGGCGAACAGCCCGAGCACCTTTCCGGACTTGACGGCCTTCAGGTCTGCGTCGTTGTCTACGAAGGTGTAGCCCTTCGCCTGCATTTCATGGATGAGGTTGCGGCCGTCTTCGCGTTCGTCCCAGAACTGGCGACCGCCGCCGGTGAGAAAGTCCACGCCGCTGTCGATGTACTGGGCGGCGATTTCGGCTTCTTCATGCCGGTCCGTGGAGTGGCAGACGAAGTCGGCGGGGGTGGAGTCGTTGATCCGGCAGGTCACGGCCACGCCGGTCTTCTTGCCCAGACGCTGCGCCAGGTGGAGCAGGCTGGGGACCGGTTGTCCGTCATCATCCACGCCGATGTAGCCGTATTTGGTCTTGATACCGGAGGAGATGCCGGTGCCGCCGGCGCTGGAGTCCGTGACCAGCCGGTCGGACGCCCAGGTGCGGGAATAGCCGGCAACGGGGAAGTTGTCCAGGTTGAGGCGGCCGCCGTTGAGGGTCCAGCCGACGCTGACCTGCTCCAGGCCCATGCCGTCGCCCACCAGGACGATGATGTTCTTGATCTTCCCTTTCTTTACCGGTTTGACCTTGACGGTCTGGTAGGGGACGGCGACCGTATACTGGTCGTCTTCGTTGAACTTGTCGTCCGCGTATTTGGACAGGTCCCGTCCCTGGTCTGTCTGGGCGAAGGCCGTCAGGCCGAGGCCGGCGCCCAGCAGGAGGAGAAAGATTCTTTTCATAGTCTATTTGTTTAATTCAAAGTGAATGTCAGTGGTTTCCGCCTTGCAGGTCACGGTCTTGGACTGGCCGGGCAGCAGCGGGAAGAAGTTGTCGCTCCAACAGGCCGGCACCACGAGGTTCCCTTCGGAATCCTTGGCCTCAAGGATCACCATCGGGGCGATGACGTCGGACGGATTGGTCAGGGTGACCTGGTTGCCGGCGACGGTCATCTGGACATCGGCTTTGTCGCCGCTGAAAACGAAGCCCAGGTCTGCGTATGCATTCACTTCCGTGACATACCAGTTGGTTTTTTTCCAGTTGAAGTCGGTATCCTTGGCCGGGAGGGCGTAGAAGTTGTCCGCGACGAAGGTTCCGTCGGGCGTCTCGAGCGTGAGGGCCACGAAATGGGGCTTGCCGTCGAAGCGGCGCAGGTCGAAGACCGGGAGCACCTCGCGGTAATTGATCTTCAGGGTCTTGCTTTCCTGGGCGAGCAGTTTGGACGCACCGTCATAGACCTTGACGGTTGCCTTCAGTTCGAAGGGGGCGTTGTCGGCGCTTTCGTTGACGGCATAGACCTTCCGGTCGGCATAGTCGAACAGCAGCTGGCGCGGTTCGCAGGCCTTCTTCGTGCCGTAGTAGCCGGCGGTCGGGACGCCGTACCAGTCGTAGAGCTGCCAGTATAGGGACGGCCAGGCGGAATTGAGCATCCACTGGATGATGCCGGTGGTCTTCGGCACACGGACGCGGAAGGCCTCGAACATGGCGCGGGTGCCGTCATAGTCCACGGCGTGGGCCTTGCGCACGAAGTCTTCCAGACCGTCGAAACCGCCGTACAGCCCGTTGATTGTCTCCTGCAGGACCGTCGTCTTGTTCATGGCGGAAGAGGAGGCGGTGCAGTGGTAGTCCCAGTCCTCGGACAGCGGCCACAACTTGTCTGCGGGGATCATCCGGCGCAGGGAACCGAGCTGGGGCAGGTTGGCGCCGATGCCGGTCTCCGTGTTCCAGCCGAATGCGCCGCCGGCCTCTTTGTCGAGGTACCAGTAATTCGGGGCGACGTACTCGTACGGTCCTTCCATCTTGGATCCCGACCAGCCGCTGACCGTACTGACCTGGTTTTTCGCCGAGTTGACATAGGGACGGTATTCCTGCTGCCGGTAGATTTCCATGTACCGCTCTTCCAGGCCCGGATTCGGGATGCGGTCGCTGCCGGTCATCCAGGCGATGACGGAGGCATGGTTGTGCAGGCGGATGACCTGGTCGCGGAAATAATCTACCGCAAGGTCTTCTGTCTCAGGCGTGTTGATGCAGCCCCAGTTCCGGACTTCGGGCAGGCCGCAGTAGTCTTCCCATTCCCACTGGCAGCTGAAGCCCACGAGGGCCATCACGCCACGCCGGTCGCACAGGGTATAGACGAGGTCGTCCTTGCCCCAGATGTTCTCGAAGCGGATGAGGTTCAGGTTCATGTCCCGGACATACTCGACCTGGCGGGAGATGGATTCCGGGGTGTCGCGCAGGAAGATGTCATCGGTCCAGCCGGCACCCTTGAGGAGGATGTCCTTGCCGTTGAGGGTGAACTGCCGGTAATTGTCGGCGGTCAGCCGGCTCTCGATCTTGCGCACGCCGAAATCCGTATCTTTCTTGTCCGACAGGGCTCCGCCGGTCTCGACGCAGGCCTTGAGGGTATACAGTTCGGGGGCTCCGAGGTCATAGGTCCACCAGACGCGCGGGTTGTCCAGATGCAGGAGGGCCGCTTCGGCTGGGGTCAGGGTGACGACCTTGGTCTCGCCTGCATCGAGGGCGACCGGCAGGGAGGCCGTCCCGTAGGAAACGGGGCGGACGATGTCTGAATTGGTCAGCTCGAGGGCGAGCACGCCTTCGACCGGCTTGTTCTCATGGTTCCGCAGGGTGACGCGGACTTCGAGGTCTGCCTGTTTCAGGGTTTCGGTGTCCAGGTCAGGGATGACGAAGACGTCTT
>JBGUXJ010000177.1:0-7540 GCA_045222055.1 Candidatus Cryptobacteroides sp. | reverse complement strand
CGTTATGCTGGCCATGGGATTTGTCTTCTATGTGCTTTTCAAACTCTTCCATTTCTCGGGCATCCTGGTTTTCATCCTCGCCCTGGCCATCATCATCTTCATGGTCAGCAACCGCTTCATCAAGCGCCAGTCGTTCCGGATCGAGCAGACGTTCAAGCACAACCTCCGCGCCCGTGAAATCCGGGCGGAATATCTCGGCGAAAAGCGTCCGGAATATGCCAGCAGCTTGATGTCCAAGGATCTGCACCTGGCGGATTTTGATATTCCCGAAGACATTGACTGGGCCGGTAAAACGCTGGCGGAACTCAATTTCGGCCAGCGGTTCGGAGTCCATGTCGTCTCCATCCTGCGCGGCCGCAAACGGATCAACATCCCGAAAGCCGCCGACCGGATCTATCCCCAGGACCGCATCCAGGTCATCGGTACGGACAGCGAGATGGAAGTGTTCGGCGCGGAAATCGCCAAGGCCGCCCGCCCGATCGACGAAGACCTGATCCAGGACAGCGAGATGATCCTCCGCCAGCTGCCCATCCATGCCGGCTCCCCTTTCCTGGGCAAAACCCTCCGGGACAGCGGCATCCGCAACAAATACCATTGTCTGATCGCCGGCGTTGAGACCGAAGACGGCCAGCTGCACACCCCGGACGTCCACATTCCCTTCGCCGAAGGCGATGTCCTCTGGCTGGTCGGCGAGCGTCATGACGTCGCCAATTTGCTGACCCTCTGATTCTTATGAAACGATTGTTCTTCGCCCTGCTGTTTCTGGCCCTCGCCCTTCCCATCCGGGCCGGACGCGAGCATATCCTCTTCGACAAGGAATGGTCCTTCGCCTTCGGACATGCCGCCGATCCGGCCAGGGACTTCGGCTGCGGCACCGAGTATTTCAACTACTTGACCAAGGCGGCCTCCATCCACAATGCCGGTCCCTATTCCCCGGATTTCGATCCGACGAAATGGCCTGCGCGATGGAAGACAGTCGACCTGCCACACGACTGGGTCGTCGATCTTCCTTTCGCCCGGGAGGCAAGCCACAGCCACGGTTACAAGACCGTCGGATACAAGTATCCTGAAACCAGCGTGGGCTGGTATAGGAAGACCTTCAGCATTCCTGCAAGTGACGAAGGCCGGCATATTGCCATTCAATTCGATGGCATCTTCAGGGACGCCCGGATCTGGGTGAATGGCTTCTATCTTGGAAATGAACCGAGCGGCTACGCCACGCAGGTCTACGACATTTCCGAATACCTCAATTACGGCGGTGAGAACGTCGTTGCCGTCCGGGTCGATGCGTCCCTGGAAGAAGGCTGGTTCTACGAGGGTGCGGGCATCTACCGCCATGTCTGGCTGGACAAGACGGATCCGGTCCATGTCACGCCTTTCGGGACATTTGTCCATGCCGATACGAAGGCGCCGTACACCGAAGCCGAGGTCAGAATTGAAACGCATGTCACCAACAGTTCCACCACGACCGCGACGGTCCGGTTGGAACATACGTTGCTGGACGCAGAAGGTCATCCCGTCCAGTCCATTCAGGAACCGGCCCTCACCCTGGCTGCCAAAGAGACACTTCCCGGCACTGCCACCCTCCACGTCCGTTCTCCCCGGCTCTGGAGCACGGAGGATCCGTATCGATATACACTCCGGACAAACGTCATGCTGGAGGGAAAAACTGTAGATACCTATGACACTTCCTTTGGAATCAGGGAAGCGGTCTTTGATGCAGACAAGGGGTTCCTGCTGAATGGCAGACGCGTGGAAATCAAGGGCGTGAACCTGCACCAGGACCATGCCGGCGTCGGGGTCGCCATCCCGGATGCCCTGCAACTCTGGCGTGTACGCCAACTCAAGGCGCTGGGTGTCAACGCCATCCGCTCCAGCCACAATCCGATGGCCCCGGAACTGCTCGCCATCTGCGACAGTCTGGGAGTCCTGGTCATGGAAGAAAACCGGCTGATGGGTGTCAACGAGGAACACATCCGCCTGCTCCGGCGCATGATCGAACGGGACCGCAACCATCCGTCCGTCATCCTGTGGAGCGTCGGTAACGAGGAATGGGGCCTGGAGTGGAACGACAAAGGCCGGAAAATCGCCGAATCCATGCGCGAATTCTGCCACCGTATCGATTCGACCCGCCCCATGGCCGTGGCGACCAGTTCCGGTCCGAACATCGTCGTACCGGCCGACGTCGCCGGCTATAACTACATGATGCAGAATCCAATCGAGCAGCATCGGAAGGATTATCCGCAGCGGCGTGCCGTCGGTTCCGAAGAGACCACCGGATGCGGTACGCGGGGGATCTATTTCGACGACGTCGCCCACGGACGCATGGCAGCCCTCAACCGGATACCGGATGAAAAGGACGGTGCCCTTAACCGGATCGAGCGTGGCTGGCAGTTCTATGAGCAGCGTCCCTGGCTGGGCGGGCTGTTCTGGTGGACGGGCTTCGATTACCGGGGCGAGCCCAACCCGCTGGAATTCCCGGCGACGGGCAGCGAGTTCGGTATCCTGGACTACTGCGGTTTCCCGAAAGACGAAGCCTGGTACCTCAAGGCCTGGTGGACGGAGGAGCCGGTCCTGCACCTGCTCCCCCACTGGAACCTGCAGGGACATGAAGGTGAGACCGTCGAGGTCTGGGCATATGGAAACTGCGATGAAGTGGAACTGTTCGTGAACGGGAAACGCCTGGGACGGAAGAAGATGCCGCATGCCGGCCACCTGAACTGGCAGACCGCCTATAAGCCCGGACGGCTCCGGGCCGTCGGATACAGGAACGGCCGCAAAGTACTGGAAGAGAGCATTGAAACGACCGGTCACGCCGACCGGATCCATGTGGAAACCGACCGAAGCACCTTACTGGCCGATGGCCGGGACGTGGCTGTCTGCACGATCCGCCTGACCGACGGAAAAGGACGCTTCGTTCCGGATGCCTGCGAAGAACTCCTGCTCACGGTCGAAGGACCGGTCCGGATCCTGGGCGTCGGCAACGGCGACCCGGCGTGGCAGGCACAGGAGCGCCCGGAAAACCGGGATGCCCGCACCTTCAAAGTCCAAACGTTCAACGGCCTGGCCCAGGTCCTCCTCCAGAACGATGGAAAAGCCGGAACCGCTACCCTGAGGGTTACCGGATCCGGCTTGGAAGACGATATAACAACGTGTTCTTTTAAAACCAGTTACTGAAGAAGTCCGACAGAAGGATCAACCTTCCGTTTTACTCAACCGTCCAGGTAGCGGTGTCTTCTCCCTGCGGAGTCTTGACCACGACCTTGTTCTCGCCTTTGGCCAACTTGACGGAAGGCCAGCAGACCGTCTTGAATGCATCCGGCCGGGCGGTACCGCCGATCTGTTTGCCATTTACATAAAGCTTCGCCGAAGGGGCCGTCGTAAATACGATGACATCCGTCGTATCCTCTTTCCGCTCCGTGTAATTCTTCGAGCAGAGATGGACCGTCTTTACATCTTTGTTCCAGTTGGCCTTGTAGAAGTAGAACGCATCCTTCCGGGTCTGGCGGTCTCGGGTCACCAGGCCCTTGTCATTCTGGTTGTTGGTATCGCCTTCCTGCCGCATGGAGGAAGCGAAATCAAACATGTTCCAGACGAAGGAACCCCAGACATAGTCGCGTTCGGCGATCGTCTTCCAGTCGTGGATGTGGATGTAGGTCTGCTTCTCTTCCGGGTGCATGCGGGCCCGGGAAGTTGCTCTGACATCCTTTTCGTCTTCAGGTCCATATTTAGCGACATGCATGATCTTGCTGCCGCCGCCACCGTATTCGCTGATACCGATCCGGGCATCCGGGAAACGGGCATGCCAGTCGTCCAGGAACGGGCCGAAATCGCTGACAGTGTCATAATACCAGCCGAAGTACTTGTTCCAGCCGATCGCATCCGGAATCGTCGTATACGTCCCTTCCTGGTCCGTCGCGGCGACGGTGAGACGCCCCGGGTCCAGTTCGTGCGCCAAGACGTTCAGGTCGCCGGTAATGGCGTCGAAATCACCGTGGATTTCATTGTAGAGCCCCCAGAAGCAGATGGACGGATGGTTATAGTTCTGCAGGATCATTTCCTTGAGTTGCAGCCGGAGGTTGTCATCAAAGGCTTGCGTTTCGACATAACCTCCCACGAACGGGATCTCCTCCCAGACGACGTAGCCGCGGCGGTCCGCCTCCTGGAACATGAACTTGGCCTGCGGGTAATGGGCCAGCCGGAGGGCGTTCGCGCCGATCTCGTCAAAGAGGTCATAGTCGGCCAGGTGATTCTCCTGCTTGAGTGCCACGGCAAGGTCTCCCCAGTCCTGATGGCGGCAGACACCCTGCAGTTTGAGGTGCCTTCCGTTAAGGAAGAAACCCTTTTCCTTGTCGATCCAGAAATAGCGGAAACCCGTCATTTCCTCGACGCGGTCGATTTCCTTGCCGTCTTTCTTCAGAACCGTAACGGCCTTGTAGAGATAGGGATCCTCCTTTCCGTCCCACAGATGCGGCGTGTCAAGGCCAAGACTGCAGACAGCGCGGTCATTGTTGATCCGGGTCGATTTCTTTTCGGCCACCACCTTTCCGGAAGCATCCTCCAGTGTAAAACAGACTTCGCAACCGTCATAACCTGCCGAGGAGGACAGATGTACGTCCACTGTCAGTTCCGCGCGTTTTTCATTCACCATGTTCTGGTGGATCAGCACGCCGTTGGAACCATAATAGAGTGGAGAGATGCAAGCTTCGTCCGTCACGATCATCCAGACGTCGCGGTACAGGCCGCCGTACAGGTTGAAGTCGCCGCCCTGCGGGGCGATATCGAACTGCGGCTCGTTGTTGCACAGGACCGTAAGACTGTTGGCTGTTCCGAAACGAAGGAATGGGGTCAGTTCAAAAGTAAAGGTGTTGTAGGGACCGCGGTGTTCACCGACCAGTCGGTTGTTGACCATCACGATGGCCATGGAACCAGCACCTTCGAATTTGATGAAAACCCGCTTGCCACGGTAATCCTCAGGAATCTCCATCCTTTTGGAATAGGTGCCCCATCCCCTGCGGTAACCGCCGTCGTTCATGAAGTCCTCGGCGTTCCAGGTATGCGGAAGGTCGATCGTAGCAGGTGCGTTGCCCCGGGGTGCGAAACGCATCATCCCGGCGGAACGGGTGGGCGTAAAGGTCCATCCGGCATTCAGCGAAATGACTTCCCGTGCGTACAGTGTCCCGGCTGACAGGGACACCAAGATCCCGGCAGACAGGATGGTTCGTAAGAAGCGTTTCATATTCAAATGTTTTATTTAGGATTTTGTCCGTTAAGCAGATAACAGAGGATTCCCGGCAATCTTTCCGACCAGCAGGTTTCGTTGTGGTCGTGTCCCTCTATGACCCGGCTCCGGTAATGTGCCTCGTCCCATCCTTTTTCCCGGAACAGGACATCGATCCGTTCCTGCCAGGGACCATATCCGGCATCAAAGCCCTTGGTTCCATGATCCATGTAAAGAAGATGTCCTTCTGAAGAGGGTATCGAATCCGCAAGATAGGCAAGGAACGCCTCCGCCCATGCATCGTTTTCCTTTCCCATCGGCAACTTTTCCATGGAGACATGGGTAGACAGGCAGGCGGCACCTCCGAAAACTTCAGGATATTCACAGACGGCGTACAAAGAGATGAGTCCGCCCATGCTGGATCCGGCGATAAAGGTATGGTCCTTGTCCGGAAGCGTGGAATAGTGCTGGTCGATATAGGGTTTCAGGACATTTACCATAAAACGGACATATGCATCCCCTGTGGGTATCATCGTGCTTTTGGAACGGATTCCTCTGTCCAGATAACCCACGACTTTCTGCGGGAAATACTCATCCAGCCGGTCTGCCGTGTTGTTCATGGCGACGACGATGCACGGAGGGACTTTTCCCTCGGAAATGAGGGCCGTCAAGGTTTCATCCACTCCCCATTCCTGATGGTTCCAGGTCGCTTCCGCGTCGAAAAGCATCTGGCCGTCATGCATGTAGAGGACGGGATACCTTTCCTGCTCCGAATAACCTTCCGGGAGCCAGACGGATACGACACGGGGCGATACGTTCCTGCATGGGAAGTCCGGCATGCGGACCAGCGTGCCGGCACTCACTTCCGGGACCCGGTGAGCGGGCCGGGTGAACCACCGGAATCCCAGGATCAGCAGCGCCAGGACGGCAAGGATGACGGCAAGTACCTTAATCACTTTCTTCATGTTAAAAAGCCGCAGTATTGTTTGACTACTCGATTTCAACCGGCTTGTATTCCGGCACAAGGATCTTCATGACAACCCAGGCGAAAAGGTAAGCCACTCCGCAGAAACAGAACATGATGAAATACCCTGCGGGCTTGCCTTCGAAGCCCAGGAAGCGGAACGCGGAACCCGCGTTTTCGGCATAGGTGAAAAGATTGCCGGCCACTTTCTGGACGATCATGGAACCGACGCCGCCCGCCATGGCACCGATGCCGGTTACGGTAGCGACCGTACTTTTCGGGAACATGTCACCGATCGTGGAGAAAAGGTTGGCGCTCCAGGCCTGGTGCCCCGCTGCGGCTAGACCGATCAGGACGGCAGGCCACCACGGGGAGTCCATGCTCACGCCCAAGGGCTGCGCAAAGAGCGCGGCGATGGGAAAGAATGCGAAGATCAGCATCGCAAGCATCCGACCGGCATACGGGTTCATGCCTTTCTGTTCCACGAACACCTTCGGGAGATAACCGCCGATGATCGAAATCACGGTCACGATGGCATAGAGTGTAAATATCAGCCCCTGCCCCAGTCCGGAGGTGGCGGGAGCGTTGAACTGGTTGCTGAAATAGGAAGGCGCCCAGAACAGGAAAAACCACCACACACCGTCGGTGAAGAACTTGCCGGCGATGAAGGACCAGGTCTGCCTGTACTTGAAACACTGCATCATCGGGATCGACTTCTGTCCGGCGATGGCGGCCTTCTCGGCCGCCTCGGCGGCATCATCCTGGTGGATGTAAGCCAGTTCAGCGTCATTGACTTTGCTGCTTTCTTCCGGTTTCTCATACATGAACTGCCAGAAGAACATCCAGATGAAGCCCAGTGCGCCGATAATGATGAACGCCCGTTCCCAGCCGAACCTGACGGCCAGCGGCGGAATCAGCAGCGGAGCGGCCAATGCTCCCACGGATGCGCCGGCATTGAAGATCGAAGTCGCGAATGCGCGGTCTTTCTTCGGGAAATACTCGGCCGTCACCTTGATGGCGGCCGGGAAGTTGCCGGACTCGCCGAGGGCGAGGATACCCCGACAGAGCAGGAACAGGTAAACGGAAGTCGTGGTAACCGCCAGGGCGGCATTGCTTCCGGCTTCGACCGCACGCATCGCGGCGACGCTGCCCAAGCCCGTCAGGTGCGCCGTCGCCCAGCCGCAGGCGGCATGCAGGCAGGCGCCGAACGACCAGACGCCGATGGCGATGAGATATCCCTTCTTGGTGCCCATCCAGTCGATGAACTTGCCCGCGAACAGGCAGCAGATGGCGTAGAAGATGGAGAAGAAGGAGGTGATGGTGCCGTAGTTGGCATCCGTCCAGTGGAATTCGGG
>JBGUXJ010000176.1:0-3038 GCA_045222055.1 Candidatus Cryptobacteroides sp. | reverse complement strand
ATCGGGCTGGGAGAAGAGGTATTCGATATCCTCGTCTTTGAACTTGGTCGTGCTCACATATCCTTCTTCCATTTCCCAGTCGGTTCCGGGAGAGGTAATTTCGCCGGGACCCAGGCCATAGAACTGGAGGGACTCGCCGTCCTCGGCCTCGCGATACCAGACATTTCCGGTCAGGCCGGCATAGTCGCCGGACAGGGAGGCCAGGTCTTTCATTTCGGCCTTCTCCGCAGCCAGGGCGCTGTACAGGCGATTCCAACGGATGAGGTCGCCTTTACGGAGGAACTCGCCGCAGAATTCCAGGGCGCGTTCGGTAACAATCGCCTCAAAAATGGCATCCTTGCCGGAGAGGGCATCCACATAGGCATCCGCCACCGCTTCATTCCCTTTGAAGGCACGTCTGCGTACCTCTTTCAGGCAATCCTTTGCAAAGGGCGTCTCGTCCAGTTCGTTTGCAATCTCAGCCGCCATCAGCAGCACGTCGGCGTAACGCATCACAACCGGCTTGACGCCGTCGTCATTACCACCATTGTACGGGAAGAGGGTCATCCAGTTGAAACGATACTTGCCGAAGTACCAGCTCTTGATACCGCCGGGGGTCAGCACGTTCTTCACCAGCTTGTAGTTCACGCAGGTCACGTCGCGACGCGTATCAAGCGGATCGTACATGAACCAGGTGGTAGGGGTAGGACCGGCCACACCGCCCTGGTTGACATTGTAACCGAAGATGGTCGAGTTCTCCGCCTTCACGGCAAAGGTAAAATTCCAACGGCCACGGGCTTTCTGCTCATTGGCGCCAAAAGGAATGTTGAACAGGAATTCCTTGCCGGCCGTCAGGTCCATGGCATTGAAGCTGCGCCAGAGGGTCTCGTAATCCCCTACCAGCGAGCAGGTCTGGGAGCTGATGGCATCCTTCAGGTAAGCCAGGGCCTTCGGATACAGCACGTTTTTCTGGAGATCGGGGTCATTGGACAGGCGCACCGTACCCAGGTCGCCGGTACCCACCTTACCCTCGTCGGGACGCATGGCAAAACCAGAGGCAGCCAGGGCGATACGGGCATAGAGGCCTTCTGCAAAGACCTTGTTCACCCGGTCGGTCGTGGCCGTCTGCGACGAAGCACCCGGATAAGGGAGGTATTTGATCGCCTCGTCCAGATCGGAGAGGATCTGTTTGTAGATCACGTCGCGGTCTGCCTTTTTCACATAGAGGGACTCGGACGTCAGCGAAGAGAAGCGTGCGGGAACGTCGCCCCAGGCTTTCGTCAGGTCGTAATACAGCATCGCGCGCAGCGTGAGGGCCTCGCCCAGCAGGTAAGCCATCTTGCTGTCCTGCTCCGTATTGCCATAGGTACGCAGACCTTCGATGGCCAGGTTGGCGCGCTCGATACCGCTATACATATCGGCAAAAGGATTCTTGCTGTCGTTCAGCTGGCTGTTGTTCGTCCGGATATCGTAGGCGACAATCTGTGTCTTGTCGTCGTTCTTGGCAGAGTTGTACCACTCGATATCAGTATTGAAACCATACCAGGGCAGGAAACGGCCACGATAGCTGTTCTGCTCGCCGAAAGCGATGTGGATGGAGAAAATGGTCTGTTCGGCCAGCGTGTAGTTGGAATACACCACGGAATCGTCGAACGTAGAGGGGGATTTTTGGTCCAGCACCTTTTCACACGAAGGGATGGTCATCAGGGCAACGAGTGCCGCAGTAACTATGATAATCTTTTTCATGTCGGTACCTTTTAGAATGTGAGATTAATACCTGCCACGTAGCCGATGCTCTTGGGATAAGCCGAGCAATCCACACCGGGCGTCAGCGGAGTCGAGCGGCGCGTATCCACCTCGGGATCGAAACCGCTGTAATTGGTCAGGCAGAAGAGGTTCGTACCGGTCACATAGACGCGGACCTTCCGCAGGCAGACCTTCTGGGTGAGTGCTTCCGGCAGGGTGTAGCCCAGGGTGAGGGTCTGCAGGCGCAGGAAGGAGGCGTTTTCAACAGCCGCATCGCTGAACACGGCATTCTGGATGCACGGCGACCACATGGTCTTGCCGGCATTCAACGCACGCAGCTGGTCCGGATCGTCCACCAGGGCGCCGGTGGTCCAGTCGATGTTGGTCCAGCGGTTGTTCACGTCCATGGCGGTCGTCAGGTTACGCAGGGTCGTGAACTTACGGGAAGAGTTGAACTCGATCTTGTTGGCGTTATAGACCTGCTGGCCCAGCATATAGCTGAAGTTGGCGCTCAGGTCGAAGCCCTTGTAGTAACCGCTGAGAGAGAAACCACCTGTAACGTCCGGGATCGCGTTTCCGATAACCCGCTTGTCCGATTCGGTAATCTTGCCGTCACCGTCCAAGTCTTTGAGTTTCATGGCACCGGGACGGAAGTAAGTGGATCCGATGATGGAGGAAGCGTCGGCGACGCCATCCTTCAAAACCCATTTTCCACCCATATAATCGAAATCATCTACCGTGTAGAGGCCATCGCTGAGATAGCCGTACATATTGCCCATCGGCTCGTCCACCTGCACCAGGTAATCGGTACCGATTTCCGTAGAAGCCCAGCCGGAACTGGCCGTCAACGTCTGCTGACCGCCCAGCGAGACAACCTTGTTCTTGTTATAGGAAATGTTGGCCGATATGTTCAGGGAGGCATCCTTCGTGGAAATCACCGGCATGTTCAACGACAGTTCGACACCGCGGTTGCGGGTGGAACCGATGTTGCGGTACTGGTTGTCGTATCCGGTACCCTTGATGTCATACTGGATCAGCAGGTCCTTCGTATCGTTCTGGTACACCTCGACGCTACCGCTGAGTTTCCCCTTGAACAGGCTGAAGTCCACACCAATATTGTGCGTATAGGTGGTCTCCCAGGTCAGGTCGGGATTGTTCATGGTCTTGCCGGCCATCCAATAGGTATCCGAGGTGCTGATCGGGTTGGTGAACGTAGGATCCGTCGTGGCATAGGCCGAATAGACCTTCGAGATATAGCCGGAAGGAATGTTGTTGTTACCGGCGGTACCAAAGCTGTAACGCAATTTGAGTTG
>JBGUXJ010000175.1:0-14800 GCA_045222055.1 Candidatus Cryptobacteroides sp. | reverse complement strand
CCGACGTAGATGACAAGTACAACCTGTACCCGATCCCGCAGGATGATGTCCGGTACAACCCGAACCTCAAGCAGAACCCGAACTACGAATAGTCTGAAACGACCGCGAATGCAGAAGGCCCCGGATCCAGCCAAGGATCCGGGGCCTTCCTGTAAGGGGTTGAGGGCTAGCGTTTGTAGCCGGCCAGGGTGGCGATGATCGGAGCGATCTGCGCGTTGTCCTCCACGGGGATGAAGGCTTCCTCGCACTTGCCCTTGGCATACAGGCCGACCGGAGAACCGGTGTGGGCTCCGTGGCTCCACTGGAAGCCGGCGGCCTTGTTCAGGACATCGACCGCTTCGGCCACGAGGCGGGTGTTGACGGCATACAGGTTGGCGACGTTGTTCTCCCGGTCGCCGCCGACGCCGAAGGTCCGGTCGTAAGTCTCCTTAAGCGCGGCTTCCTGGCGTTCGCTGACGGTGACAGGTCCCCAGAGTCCGAGGTTCTCGCGGAAGAAATCCTTGATCTGGTCCCAGGTCGGAGGAGTGTATTCCTGCTGGGCAGCGAAAGGCGGACGGGCGCCCTGCTGGCCCTGCTGTCCCTGCGGACGGCCCTGGCCCTGGCCGCGGCCGCCCTGCGGCTGCTGCGGGAAGAAGGTGGAGCGGAACTTGGCCGTCAGTGCGCTGGTGGACATCTTCTGGTGGCCCAGCAGGTCCGGGTGCATCTCATACTGGCCGGAACCCAGCTGGAGTCCGCCGGTCTCATGGTCGGCGGTGATGACGATCAGGGTCTCGTCCGGATGCTTCGCCTGGAAGGCGAGGACGACATCGATGGCGTTCGCGAAGTCGGTGAGTTCCTGGAAGCAGGCGGCACCGTCGTCGGCATGGCCGCCGTAGTCGATCTTGCCGCCTTCGACCATGAAGAAGAAGCCCTTGTCACCGAAATTCGCGTCCAGGTAAGCGATACCTGCCTCGACGAAGTCGGACAGTTTGGTATCGTCATCCTTGCGGTCGATGGCATAAGGAAGGTCGGATTCGGTCTTTCCGCTGAGGCAGAGGACACGTCCTTTCTCGTTTTCGATGCCCTTGAAAGCGGCCGGGCCGTGGAAGACCTTGATGCCGACACCCCGGGCCTCGGTCTCGAAGAACGCGCTGTCATGGCCGGTGCGGCGTTCGGTGAGGAAACCGGCGCCGGCGGCGAAGTCGATGGGGGCGGTGAGGTACTGGAAGGCGATCTCTTCATAACTGCCGCGCTGGGCGGTATGGGCGGTGAAGCAGGCCGGCGTGGCATGGTTGACACCCACGCTGGTCGCGATGCCGGTGCCATAGCCGGCGGCTTTGGCCCATTCTACCAGGTTGGAGACCGGTTTGCCGTCCATGTCTACGCCGACCGCATTGTTATAGGTCTTGACACCGGTCGCGAGCGCAGTGCCGCCGGCGGCGGAGTCCGTGACCAGGGAGGAGGCGGAGACGGTCGAGATGAAGTTCCGGACAGGGAAGTGGAAGAAGTTGATGCTGGCGGGGCCGTAGCCGGTCGCGGCATTGTACTGCTCGGTGGCGACGACCTCGTTGATGCCCATGCCGTCACCGATCATGTAGAAGACGTATTTGACCGGCGGCGTGTCCGCCGCTTTTTTCTTGGAGCGGGCACCGGCCGGTGCCAGGGCTGCCATCAGTGCGACGGCGAGCAGGAAAGAACGTAAGATGTGTTTCATATACAAATGGGTTTTAGTGTCAAAATGATATCAGGAGATCCAGTCCTTGAATTCCCGCACGCGGGAACGGGCGACGAGGATCTCCGTCTTGAGCGGAGGGACAAGGTGGATTTTCAGCCGGCTGCCGACGATGTGTTCGAATCCCTGGATGGCCTTGAGGGAGACGATATAATTGCGGGATACGCGGAAAAAGAGTTGCGGGTCCAGTTCTTCCAGCACGGCTTCCATCTGCAGGTCGAAGTAGAAGGGAATCCCGTCTTTCCGGACAAGGTACCGGTCCTTGCCTTCCACATAAAAGAAGGCGATGTCTTCCGTGGAGATGGGGATGATCTCCTTTCCGACATGGATCATGAAGCGTTTCCGGTACGGCGAATCCTCTGTTTTCCGGGTCTGGGCCAGGTTTTGCACGCGGTCGATCAAGTCGCGGATGCCGTCGCCCTCCGAACGGGCGCGGACACGGTTGACGGCCCGCCGGAGCTCGTCGTCTTCCACGGGCTTGAGCAGATAGTCCACGCTGCCGGTCTCGAAGGCCTTGATGGCATATTTGTCATAAGCCGTGGTCATGATGACCTTTGTCCGGATGGGCTCCTGCCGGAATATTTCGAAGCAGTTCCCGTCCGTCAGTTCCACGTCCATGAAGATGATGTCCGGCGCATGGCCCGGCGTCCGGAGCCATGCGAGCGTATCGCGGACGGTTTCGGTGACGGCGGCTATCTCCATGTCCGGGAAGACCCTTCCGATGATGCGGATGAGGGCTTCCTGTGCCGGTTTTTCATCTTCTACGATCAGGGCTCTCATGTCAGATCAACGGAAGTTTGACGGTGTAGGTGCCGGGCTCTTCCAGGACGACGATCTCTTTTCCGATCTCGTCATGGTAGCGCTCGCGGATATATTTCTGGCCGTTTCCGGTCGATGGATGGGCATTCAGCTTGGGCTGCCGGTTGTTGCAGACTTCGACATAGTCGTCCGTTGTCCGGATCTGGATCCGGAGCGGGGAGTCCGCCGTGAAGGAATTGTGCTTGATGGCGTTCTCCACCAGCAGCTGGAGGGAGCAGGGAATGATTTTCCGCCGGGCGGCGGCTTCTTCGGAGATGCTTTCTTCCCATTCGATACCTTTCGGATAGCGGACCTTGATCAGGTCGGCGTACATTTCCACGAAATGCAGTTCCTCCTCCAGGAGGACCGTGGGCATTTGTTCCTTGTCCAGGAGGTAGCGGTAAACGCCGGACAGTTTCCGGATATACTGGATGGCCTGGTCCTTCCGGTCGGTCTCCACGATGTTGCCGAGGGTGTTGAGACTGTTGAACAGGAAATGCGGTTCGATCTGTTGCTTAAGGCGCAGGTAACTGTACTGGGCCTCATGCCGTTTCCGCTGCTCGGAACGGACATCGCGCCGGGCGGACAGGACAAACTGGGCCATCACGAGGATGGCGGCGATGGTGCAGCCGTAATCGATGACCAGGTTCAGGGTCACGTTCTCGTTGAGGAACGTATCGGAGGAATTGAGCAGCATGGCCATCCGGACGATCATCACCGTGGCGAAAGCGACGATGAGCCAGATGGGATTGCTGGAGTCGGTTTTCCGATGGAGCGGGGTGTTGCGGACCAGGGCGGCGCAGCCGACCTGCCCGAGGCCGAGGATCCAGGTGGTGACGAAATTGCAGACCGGGCCGGCGATGTAGTGGCGGATCGGGACGGGCGGGAAGACATGGGCGCGGACGAACACGCCGATCTGTTCGCCGATCCATTTGCCGATGAAGGTGATCAGGAGGACCGCCAGGACCATGAAGATGATGCTCATGTCCTTCCGCAGGGAAAGGATGATGGACATGATCATGGTCAGGAGGGTAAGGACCAGCAATTCATTGAAGCCGACAAAGCGGGCGACCAGCGACACGGCGGCGTGCAGCAGGGCGAATATCAGGATGATACCGTATTCTTTGAGGTGCTTCATGACAGGTCCTTCTCGCTCGGAAATTGACGGAAACGGCACTATACAAATATAGAAAAACAGGGACGAAAATAAAATAAAACAATTTGATTTCTCTCTGAACGGGCGAAATCGGAGGATGACCGGGGAAACGGGTAAATACGATTTGCCGCCCGATTCACATCGGACGGCAACCGGTTCATAACTACAATCTAATGAACAGGATTGGCCCTGAACATTTCGCTGATCCAGGTCAGGGCGGACGGGAGGGTCTCCCGCCAGAAGTCCCAGGTATGGGCTCCGTCCCGGACACGGAACTGATGGGGAATGCCGGTCTCCCGGAGCGCCTTGACGACTTCGAAGTCATTCAGCAGCAGGAAGTCGTCATCCCCGATCTCCATGAAGAGCCGGGGCTGTCCGATGACTTCGCCCTTCTCGTTCTTGACAAGTTTCAGGTCGCGGACGATGTCGGCGATGCTGTGCTCCCGGAGGTAGGTTCGTTCGGCGTCGGTGAGCGTCGTCCCCTCTGCTCTCCGGAAGGAGGAGGCGCTGGTGGCCGGGCTCATGGCGAAGCAGGAACCGAAGAGGTCCGGATGCTTCAGGGAGTGGTAGAGCGAGCCGTAGCCGCCCATGGACAGGCCGGAGATGGCGCGGTGTCCCTTGTCCTGGATGATACGGTATTCCTTTTCGATGAAAGGCATGAACTCCTGGATGAAGAAATCTTCATAGGGAGCATCCCCCTCGAAAGAATTGACGAAGGCGTGCCGGAATCCTTCCGGGCATACGATGACCATTTCCGGGATCTGCCCGGCTGCGATCATCCGGTCGGCAACCTGGCTGAACCGGGCGTCTTTCTGCCAGCTCCCATGGTCTCCGCCGGCTCCGTGGAGGAGATAAAGGATCGGATAGGACTTGCCGGAAGTGGCGAAGCCCTTCGGCAGGTAGACGGTGTAGTGGACGGTCTTGCCGAGATGCTTGCTCTCGAAGGCACCGTCAGGAAGGTAGGATCCCTGTCCCTGGACGTTGCGCTGGCCGGGGACACGTCCTGCCGGAGGTTCGGCGGGATGGCGTTCCACGACGGCGGGACCGCCGGGGATGAAGGTCAGCCCCTTGACATATTCCGCCTGGAAATCGGCGTCCTTCAGGCTGGTCAGCCGCTTGCCGCCGACATAGCAGTTGTCGAAGGTGACGTCCTCGACGAAGCGGGTGGGATGGCCGACGATGGCGAGCGGCTTGACGGCGTTCGCCCAGCGGACGTTCTTGAGAAGG
The DNA here is from genome assembly GCA_045222055.1 of Candidatus Cryptobacteroides sp. Lineage (GTDB taxonomy): Bacteria > Bacteroidota > Bacteroidia > Bacteroidales > UBA932 > Cryptobacteroides. The sequence continues at coordinate 9,908 of JBGUXJ010000175.1, read as the reverse complement.
ACGCCCTTGACCGAACCCATGCGGCCGTTGCCGTAGCGTTCTCCTTCGGTGAGGATGATCTCGAGGTTCTTGTATTCGATGTCGGATTCGACCCGGATGTCTTCGAAGGTGATGTTCCGGACTTCGGACGGACCGTCGCAGACGATGCTGAAGGCCGCGTGGCCGCCGGTGCGGCCGGAGCCGCGGGCGCGCAGGACGTCACAGTCCACCATGCGGATGTTCTCCACGACGCCGCCGTTCAGTTCGAAGCCCAGGGTCATGCCGTCGGCGTGGTCCCAGCCGACCAGCAGGCAGCCGCGGACGGTGACGTCCCGGCAGCTGAGGTCGAAGTTGTCCGGATTGCCGTTCGCCTTGACTGCGATGCAGTCGTCCCGGGTGCGGATGAAGCAGTTTTCGATGAGGAAGCCCTTGCTGGATACCGGGTTGATGCCGTCCAGGCCCCAGGTGCCCGTATGGGAGAAGACCTTGACGTTGCGGTAGACGGTATTGACGCTGTTGGTCACGGTGTTGGTCCAGCCGCGGGTGCTGCGCATGAAGATGCCGTCCACGGTCAGGTTCTCGCAGCCGTTGACGCTCAGGTTACCGCCCAGGGAACCGCGTCCCAGGATTTTGACGTTCTTGCCCTTCCCGTTGAAATTGCCGTTGACCAGGGCGCCGCCGGCGATATAGACGGTCATGTTGTCTTCCAGGGTGATCCGGCCGGCCTCATGGACGCCCGGGCCGAAATACCGCACGCCCGGAGCGTCGGGGGCGGGAACCTCCGTCTCGAGCGGATTGGCGAACAGGGCCAGGTAGGGCCGTCCGTCGATCCGGATATACAGCTGGCGCGGACCGTCGATCTTGAAGGTCAGCCGGTTTTTCTTGACGGAGGCCTTGATGCCTGCGCTGGCCGGCTGGATGCTGTACTCCTTGATGGCCGCGGGGGCCTCGATGACGATGGTCTGCGGACCCTCGCAGGAGAAGTTCGCGACATGGAGGCCTTCCATGCCGTCCGGTCCGACCTGCTCGACCCAGACGGACTGGCCGCCGACGGTGAGCGTATAGTCGGTGCTGGTCTTCATGTCCGGGATCGCCGGATATGTGACCACCTTCTGGGCGAAGGCCGGAAGAACCAGCACGACGCCCAGAAGAAGGGTAGTCAATCTTTTCATTTCTAGAACTTTATCGCAACCTTCGCAGCGGCGTTTGCGCTTTGGACCGGCAGTTTGACGGTCGCCTCCTTGGTGGCGGAGTCATAGGTGCACTCCAAGGCGGTGCCGCCGAGGGTCGCAGACGGTTTGCGGGACAGGCCGCCCAGCACGAGGGTCAGGTCGCGGTCCGCCGGCATGCCCTTGTAGGAACCTTGGCGGGCGGCGATGTCGACCGTGCAGCCCGAACCGGTTGCGGTCTTGGTGATCAGTGTCGTGGCATAGGCGTCCGGATAGGCCTGGCTGACCTCGTCGTCCTCGTAGTGGGTGTAGGTGCTCTTGCCGGTACCCGGAGCGATGTAGATGCGCAGGGCATTGCTCTTTTCCTGGAGGTTCTGGATGCCTTCGTGTGCCAGCGGGATGATGGAGCCGGCCTTGACGAACCAGCAGATCTCACCGATGGTGTACTGCAGGTTGCGGGTCTGTCCACCCTTGATCATCTGCTTGTGCGCCATGTCATACCAGTCGTTCCCGGCGGGGAACCAGACCTGTCGTCCGGCTTTTCCGCTGAGTGAATCGATGGGCTCGCAGACGGTTGCGGCCAGGATGTTGTCGCCGAAATAGTACTGCTCCTTGAAGGTATAGGCATTCTCGGTCTCCGGGAATTCGTAGTACATCGGACGGCACATGGAGATGCCGGTGTCATACCCCTTGCGGGCCATGTCGTAGATATACGGGGTCAAGGCGTAGCGGAGTTCGTCGGCTTCGCGCATATACTGGTAATGGTCTTCGAAGGCCCAGAAGCGGCGCTCGATGATGGCCGAGCTGGTGCAGTGGGTCTTGAACAGCGGGGAGAACACACCGTACTGGAGCCAGCGGGTGTAGAGTTCCGGATCCGTAGGGATCTGGCCGCGCTGCATGTGGCCGCCGAGGTCATGGCCCCAGTAGCCGTAGCCGACGTTGGAAGCGGTGGCGGTGAAATACGGCAGGAAACCGAGGACTTCCCAGCGGATGTGGGTGTCGCCGGAGAAGCCGAGCGGGTAGCGGTGGCTGCCCAGTCCGCCCCAGCGGTGGTAGGTCATCGGACGCTCGGAATCTTCAGGTGCGTTGCCGACGTTGCGGCGCACCTTGTCATTGAAGAAGGTATGGTTGAGCCAGAAAGTGTTGCTCAGGCCCGGGACATACCTGCTTTCCTTGAACTGCTGCCAGTCAAGCCACCAGAAGTCGACGCCCTGCTTCTCGATCGGATGAAGGACGGAGTTGAAATAGGCGTCCGCCCAGGCGACCTGGTCCATGCGGAACGGGACCGGGGCATGGTAGCCTTTCCGGGCGATGTTGCCATTGGCCTGTTCTTCGCCACCCTTGTAGATATAGCCTTCCGGTCCGTCGTAATCGTTGGTGCGGGAGAGATAATCTTTTACGAAGGCCGGGTAGGCGTCCTCGCGGGCGACGATGCCGGAAGCCGGGTGGAGGTTGAGGGCGGTCTTGAGTTTCATGCTGTGGAGTTCGCCCAGGAAGCCTTCCGGATCGTTGATGAGGTCACGGTTCCAGGAATAGCCGGTCCAGCCGACATTCTGGCCGGTCTCGTCGCGGCGGAGGCGGCGGGACGTGGTCTGCCAGGTCTGGTGCCAGTCCATGTCGATGATCATCACGTCGATCGGAATCTTCCGGTCGCGGAATTCCTTGCCCAGGGCGACGAATTCCTCGTCGGTGTAAGCCCAGTAACGGCTCCACCAGTAGCCGAAGACATATTTCGGCGGCAGGGGAATCTTGCCGGCGACTTTGGTGAAGTCGGAGATGGCCGTCTTGTAGTCATGTCCGTAAGCAAAGAGGTAGAGGTCAAGGACATCGCCTTCGGGACGGACGGCGACCCATTCTTTCCAGTCGGAGTTGTCCGGCACGAAGATATGGCGCTTGCTTTCATCGACGATGGCCCAGCCGTCGCGGGAGATGACGCCGGTCTCCATCGGGTCGTTGTTGTTGATGTGGTCCGGTCCGGTGCACTGGTCGAGGGTACGCGCGGTTCCCATCAGGTTGCCTTTGTCTTCCTGTCCATAATGCCAGTTGACGGTCTTGCCGCCCATCTTGAAAGAAGCGGAGAGGTTGTCCGCCGCGAACTTGCCGCCCTTGTAGGTCAGGGTGACGGCATTGGTGCGGATGACGACGCCGTTGCCGGTCCGGTTGGCCGTGAATTTCGGGACGGAAGGGAGACGGCGGTTGACGATGGCAAGGGTCGCATGGTCTTCGAAGGTTCCGTTTTCGGACCATTCCATGCGGATCAGGCGGTCGGTCAGGACGGTAAACCGGGCGTTTCCGACGACGACCTGGGCCTCTGCGGGTGCGACGGGGTCATTCTTGGCCCATCCCGTAAGGGCGGCCGCCAGCAAGGCGGCAAGGAGCAATACTTTCTTCATGTTACTTCTTGTATTCGACGACGAGGGTCGTCATCGGAGGAACTTCGGTCTCGTTGGAAATGGTGACCTTCTCGCCGGTAATCACGTTCGTGCCGGTTCCCAGTCCTTCCGCGATCTCGGCATAGTCGCTCCACGGGATGCGGGAAGATTCGGTCGCGGACGGATTGACGAAGACGAAGACGGTATCCTTGTCATTGTAGCGGAAATAAGCGTATCCGGCCCGCGTGGGGATGAACTGCATAGTCTTTCCGTTGTGGATCACGTCGGCGTTCTTGCGCCACTGGAACAGTTTCCGGCAGTAGTCGAACAGTTCCTTGCGCATGCCCTTCTCGATCGGCTCTCCGTCGAAGTCCACGTCGGCGGCGGCGCGGCCTTCATCCGTGAAGAAGTTGAAGGGATCGCCTTCCCAGCCGCCCGGGAAGTCGACACGGAGGCCCGGATCCCCGGCGCGCAGGTCGGCGGCGGAGAACATCATCTCGTCTCCGGAGAAGATCTGCAGGATACCGCGGGTAGTCGCATAGTAGGCCATCAGGGCCTTGAAACGCGCCGGATCCTTGCCGACGATGTCGCCGACACGGCGGGTGTCATGGTTGCTGGGGAAGATCATGATGTGGCTCAGGTCATGGTAGAGGTAGTCCTGCGCCAGGTTGTCATACAGGGGACGGGCGCTGCTTCCGCCGCCACGGCCACCCTGAGGGGCCTGGGCACGGCCGGGCTGGGGCGCACCGAAGACGTTGTTGGCCGCGCTCATCATCGGGAAGTCCATGATGGACGGAAGTTCGGAGTTGAAGCCGTCGGAGTTCGGGTTGTCCTTCTGCCAGTAGGCGATGGAGGCAGGATTGCCGATCCAGCATTCGCCCACGATGTTGAAATTCGGATACTCGTCGGTCACGGCCTTGTTCCACTGGGCCATCGGATACTTCTCGTTGTACGGATAGGTGTCGACACGGAAGCCGTCCAGGTCGGAGAATTCGATCCACCAGATCGCCCACTGCTGGAAGTATTTGAGCAGGAACGGGTTGTCGAGGTTCATGTCAGCCATTCCGCCGGTGAACCAGCCGCTGTCCATCAGGTAGGCGTCACGCTTGGAGGCGTGCGGGTCGGTGAGGGTGGAGAAGGTGACGTTGGAACGCGTATATTCCGGGAACTGGTGGATCCAGTCCTGGAACGGCAGGTCCTTCGCCCACCAGTGGGTCGTCGTGCCGCTGTGGTTGGTGACGATGTCCATGATGACCTTCAGGCCCTTTTCATGCGCCTTGGCGACGAAAGTCTTGAAGAGGTCGTTGTCGCCGAAACGGGGATCGATCTTGTAATAGTCCGCGGCGGCATAGCCGTGGTAGGAACTGCGACGGTCGTTGTCCAGCAGGAGCGGGGTGTTCCAGATGGCGGTTGCGCCGAGGTCGGCGATGTAGTCCAGGTGGTTGATGATGCCCTGCAGGTCACCGCCGTGGCGGCTTCCGGTGACAGAGCGGTCGGCCTTCTCCTCTGTGTCGGGCGTGCTGTCGTTGGACGGGTCGCCGTTGGAGAAGCGGTCCGGCATGATCAGGTAGATCAGGTCGGACGTGTCATAGCTGAGCCGGTCCGCGGAGCCTTTGCGGCGCGCGGCGATCTCATACGGCTGCTTGAAGGACTGGCCGTCCTTGCTGAAGACGAGCCAGTAGGTTCCGGTCTTCGCGGAGGCCGGGACGGCGACGTCCACGAAGATGTAATTGGGGCTTTCGGCCTTGTGGAAGGCCGTGACCTTGACACCGCTGCCCCCTTCGATCTTGACATCCCAGGCGGCGATGTCAGGGCCGTTCACGAGCAGCTGGAGCGGGCATTTCATCCCGGTCCACCAGGAGAGGGGTTCCACATGGGCGATGGCTCCGTCCGGTGCATCCGGCACGTCGGCGGGCTTGAACTGCGCGCAGGCCAGGGTAAAGACCGCACACGACAAGATTGCGAAGAAATGTTTCATTATGCTGGTAGTTAATTATTTTTCAACGGTCGGGAAAATGGTCAGGCGGAGCGTCGTGCTGCCGTAGGGGACCAGGTCGATGTACTGGATCCCGCCTTCGGCTTCGACTTTCTCCGGGAGGGCAGGGGTATAGCGGTCTTCCTCCAAGGTCCAGCCTTTGACGCCGACCACAGGGACGCGGATCTTCATCGGAACGTTCTGCAGGTCGAACGGGAAACCGGAGGCGCCGGTCTTCTCGGCCTTGAGGTTGCCCAGCTGGTTCTTGACCAGGGCATAGTTCCATTTACCGGCGGGCTTCATGCTCCAATTCTTGAAATCCGGATTGGCGGAAACCTTGCCGGCCATGTTGCTGTAGATTTCGGGGTCTTCCTGCTGGTTGACCGGAACGGCGTAGGTGTAGACGATCGGACCGCGCTGGACGGAGGTGCCTGCGACGGCATTGTCGACGACCTCGATTTCCATCGGGAGGTTCACGGTGAAGGTGTCACCGGTCTTCCAGGCCTTGCTGACGGTCTTGAATCCGGCTTTCTCCGCCTTGCACCATCCGGGGATGCGGTAGGTGAAGTCCATGTCGTAGGACTTGTTGGAGGCCTTGCCGTTCTCGAAGAAGGAGAATTCGAAACGGACCTGCTCCTCGAACGGGTAGTTGGTCTTCTCCTCGATCTTGACGGTCACGCCGCCGCCGATGTCATATTCCACGGAGGACGGGCCGTAGAGGGCGGCCACCGGGTTGCCCTTCTTGTCGCGCAGCCACATGCGGGCCACGTAGTTGGGCATGTAGCGGTGGAGGTTGCCGATGCAGCACTCGGTCTCGTGGATCGGACGGTAGGCCATCCAGGTGAGTCCGTGCTTGAAGCCGTTGTGGTTGGAGTTGCCGGTCGCGATGACCTGGTTCGGGCAGGAGAAGTACTGCATGGTCTTGAAGTCCTTCGTGATGGAGCCCAGGCCGCCGTTGAAGATGCCCTTCTCGATGCGGTCGGCCCACTGGCCGTCACCGGTGGTCATCAGGTAGTAACCCATGGTCCAGGTGTAGTCGGACACGTCGCAGGTTTCGTGGCTGGCGAGCGGGTCGTTCCCGTTCAGGGCTTCCGTGGAGGAGTTGATGCCGTCGATCAGCATGTTCGGGCCTTCCATCTTGGCCTCGGCGTGAAGGGCGGCCTTGAGGTATTTCTCGTCACCGGTGTAGGAGTAGAGGATGAGCGGAATCTTGAGGAGTTCGTTCATCGTGACGCCGTGCATGTGGAACTCGCTGTCGTCCAGTGCGGTGGCCTGGGTCATGTCGGAAGCGTTCTCGTCCCATGCCTTGACGGCGCGTTCGAGCAGTTCGGGATTCTTGGTGATGGAATAGGTCCAGAGCATGCCTTCGACATTGACGACGAAGCGGTTCATGCCCAGTTCCTCGACGGTGTAGGAGAGATAGTTCTTCTCGAGGGCTGCCGGGATGCGCGGATCGCCGGTGGCCTCATAGTAGGCCTTGACGGCGCGGAAGAAGACGGCCCACGGCCATGCCATCGAACCGGTCTCGGGACCGAGACGGCCTTCCGGACGGTCGGCTGCGGCGATGCGCTGCTGCTTGGCACGGCGCTCGGCCTGCTGCTGGGCACGCTGCTGGGCGCGCGGATCGGCGGACACCTGGGCGTTGAAGTCCTCGACGTTGCCCTGGCGCTGCGGCCGCTGTCCCTGCGCCTGCGGATTCTGCCCCTGCTGCATGCGCTGCATCATCTGCTGGCGCTGCTCCGGGGTCATGTTCTGCATCATCTGCTGGATCTGCTCGGGCGACATGTTCTGGAAGCCGCCGGGACCGCCCTGGCCACCCTGGCCCCTGCGGCCTTGCTGCTGGGTCGCCGGATCGGGCGGAGTACCTTTCTTGAACGGAAGGGGATTGTTCAGGACATAGTCGATATTCTGCTGCCAGACATCCAGGAACTTCTTGTCATCCAGGAGGAAACCCAAACGTGTCAGGCCGTCCAGGTAATAGGCGGTCTGCTCGAAACGCCACCAGTCGGCGCCGCGGGATTCAGAATCCCGTTCCAGTTTGCCTGCCCAGAGTACGGAGTTGTACGGATAGGCCATCGCCTCCGGATGGCCGGTCAGGCCATCGGCCTGGCGCTGGAGGATCTCCTTGAGCCAACCCTGCGGCTGGATCTTGTCGATCAGGCCTTCGGAGAAAGCGGCGTACGGGGGCGCCGGGATGTCGGAGCCGGGCACGACCGTCAGTTCCGGGGAGAACAGGTCGAGGATGTAGGTGCCGCGGGCCGGGACATGGAGCTTGTTGCTGAGGTTGATGACCTCGCCGGTGACCACATCCTTGCCGGAAGTGTAACTGCCGACCACGTCGCTGTAGCGGTCCATGGCGATGTCCACATCACGGTCGGAACCGTTGAGGACCACCAGGACGACCTTGTCATCCTTGATGCGGGCGTAGACATAGCAGTCGCCGTGCTCGCGGAGCGGGGCGTACTGGATGAGCTTGCCGTGCTGGACGGCATCGGAGGTCTTGCGCCAGCGGAGGATCTTCTGCATGTAGTCGTAGGCCTCGTTCTCCTCGGCGGTACGGCCGCTGCGCGTGAAGACGCTGCGGGTGTCGCCCGGGAAGCCGCCCGGCATGTCGATGCGGATCGCACCGTCACCCTGCTGCTTGGTGGCCTTGAAAAGCAGTTCCGTCCCGTAATAGACCTGCGGGATGCCGCGGGTGGTGAGCAGGAACGCGATGCCTTGCTTGTAGCGGTTCAGGCCCACGTCCTCCTTGCGGGAGAAGCGGCCGAGGTCATGGTTGTCCAGGAAGACGAGGATGTTGTCCGTGTCGGCATAGAGCCGGTCGTTCGCCATGGACACATAGATGTTGAACAGGCCGGTGGCTGCGCCGTCGGCGGAGTTGTTCGGATCGGTGAAGGCGTCCGGGGCGAGGAAGACCAGGTTGAAGTCCATGACGGTCTTCAGGTAGGAGTTCCATTCGGGGTTCAGGACGGAACCTGCCTGCCACCAGGCCGGGAAGCCGGAGCCGACCGGATACCAGGTCTCGCCGGTGATGTTGAAGTCCGGATACTCTTCCAGGGTCTCCTTGCACCAGCGGGAGCCGAAGAGCGGGTCCATGTACGGATGGGTGTCCTGGCGCACGCCGTCGATGCGGGCGTATTCGATCCACCAGATGCAGTTCTGGATCAGGTAGTCGGCCACCAGCGGATTCTTCTGGTTGAGATCCGGCATGCCCTGGGTGAACCAGCCGTCGACAAAGCGCTTGCGCTCGGAAGGAGCGGCGTGCGGATCGACGGCCGTCCACTTGTTGTGGCTGGTCGGGACGTATGTGTTGTTGAAGTTCAGCCAGTCGCCCGTCGGCAGGTCCTGCATCCACCAGTGGTTGCCGCCGCAGTGGTTGAAGATCATGTCCATGACCACCTTCATGCCGCGTGCGTGGGTCTTGTCGACGAACTCGATGTACTCTTCCATGGTGCCGAAGCGCGGATCGATGTCATAGTAGTCCGTGATGGCGTAGCCGTGGTAGGAGTTGGCGGAATTCTTCTGGACCGGGTTGAGCCAGATGGTGGTCATGCCGAGGTCCTGGATATAGTCCAGGTGGTCCAGCACGCCCTTGATGTCACCGCCGTGACGGCCTCCGGCGCGGCTGCGGTCGGCACGTGCGCCTTCCAGGTCGTTGTTCGCCGTATTGCCGTCGGCGAAGCGGTCCGGGGTGATCAGATAGAGTACGTCTTCCGTCGTGAACCCCTGGGCGCCGGGTTTCTTGCTACGCTCTTTCAGTTCATAGGAATACACGGTCTTGCCGTCCTTGCCGGAGAGGGTGATGTCCATCTTGCCCGGCTTGGCCTTCGAGGAGATGTCGAGGTAGAGGAAGATGTAGTTCGGATTCTCGGTCTTGACGACATCCTTGACGGACACGCCGCTGTACTTGACGGCCACGTCGTTTTCCGCGATCTTCGGTCCGTAAAGGAGGATCTGCAGGGTGGTGTTTTTCATTCCGACCCACCAGAAAGGCGGATCGACATGCTGGATCTCAGCACTGCGGCAAAGAGGACCTGAGCCAGCGAGCAGGGCCAGGGTCAGTGCCAGGATGACAGGGATTCTTTTCATCTCAGTGTTTGGATTGGATGCGATTAACGGAACAGATCAAGGATATGGACGCCACGTGCAGGCATCAGGACGGGTTTGGTGACATCGACGATCTCACCGGTGACGGCATCTTTCCCCTTGGTGTAGTCCTTGATGACTTCGGAGAAACGGGCCATGTCGACCGGGCGGACGGTGTCGGAACCGTTCAGCATGACCAGCACGGTGTTCTTGCCGTCAGTACGGGCGTAGACATAGCATTTGGTCTGGTTGTCCGGGGTGTAGTGGATCAGTTTGCCTTCGGTCACCGGCTTGGAGGTCCGGCGCCAGTTCAGCAGCTTGCTGGCG
>JBGUXJ010000174.1:0-12058 GCA_045222055.1 Candidatus Cryptobacteroides sp. | reverse complement strand
ACGCCGGCTTCGGCGGCGCCAACCGCTATGCCTACCTGGATGTCATTTCCGACAATTCCCAGCTCAAGAAAACGGCGCTCCGGCTGGACCGGCTGACCAAGCAGGCCTTCGTCCAGAGCAAGTCTTTCGACGACGTGGACGCGCTGTCCCGCCGGGCGGGTGACATGGCCTCCTGTATCCCCCTGATCCCTCCGGTCAATCCCGACCCTTCCAAATACCGTCTGACGAGTCCTTACGGCTACCGGAGCGACCCGATCAGCGGCGTATCGACCTTCCACGCCGGCATCGACTTCGCCATGGACCAGGGCATTCCGATCTATGCCACCGGCGACGGCGTCGTCAAGACCGTCAGTTATGAACTGGGCGGCTACGGCAACTCCGTCATCATCGACCACGGTTTCGGCTACGAGACGCGCTACGCCCACATGAAGGTCATCTACGTGGTGGAAGGGATGAAAATCAAGCGCGGGGAGTGTCTCGGCGAGTCCGGGAAGACCGGCAAGGTGACCGGCCCGCACCTGCATTACGAGGTGTTCTACCGCGGCGACCATGTCAATCCCATCGATTACGTGGACATGGAGATGTCGACGGAAGAGTACATGACCATGGTCCATAAGGTCGCGCAGGAGTCCAAGAACGTGTTGAACAAACCTTTCGAGCGAGTGAGATGAGCCAGTATGAACTAGACAGGGACTTCCGCTTCCGGAAGGCGAGGCGCTCGGTGCGGAAAACCACGTTCCGGGTGCTGGCGTGGGTTTTCGGTACCATGACCCTCGCCGTCCTGTATTACATCATCCTGTCCCTGTTCATCAGCACCGATACGCAGAAACGGCTGAGCCGGGAGAACCGGATGTATGCCCGCCTGTACCCCGAACTGGAGCAGAAACAGAAACTGCTTCAGGATGTTTCCATCGACCTGCGCAGCCGCGACGATGCGATCTACGAGCGGATCTTCCATACGGAAGCCCCCGAGATCGACCCGTTCGGCTCCTCCGGACTCGTGTTCCGGCAGGATACGATCCGCAGCGAAGTGCTCGTCACGGAGAATTCCCGCAGGACGGAGTCGCTCCGCGGCAGGACCGCCCGGGTGGACGATTGTTTCCTTTCCGTTTTCGATTCCCTCGCCAAAGGACGGGCGATACCGCCTGCCAGTCTGCCGGTGGAAGACCTGTCCTATACCCTGACCGGGGCCTCGACGGGCGACAAGATCAGTCCGTTCTCGAAGGTGGAGACCTGGCATGGCGGACTGGATATCATCGCTGCGCAGGGTGATCCCGTGCTTGCCGCCGCCGCGGGGGTCGTCAGCGACGTGTCCCGTTCCGGCAAGGGCCTGGGCAATGTCGTGACCATCGACCACGGGAACGGGTACGTGACCCGCTATGGTCATCTAGGGAACATCTATGTATCAAAGGGACAGAAGGTTACGCGTGGGAAGAAAATCGCGCTCGTGGGGATTTCCGGCAAGTCGCTGGTCCCGCACCTGCACTATGAGGTCCTCCGCGACGGAGTCCCGCAGGATCCTTCCCGCTTTTTCTTCGCTTCGCTGGGCCCGCAGGCCTATGCCGACGTGGCATTCATGGCGGCCAGCACCGAACAATCGCTAGACTAATCGCACATCTGATATGGAGAAGATCTATTACTCGATCGGCGAGACCGCCGAAATCCTCGGAGAATCCACTTCCCTGGTCCGTTTCTGGACCAATTCCTTCGAGAAGTTCCTCAATCCGCGGCGCAATGCCAAGGGCAACCGGATCTATACCGCCGACGAGATCGACACCCTCAAGCAGATCCATCTGCTGGTCAAGGATCAGGGGATGACCCTGGAAGGGGCGGCCAGGAAACTGGCGGAAGACCGCCGCAGCGTGGACAGCCGCGTCAAGGCGCTTGACACCCTCAAGGAGATTCGCGCCCAACTGGTGGAAATACGATCCTCCCTGTAAGGAATTTGCAAAAATTTGCATACCTTTGCAAATTGCAATAAGAATGTAAATAGGTATACCAAACAATATGGCTACAAAGAAAATCAAGAAAGTAGAAACCCCAATCGACCAGCGGGAAACATTCGTTTCGATCCAGAAGAACTTTGCCGACTCCGAGCTCTCCGTGGAGGAGAAGCTCCGCACTTTGTACGACCTTCAGAAGGCCGACACCGAGATCGACAAGATCCTCTTCCTCCGCGGTGAACTTCCCTCCGAGGTCGAGGAACTCGAGCAGGAGATCGCAGGCCTGAAGTCCCGCGTCGCCGAGACGACGGAGATGATCGACGGATACAACAAGACCATCGCGCTGGGCAAGCAGCAGATCGTCGAGTGCGACACCCAGATCGCCCAGTACCAGAAGCAACTGGAGAACATTGCCAACAGCCGTGAATTCGACTCCATCAACAAGGAGATCGAGAACCAGGACCTGGAGCGCCAGATCGCCGAGAAGAACATCGGCGAGGCCAAGGTGAAGATCGCCGAGTGCAAGGACGCCATCGAGGATATCAAGGACCGTATCGCCATCCGTACCGAGGACCTGCAGGCCAAGAAGGACGAACTGGCCGGCATCGTCGAGTCCACCGCCAAGGAAGAAGCGGCCCTGCGTGAGAGCCGTGAGACCTGCGCCGCCAAGATCGACGCCCGCACCATGAGCGCATACGAGCGCATCCGCGCCAGCGTGCACAACCACCTGGCCGTCGTGACCGTCTATAACGGCAACGCCTGCGGCGGATGCTTCAACACCATCATCCCGCAGCGTCTGGTCGACATCGCTTCCAACCGCAAACTGATCATCTGCGAACATTGCGGCAGGATTATTGTGAGTCCGGATATCGAGGCGTAATTCTATAAACATCGGACGACATGCCTGACCCGAAACGGAACCCCCGCAGGAAAAGTCAGGACGTCAACTTGGATGCACTTGGGCTTGAGATGGGGAACAAACCGCCTCAAGCTCTTGATTTCGAGGAGGCTGTCCTGGGAGCGCTGCTCATTGAACCGAGCTGCGTGGACGAGGCTATGGAAGAATTGACCCCTTCCTGCTTCTACGATCCCAAACACAAGATGGTCTTCGAGGCCATGGTCTCGCTGGTCAACGAACATGTCGCCCTCGACCTGCTGAGCGTTTCGCAGAAACTCCATGAGCGCGGCCAGCTCGAAGAGATCGGCGGCGCCGTGCGCCTGGCGGCCCTGAGCCAGAAAATCGGTGCGGCCGCCCATGTCGAGTACTATATCAAGATTCTCAAGCAGAAGACGATCCAGCGTGACCTGATCACCGCTTCGTTCGACATCCTCAAGAATTCCTACGACGATTCGGTCGACGTCGATGACCTGATCGACATGTCCCAGTCGAAGATCTTCGCCGCCATCCAGAACAATGTCAAGAAGGATGTGCAGGAGATCGGTTCCGTCATCAAGACGGCCATGGAAGACGTGGAGCGCATGCAGACCCAGACCGGTCTGAGCGGCGTTCCTTCCGGCTTCCCGTCCATCGACAAGGTGACGATGGGCTGGCAGCCTTCCGACCTGATCATCCTGGCGGCCCGTCCTTCCGTAGGTAAGACGGCGTTCGCCCTCAATATCGCGCGCAACGCGGCGGTCGACCACAACATGCCGGTCGCCATCTTCTCCCTGGAAATGCCGGCCATCCAGCTGGCCAAGCGTCTGATGACGTCCGAGTCCGGCCTGCCGGCCGACAAGATCAAGGGCGGTACCAAACTGGACGCCCATGAATGGGAGCAGCTGGAATACCGCCTGAAAGCGCTTTCCAAGGCCCCGCTCTATGTCGATGACACGCCGGGCCTTCCGATCATGGAGTTCCGTACCAAGGTCAAGCGCCTGGTCAAGAGCAAGGGCGTACGGCTGGTCATCGTGGACTATCTCCAGCTGATGCAGGGTCCCGCCGAACTGCGGGGCATGCGCGAGCAGGAGGTTGCCGCGATCTCCCGTACCCTCAAGATGACCGCCAAGGAACTCAATGTCCCGATCATCGCCCTGTCCCAGCTGTCCCGTGACGCGGTCAAGCGCGCCGGCAGCAACGGCAAGCCGATGCTCAGCGACCTGCGCGAATCCGGTTCCATCGAACAGGATGCCGACATGGTCATCTTTGTCCACCGTCCTGACTACCTGGGCCTTTCCGAGACCGAGAACGGCAAGGAAACCACCCAGATCATCATCGCGAAGCACCGTAACGGCGAGACCTGCGATATCGACATGCTCTTCAAGAGCGAGCAGGTGCGTTTCGTCGAACTCGACCAGACCCTCGTGGCGCAGGCCGAGGCGATGGAATATCCCTCCGCCATGAACATGGACTATCCGACGGGCGGCTACGGCGGTGACGACTTCGGTAACAGCAGTTTCCAATGATCCGCAAGACCCTCATGACCCTGACGGTGCTGTCGCTTCTGGCGATGGCGCTGCCTCTTTCCGCCCAGCGCAGTGCGTGCATTCCGGTCCATGGCCTGGACCGCGGCTCCCTGGCGTTTGACGGCGGGGAACGCATGTCCTTTGTCATCCATTACAAGTGGGGTATCATCAATGCCGACGTGGCGTCCGCTTCCGTTTCCGTGGACACGACCGTCCTGAACGGCAGGAAGGTCTTCGGTGCCCGGATCTTCGGGCAGAACGCCCGGAAGTTCGACCCCTTCTTCAAGATGCGGGAGGATTTCCGTACCTGGTTCACGGCAGACGGCCTGGAGCCGCGCCGTTTTACCCGCGATTCCAAGGAAGGCAACTGGTTCGCCACCAACGATTATACGTTCAACTGGAACTCCATGCAGATCGACGCAGCCCTGGACAGCAAGACCCGCGGCCCGCGGACGATGCAGCTCCCGCTGACGGACTGCACCTTCGATGTGCTGTCGCTGTTCTATTTCGCGCGCAACCTGGATTTCGATGCCGTGGAGCCGGGGAAGAAATACCCCCTGACCTTCGCGATCGACGACGATATCTGCAACATCTATTTCATCTATAAAGGCGTTGAGGTCAAGAACATAAAAGGGATCGGCAAGGTCCGCACCCGCCGGTTCACCGTTTCCCTGGCCTCCGGCCAGGTGTTCGGAGAGGACGGGGGAGCGGCCGGTGACATGTGGTTCACCGACGACGAAAACCGCCTGCTTGTCTGGTTCGACACGCCGATCCGGATCGGCCATAGCTATGGACGCCTGACATCGTTTGAAGGGACGAAGCATCCGTTCGACGCATTGGTGGAGCCTGCCCGATGAGCAAGGAGATTTCGCATACGGGGAAAGTGATTTCCGTCGGTCCGCAGGTGACGACGGTGGAAATCGTCTCCAAATCGGCCTGTGCTTCCTGCCATGCGGCGAGCCTTTGCACTGCTTTCGAATCCGTACGGAAAGAGGTCGAGGTACCGACCGACCCGTCCGCCGGCTTTGCGGTCGGAGACGAGGTGGAAGTGCAGCTGCGGGGCAGTCTGGGCCCGAAAGCCGCCGTGCTGGCCTATGTCATACCTCTTTTTATTTTACTGATTTTAGTCGTATCTTTGTCTTTTACCGGAATGCATGAACTTGCGGTTGCTGCCGTCGGGCTGGGCGGCATGGCACTTTGGTATGGGATCCTGTGGCTGTGCCGCGGGTCCCTGGAGCGTGAATACCGGTTTTATGCGAGGAGATTACAATAACAAAACCTAAATACTTATGTCAACAACAATTATCTGGACCATTGCCATTATCGCCATCCTCGGTGGCCTGCTGGCGCTCGTCCTCTACTTTGTGGCTGAAAAGTTCAAAGTGGAGGAGGACCCGCGCATCGACGAGGTCGAGAAGGTGATGCCCGGTGCCAATTGCGGCGGCTGCGGTTTCGCGGGCTGCCGTGCATTTGCGGACGCGGCCGTCAAGGCGCCGAACCTGGACAACAACTATTGTCCGGTGGGCGGCAACGACGTGATGAAGAAAGTCGCCGCGATCCTCGGGTATGAAATCAAGGAGAAGGCCCCCATGGTCGCGGTCGTCCGCTGCAACGGAAGTTGCGAGAACCGCCCTAAGACCAATGAGTACGATGGTGTCGCTTCCTGCAAGATCAAGGCTTCCCTGTATGCCGGTGACACCGGCTGCTCTTTCGGATGCCTGGGTTGCGGGGACTGCGTCGCCGCCTGCCAGTTCGGCGCGCTGTCCATGGATCCCGCTACCGGCCTGCCGGTGGTGGACGAGAGCAAGTGTACCGCCTGCGGCTCCTGCGTCAAGGCCTGCCCGAAGCAGATCATCGAACTCCGCGCCAAGGGTCCCCGCGGCATGCGCATGTTCGTCAGCTGCGTGAACAAAGACAAGGGCCCGGCTGTCAGGAAAGCCTGCTCCGCCGGCTGCATCGGCTGCGGCATCTGTGAAAAGACCTGCCAGCACGGTGCCATCGTCGTGGAGAACAACGTGGCCTATATCGACTATACCAAGTGCAAGCTTTGCCGTGAGTGCGAGGCGATGTGCCCGACGGGCGCCATCCACGGGGTCGGCTTCCCGAAGCCGCTTGACAAGGAGGCCGTCAAGGGCCGCATCCAGGAGCGCCAGAAGAAGGCCCGCGAGGCCGCGGCCGCCGCTGCCGCTGCCGCCAAGGCCGCCGCAGAGGCTGCAGAACCTGTAAAGAAGGAGGAAAACAATGGCTAAGATTACATTCTCCATGGGCGGCGTCCATCCGCATGACGCCAAACTCGCCAAGGACCGCCCCATCGAGGTCCTGCCGCTTCCGCAGACCGTCTATGTCTCCATGGCCCAGCACCTGGGCGCCCCGGCCAAACCGGTGGTCGCCGTGGGTGACAAGGTCCTGACCGGACAGGTCATCGCCGAACCGGGCGGCTTCATCTCCGCCTTCGTCCATTCTCCGGCCAGTGGCACCGTCAAGTCCATCGCGCCCCGGAAGGACCTTGCCGGCAACTGGATGACCCATATTGAAATCGCCGTGGAAGGTGACGAGTGGGCCGAGGGTATCGACCTGAGCGACACCCTGGTCACCGAGATTCCGGAAGACCGCGCCTTCATCCTCGACCGCATCAAGGCCAACGGTATCGTCGGCCTCGGCGGCGCGACCTTCCCGACCCATGTCAAGCTCAATCCGGCTCCCGGCAGCGTCGCCGAGTGCCTGATCATCAACGGCGCCGAGTGCGAGCCGTACCTGACCAGCGACTACCGCATCATGCTGGAGCGTCCGAAGGAGATCATCCTCGGCGCGGCCATCATGCAGAAAGTGCTGGGCTGCAAGTGCGTGATCGGTATCGAGGAGAACAAGCCCGCCGCCATCGAGGCGATGAACAAGGCCCTCTCCGAACTGCATCTGTCCAACATCGAGATCGTCTCCCTCAAGAAGAAATATCCGCAGGGCGGTGAGAAGCAGCTCATCGACGCCGTGATGCACCGTCAGGTGGGATCCGGCGGCCTGCCGATCAGCGTGGGCGCCGTCGTACAGAACGTCGGTACGTCCCTGGCCGTCTACGAGGCCGTCCAGAAGAACAAGCCGTTGATCACCAACGTCCTGACAATCACCGGCGACTGCCTCCCCGTCGAGCGGATGCACAACTATCTCTTCCGTATCGGCATGCCGCTCAGTTACATCGCCGAGCAGGCGGGCGGTGTCCCGGAAGGTGCCGCCAAACTGATCAGCGGCGGTCCGATGATGGGCAAGGCGATCGCCAACCTCGACGCCTGCACCGTGAAGGGCTCTTCCTCGATCCTGTATCTCTCCGAAGCGGCAACCCGCCGCGAACCTGAAACCAACTGCATCCGCTGCGGCAAGTGCGCCGAGGCCTGCCCGATGGGCCTGGAGCCGTTCCTGCTGAACAAGCTTGCCCGCGCCGGACGGACCGATGACCTCGAGGCCAACGCCGTCCAGGATTGCATCGAATGTGGCTGCTGCCTCTATACCTGCCCGGCCCACCTCCCGCTGCTGGATGTCATCCGCTCCGCCAAGGGCCAGGTGATGGGTATCATGCGGGCCCGCGCCGCTGCCGCCAAGGCCGCCGCCGAGGCCGCGAAGGCTGCCCAGGCCGCCAAGAATTAACCTGATAAAAGCAAAGAACGATGAATAAACTGTTGGTTTCACCTTCTCCGCACATCCATTCGGCCGTCTCCACGACGAGCCTGATGCGCGACGTTGTCATCGCCCTGCTTCCGGCCGCCGTCTGTTCCGTCGTCTTCTATGGCTGGATGGAACTGCTGATCCTCGCCGTGAGCATCGCGTCCTGCGTCCTGCTGGAGTATGTCATCACCCGATACCTGATGAAAGCCCCGAGCACCGTCTGCGATCTTTCCGCGGTCGTCACCGGTCTGCTGCTGGGCCTCAACCTCCCTGCCACGACGCCCTGGTGGGTCGTGCTCATCGGCGCCGTCGTCGCCATCGGCGTGGCCAAGATGAGTTTCGGCGGCCTCGGCCAGAATCCTTTCAACCCGGCGCTCACCGCCCGTGTCTTCCTGCTGGTCTCCTATCCGACCTACATGACGCACTGGGAGGCGCCGCAGGGCCTGTTCGGCGTCGACGCCGTGACCGGTCCGACGCCGCTCGGCATGATCAAGGAAGGCCTTCTCCAGGGACAGACCGTTCCGCAGATCAAGGCGGAATACGGCCTCGATTACGGCCAGATGCTGTTCGCCAACATCGGCGGCACCGCCGGTGAGGTCTGCGCCATCGCCCTGCTGCTGGGCTTCGTCTACCTGCTCGTCCGCCGGGTCATCCGCCCGCACATCACCCTGAGCATCTGGGCGACCGTCGCCCTGGTCAGCCTGATCTTCTGGCTGGCATCCCCGGACCGCTTCACCGATCCGCTCTTCAACCTGCTGACCGGCGGTATGATCCTCGGTTCCTGCTTCATGGCGACCGATTACGTTACCAGCCCGATGAGCGTCAAGGGCGGCATCGTCTTCGGTATCGGCATCGGCTTCATCACCATGATGATCCGTTACTTCGGTTCCTATCCGGAAGGCATGTCGTTCGCGATCCTGATCATGAACGCTTTCGTTCCGCTGCTGAACATGTGGTTCCACCAGAAAAAATACGGGAGGAAATAAGCCATGGCCGTCAAATCCAACCTCAAGAACATGTTCCTGTGCCTGTTCGGCACCTGCCTGGTCTGCTCGGCCCTGCTGGCCGGCGTCTATGCCATGACCAAGGCTCCGATCGATGCGACCAACGCCCGGCTCCTCAAGGAGGCCGTCGGTGCCGTCCTTCCCCAGGGGGGAGAACTCTCCGAGGCCATGCCGCTGGAAGTCGGCGGACAGCCTTCCGAGTATTATACGCTGAGCGCTGACGGTACTCCGTCCGCCTATGCGGTCAAGTCCACGGTCGTCGGTTTCGGCGGTCCGCTGACCCTGATGGTCGGCGTCACGCCCGACGGCACCGTCTACAACACCTCCGTCCTTTCCCACTCCGAGACTCCGGGCCTCGGCGCGAAATGCACCACCGACGAGAAGTTCATGGCGCAGTGGAAAGGCTTCAATTCGGCGGAAAAGATCCTCAAGGTCAAGAAGGACAACGGCGATGTGGATGCGATCACCGCTTCCACCATCACCTCCCGTGCCTATACCCTGGCCGTCGAGAACGCCGTCAATGCACTCAAATCGATAGGAGGACTCAACAATGACTAAGCTGCAACTCATTACCAAAGGGTTCGTCAAGGACAACCCTACCTTCGTCCTGCTGCTCGGCATGTGCCCGACCCTGGCGACGACGACTTCTGCCATCAACGGCCTGAGCATGGGCCTCGCGACCCTGTTCGTCCTGGTCCTCGCCAACATGGCGATCTCCGCCGTGGCCCCGGTCGTCCCGGACAAGGTCCATATCCCTGTGTATATCGTCATCATCGCGACTTTCGTGACCTTGCTGCAGCTGCTGATGCAGGCCTTCGTGCCGGACATCTACGCGACCCTCGGCCTGTTCATCCCGCTGATCGTCGTGAACTGCATCGTCCTCGGCCGCGCGGAGGCGTTCGCCAACAAGAACACGGTCTTCGACTCCGCCCTGGACGGCCTCGGCGTCGGCCTGGGCTTCACCTGCTCGCTGACCGTTCTCGGCATCGTGCGCGAGATCCTCGGCAGCGGCTCCGTCTTCGGATGGAAGTTCATCACCGGTGACGGCATGCTGGCATTCGTCATGGCGCCCGGCGCCTTCCTGGCCCTGGGTTACCTGATGGTCCTGTTCAACAAATTCCTGGCAAAGAAATAAGGAGGCTACGTTATGGAAATCTTACTGATCATCATTTCGGCAATCTTCGTCAACAACATCGTCCTTGCGCAGTTCCTGGGCATCTGCCCGTTCCTGGGTGTCTCGAACAAGCTCTCCACCGCGAGCGGCATGTCCGCGGCCGTCTGCTTCGTCATCACCCTGGCGACCCTGGTGACCTACCTGCTCAACAAGTACCTCCTCCTTCCGTTCCAGCTGGAATTCCTGCAGACCATTTCCTTCATCCTCGTCATCGCCGCCCTCGTGCAGATGGTCGAGATCGTGCTGAAGAAGATGAGCCCCTCCCTGTATCAGGCCCTCGGCATCTACCTCCCGCTGATCACCACCAACTGCGCCGTCCTTGGCGTGGCCATGAACGTGGTCCAGAAGGAGTATACCTTCGGCCTTCCGTCCCATATGCTCGGCCTGGGCGAGGCGGTCCTCTATGCTTTTGCGACCTCCCTCGGTTACGGCCTGGCCATGGTCATCTTCGCCGGCCTGCGTGAGCAGCTCGCCCTGAGCAGCGTGCCGAAAGCCTTCAAGGGCATTCCGATCGCGCTGATCACCGTGGGCATCCTGGCGATGGCCTTCATGGGATTCTCCGGTATCGCATAATCCGAATCTATAAAACGAATATTATGAAAAAGAC
This sequence comes from Candidatus Cryptobacteroides sp., assembly GCA_045222055.1. Classification (GTDB taxonomy): domain Bacteria; phylum Bacteroidota; class Bacteroidia; order Bacteroidales; family UBA932; genus Cryptobacteroides. The sequence continues at coordinate 1,273 of JBGUXJ010000174.1, read as the reverse complement.
CCTTTTGATCGTTGCCGCAGTCCTCGGCCTGTCCCTTGCGGCATCCGCACAGCCGAAGGCCATCGGTATCCGTGGTTTCTTCGAGCAGTGGCAGTTCAGCTATGAGCATTATCTCGGTGACCCGCACTTCCTTGAGTTCGACCTGGGCGCTTCCAAGTATAAGAACAATCAGGGTGTCGACGTCGTGGGGACGTACAATTTCATGATTGCCCGTCCTGACTGGTCGCCCCGTGGCGACTGGGGCTTCTATCTGGGCCTCGGAGCCGCTTTCGGCACATATTATTACAGGGAAAAAGAGACCGATGAGTGGAACCGTTCCGCCTATTTCGGCCTTGTCGGCCAGGCCGGACTGGAATATACTTTCTGGTTCCCGCTCCAGCTTGCCGTCGACCTGCGTCCGCTGATTCCGTTCGGGAAGCGCTCCTTTGACCTGTATCCGGCGTTGAGCGTCCGGTATTCCTTCTAACGGATTCCATGCACCTCCATCCGAATATAGAGAAAGCATATTCCCGCGATACCCTTACGGCTCGGCAGGCCCAGCGGCTTGCCGAGTTCATCGCATTCGGTCCTTTCGTGTTCCAGGCCAGCCGGCTGATGGTTTCCACCGGTATCCTGGAACGGCTTCGGGATAAGGAAATGACGCTGGATGAGATCGTTGCAACGTCCGGTCTCTCCCGGTACGCCGTCAAGGTGCTGCTGGAGGCCTCGCTTTCCGTGGGGACCGTCCTGGTGGATCCGCAGACGGACCGGTATTCGCTGTCGAAGGTGGGCTGGTTCCTGCTGAACGATCCGGCGACCCGGGTCAACATGGATTTCGTCCACGACGTGAATTACGAAGGATTCTTCCACCTGGAGGAAGCGCTCAGGGAAGGCCGTCCGGCCGGCCTGGAGCATTTCGGGGACTGGCCGACGATTTACGAAGGGCTTTCCTCGTTGCCGCCCCAGGTGCAGAAGAGCTGGTTCGGGTTCGATCATTTCTATTCGGACCAGTCTTTCCGCGAGGCGCTGGAGATCGTGTTCTCCTTCCGCCCCCGTGTCCTGATGGACGTGGGCGGCAATACCGGCCGGTGGGCGGAACGCTGCGTAGCGTTCGATCCCGAGGTCCGGGTCACGGTCGTGGACCTGCCGCAGCAGATCGGCCTGATGCAGGCCGCGACGGCCGGCAAACCCGGTGCGGAACGCATCTCCGGCCATGCGATGAACCTGCTGGATCCGCAGGCACGTTTCCCGGAGGACCTGCATCCCGACATCATCTGGATGAGCCAGTTCCTGG
>JBGUXJ010000173.1:0-4725 GCA_045222055.1 Candidatus Cryptobacteroides sp. | reverse complement strand
CTCGTCCGGCAACCAGAACTACACCAGCAACGTGGCGCTCCCCATCTATACCTATTATTCTTCCGCGTATTATAACGGCTTCACCGGGGCCGCCCTGAACAATATGGCCAACCCCGAGCTGGGCTGGGAAGAGAAAATGGATTACAATGTTGGTATCGACTTCCGCACCAAGTCCCTGAACGTGGTGCTGGATGCCTATATCGCCGATACCCGGAACCTGGTCTTCTCCAGGACGATTCTGCCGTCCACCGGCTTTTCCTCCACCAACGACAACCTGGGAAAGGTACGCAACAAGGGCCTCGAGGCCAGCTTAAGCTGGACTTTCTACCGGAAGGGTTCCTCCTACATCAGCCTGTTCGGCAAGGTTGCGGTCAACGACAACCGCGTGCTTGAGATTTCCGACGTGCTCAGGTCCTACAACGACCAGCAGAAGGAGCGCGCAAAGGAAGCCGGCGTGACCGAACCCGTGATACAGTACTATGACGGCATGCCGCTGCACTCCATCTGGGCTGTCCGCTCCCTCGGTATCAGTTCGGACAAAGGCGAAGAGATATTCCTCAACAGGAACGGCAACATAACCACCTCATGGAATCCGGCCGATCTGGTCAACTGCGGCTCGTCCGATCCGCTGTTCAACGGCAATTTCGGCATCACCGGTGAAATCAAGGGCTTCGGATTCAGCCTCACGGCCACCTTCTACGGCGGCGGCTACCTATACAACAGCACGCTGCTGAACAAGGTGGAGAACACCACGCTTGACAGCAACGTGGACAAGAGGGTCTTCAGCGGACGCTGGGCAAAGGCCGGAGACATCGCTCCGTTCAAGGCGCAGAACGTAAACGTGAACAACTTCACGAAAGCGACCAGCCGTTTCGTCCAACGGAACAATGTGCTGAGCCTCTCTTCCGCCACGGTGTACTACGAATTCCCGCTGCGTGCCATCCGCGCCCTCAAACTCAGCCGGCTCAGGTTGAGTCTCTATACAAACGATATCTATACGTTCTCTTCCATCGAAATTGAAAGGGGCACCTCCTACCCCTATGCCAGGAAGTTCTCTTTTAGTGTAAATGCCTCATTCTGATAGTGTTATGATTAAGACGATAAAGAAACTGGCGTTATTGTTCATCGCCCTGGCAGGTATCCTGTCGTGCAACAAATGGTTGGAAGCCACGTCCTCCACACAGGTGTCCGACGCCACCCTCTTCTCCTCCAGAAGCGGATTCCAGGACGCCCTCTGCGGTGTTTACATCAGCATGGGCAACGAGTATGAATACGGCCAGATGTGGACCTGGTACGTCAACGAGCTGGCCTACGGCCCATATGCCCAGCAGGTCAGCCCGCTGTTCACGGCCATACAGAATCACGAATGGGACAACAATCTGGTGAATCCGCTGATAGAAGGAATGTGGCGCGCCGGTTATTATTCGATAGCGAACGCGAACAAGGTCTTGTATGAGCTCGAAGCCAAACCGGACATCGTTTCCGACCGCATAGAGAGGAACCTCATGAAAGGTGAGCTGCTGGGCTTACGCGCATATATCCATTTCGACCTCATGCGCATGTTCGGACTTGCCCAGCTGAAGGAAGCGGACCTCGACAAGTACACCGTACCGTATGCCACCTCCTACGACAAGGAGCCCGCGCCGCAGAAGACCTACAGGGAGACCCTGGTACTCCTGGAGAATGACATCGACGAGGCGATTGCGCTTCTTGAAGAAGACCCGGTCCGGGGAAACGCATCCGATGAATTCATGGCGAATGCGAACGCCGACGGCTTCTGGGATGCCAGGAACAAGAGGATGAACTACTTCGCCGCAAAGGCGCTCAAGGCAAGGGTGCTGCTGTTCAAGGGCGAAACGGACGCCGCAGCCGCAGCCGCAGCCGAGGTGATAGAGGAAGCCAAGGCCGCAGGCGCATTCTCCTGGGTCGACGCCGAGGCGATGACCCAGGCCACATCGAACGACGTGGTTGACTGGACTTTCTCCACAGAACAGCTTTTCGCACTTGAAGTAAGCGGTCTCCAGAGCCTGACCGACGTCTATATCTTCAACTCGCTGGGCTCCGGTGCGTCGTCGATATTCATAGACAAGAACATCTCGGACCTTTCGCTGTTCAATCCCATAAACGTCTCGGAAACCGAGGACATAAGGGGGCCCGCCCTCATGTACAAGTTCTACAGCAACCAGTACCGTCCGTACAAATACTACAACAATTCCTCCTACTATGAGGGCTACAGGAACAGGGTGCCGATGATAAAGATATCCGAGATGTATCTCATCATCGCCGAAGCGGCGGCTGAAAGGTCCGAGACGGACAAGGTGAAAGAAGTCCTCGGCGAGATAAGGAGCCACAGGGGCATCCAGGATATCGACGCTTCATTAATCTGGATCGGCGTGAACATCGACGATCTTCTGGACCATGTCTATCTTGAATATGTCAAGGAATTCATCGGCGAGGGCATCGCTTATTATGCATCCAGGCGTCTGGTGCCCAAAATGGGAGCATTCATCAATATCGACATAGACTGGTTCAACAGGATGCACCTCACGCCATATCCATATCCTACTGACGAATTATCTTACGGAAGACATCAAGACTTATGAAACGTTATTTACCGATACTGGCTGCAGCGGTCCTCTCCTGCATGGTCTCGTGCGTGAAAAGCGAGATCCAGACCTTCAAGCTCGAAGACTGCTCGCTTTCGTTCGACGGCATAGAGAATTCATTCTCGCTCAGGGGATGGACCGAGGAATACAAGGACCTGCATATCCCAGTGAAGCTGCTGGGCATCCCCGCCGATTACGACAGGGAGATCACCCTGGACATCCGGGACTCCATAGCGGTGGCCGGAGATTATCAGGTACTCTCCTCCGTGCTGAAAGCCGGAGAGATGAAAACCGACATCTTGGTAAGGGTCAAGGCCCTTCCCGATGACGTGGAGCAGAAAGTGATCGTCATGAGCCTGGTGCCCAACGATTACTTCCGCGCCGGACAGCCACTGTACAGGACAGCGATCGTGAAATGGACCAACTCCTACGCCAGGCCGGTTCCCGCCGTTTGGAAGAACTGGTACCTGTACATCAGTACGGGCTACAGCAAGGCCCTGCACAAGATTCTCGTGGAGGAGTACGGAGACGAGATCGATTTATACGTAAGGCGCAAGTCCGACGCCACCCCGGAGAACGGATTGATAGTCAAAGATCCGACCTGGTGGAGCGCCATGAACAAGAGGGTCCGGGAAATAGTCCGCAACCACGACCTGGCCAATCCCGGGAACCCCTATATGCACAGCGAGGACTATGAAGACTATCCCAACGCCGACACGCCGGTAGGCCAGGGAAAGAAGCCCTCCGTGATACCCACAATCTATTCAACCCTCGTGTCACTATGATCAAACGGCTTTCCCTATTCATTCTTCCGCTCACGCTGCTGTTCTCCTGCTATCAGGACCTCAGCACGACGGCTGACAAGGTCATTCCCGAAATCGAAATCAGCGGGATCCCGGACTCGCTGGAAACCTACTTCGGAGAGGAAATCGCCCTGCATGCGACCGTGACGCTGGGCGGAGAAGCATACGACGGCTTCGACTACGCGTGGGCCATCGACCTCAAACCGGGCGACAGCCGGGACCGTATCGACATTTCGGAAACGGCCGACATCGCCTACCGTGTGGCCAACCAGCCCAATGAGACACCGTATTGCCTGTCCTTCACGGCGACCGACAGGGAGAGCGGCCTTTTCAAGACGGCCTTCTGCCACGTTTTCGTGCGCTCTTCCCTCGGGGAAGGAATCCTGGTCGCCCACACCAGGGACGGCGGCGAGACAACCGACTTCGACCTTCTTGCAAACAAATACGTAACCTACGGCTATACCAGCGATGTTCCCCGCTATACACGGGACATTTACCAACTGGCAAACGGCCAGCCCGTGAACGGGAAAGTCAATGCCGTGCTTCCCGTGGTCCGGTCGGACGGCGCCGTCTATAACGAGACGCTCATCCTGGTGGGAACCGACGAGCACCTGCTTGCCCTGGATCCCCTCACCTTCAAAGTGGCCAAACAGGACGGCGCCCTGTTCAACGGCTACAAGGAACCGACCTTCGAGGTGCATAACCTGATCAATTACGGCCAGATCATGACGGCCGCCCAGATTAACGGAAAATTGTGGCTGAATATCTGCCATACCAACAACATCTTCAATATCGCCGGTTACAGCGGTATTCCTGCGGATGTCTTTACGCCGACCAACGTCGGCTACGCGTATGCGGTTCAGCAGAGCGATATCGCCTTCTTCAACGAGGCGGAAGGCAAATTCTACTATATGCACGCGCAGTTCTCCGGTTACAGCAGTTTCGCCCTGGTAACGGACCCGGTTGGAGCGGACCTTGCCGGCGGCAAGTCCCTCTGGGCCGGCGCCGGCAAGGAAGGGCGCTGCGCCTTCCTGATCCAGGCAGCCGACGGCAAACACCATATCCTGTACCTCCACCCCAGCGACAATGAGCTGATTCATTATCCGCTGGATGCGAACCAGTGGCTCACCGATGCCCAGTACTTTGCCTTCTGCGACAACGCCGACATCCTGTTCATGGCATCGGACAGCAAAATCGCTTCCATCGCCGTCATCGGCGGAAGCCCCGTTTTCCGCGAGATCAACTGGTCACCGGACAGCAAGAACGAAGTCATTACGGGTATCAAGTTCTATACCCAGGGATGGTACGGCGCCCAC
>JBGUXJ010000172.1:0-2045 GCA_045222055.1 Candidatus Cryptobacteroides sp. | reverse complement strand
GGCTTTTTTCAAGGTCGTGGCTGATCCTATGCATCCGTTCATCGTGCGGACTCCGCATCAATCGGTCAAAGTCCTCGGAACTACCTTCAATGTACAGGCTTTCAAGGCGGATTCCCTTTCTACCCTTGTCCTGCTCGATGGCAAAGTTTCTCTGGACCTGCTGGATCCGGAAGGGAAACGGGTTTACAGTCTTGAGATTCATCCCGGTGAGAAATGCATCTACGACAAGACGACGGGGAGAATGAATGTGGAAAAGATATCCCGCGGAGAAACCGCGCAGGACTGGAATTCCGGCGTCTGGTATTTCCGGGGAGAGCCGCTCGGAAGGATTGCCTCCCGACTGGAGCAATATTTCAAGGTTACCATCGAGGTTGATCCGGGGCTCGGCAGGGAAGGAAGTTATTCGGGCGCCGTTTCGTTGGGGGAAGGGGTTGAGCGGATCTTGAACTTGCTCAACTACGACAATTCCTTCCAAGTCGTGATGCTGGAAGACGGTTACTATTTGCTCAAGGCAGGGAAATGAAACGGTTGATGACTATTTTGACGGCATTTTGTCTGGCGATGATGCCGTTACTGGCGCAGGATTCTCCGCTCGATGCTCCTGTGACCCTCGATATGGATAATACCGCCCTGGAGGACGTTATCGATGCAATGATGCGACAGACAGGGGTGATGTTCCTTTACAAGCGCACGGATATTGGTGCGTCCCGGAAAGTATCCGTCCATGCTTCTGCTGTGCCGATCAGGCATGTCCTCAGACAATTGGACTTGGATGCGCGTGCGGAAGGCCGCAATCTGATCCTGACGCGCAAAGATACGGATCAACATTCCGAGTCCCGACCGGCCAAAGTCCTTGTTAAACCTCGCACAAAGGTGTCAGGGCATGTAATGGATACCCGTGGAGAACCGCTTATTGGGGCGACGATCATGATCCATGGCACTTCGGAGGGCACATCAACCGATCAGGACGGAAATTTTAGTTTGGAGGCCGCCGAAGGTGACCTGATTGACGCCCTCCTGATTGGATACCGCACCGTGTCCCAAAAGGCTGCAGCCCGGCTGGACTTTGTCCTGGAGGACGATATCACCCAGTTGGAAGAAGTCGTCGTAGTGGGATATGGCGTACAGAAAAAGGTCAACCTGACCGGCAGTGTAGAGAGCCTTGGCGGAGAAGCGATGGAGAACCTGCCGATGCCGTCCCTGTCCCGGGGACTCCAGGGCATGATACCGAGCCTCAATATCGATATGACGGACGGCAAACCGATCCGGAGTTCCGAATATAATGTGCGCGGAACGACATCCATCGGCGCAGGCGGCGGCAGCACCCTGATTATGATCGACGGGGCTCCCGGCGACCCGGACCTGCTGAATCCCGGCGATATCGAGTCGGTGACCGTGCTGAAGGATGCGGCCTCTGCGGCCATCTATGGGGCCCGGGGGCCGTTTGGTGTCGTTCTGATCACCACCAAGAACCCTTCTGCAGGAAAGACATCCGTCACCTATTCGGGCAATGTGTCATTCTATACCCAAACCCAGCACAACGATTATATCTGGGACGGATATACATGGGCGAAGAGTTTTGTGGAAGCATACTATGCCTATAACGACTACGTTACCAATCCGACCGGTGTCAACAATGCCTTTCCCTTCACGCCCAATCTGGAGACTTATCTCTCCGAACTGAAGCGCCGGCACGATGATCCTTCACTTCCGAAAGTCGCATTGACAGAAGACGGGAAATATCTCTACTACGGCAGCACCAACTGGTATGATGAACTATATAAGAAAGTGTCCTCGGGTACGGAGCATACGCTGACCCTATCCGGCAGCGCCCGCAATGTGGGCTATTATTTGTCCGGAAGGTATTATGGGCAACGGGGCATTTTCAAGTATAATTCCGATGATTTCAATCAGTTCAATCTCCGCGGCAAAGGCTACATCCAGATATTCCCCTGGCTTAAAGTGAGTGACAACGTGGATTTTTCTTGGCGGAGCTATAAATATCCGCTGACTTCCATTTATGAGAAAGGCATCTGGCGCAACAT
>JBGUXJ010000171.1:0-5315 GCA_045222055.1 Candidatus Cryptobacteroides sp. | reverse complement strand
CTTCCGCCCAGAGTGCGGAAATCACCCTGGAAGACGGCAGCGTCGCGTTGAACTTCTGCGCGAACAACTACCTTGGCCTGGCAGACTCGCCGCGCCTGATCGAAGCCGCCAAGAAGGCGATGGACGAGCGCGGATACGGCATGTCCTCCGTCCGCTTTATCTGCGGCACGCAGGACCTGCACAAGCAGCTGGAAAAAGCCATCTCCGACTTCTTCCATACCGAAGACACCATCCTCTACGCCTCCTGTTTCGACGCGAACGGCGGCGTGTTCGAGCCGCTGCTGACCGCTGAAGACGCGATCATCTCCGACTCTTTGAACCATGCTTCCATCATCGACGGCGTCCGCCTGTGCAAGGCGGTCCGCTACCGTTATGCCAATGCGGACATGGAAGACCTTGAGCGTTGCCTCAAGGAGGCCCAGGCCCAGCGGTTCCGCATCATCTGCACCGACGGCGTCTTCTCCATGGACGGCAACGTCGCCCCGATGGACAAGATCTGCGACCTGGCTGAGAAATACGACGCCCTGGTCATGGTCGACGAGAGCCACAGCGCCGGCGTGGTCGGCAAGACCGGCCGCGGCGTAGCCGAGCAGTTCGACTGCTACGGCCGTATCGACATCTTCACCGGCACCCTCGGTAAGGCCTTCGGCGGCGCCGTGGGTGGTTTCACCACCGGCCGCAAGGAGATCATCGACATGCTCCGCCAGCGTTCCCGTCCGTACCTGTTCTCCAACTCCATCCCGCCGATGATCGCCGCAGCGGCCATCGAGATGTTCAAGATCCTGGCCGAGAGCAATGAACTCCACGACCGCCAGCAGGAGAACGTGGCGTATTTCCGCGACAAGATGATGGCCGCCGGATTCGACATCAAGCCGACCCAGAGCGCCATCTGCGCCGTGATGTTGTACGACGCCCCGCTGAGCCAGAAGTTTGCTGCCAAGATGGCTGAGGAAGGCATCTTCGTGACCGGTTTCTATTATCCGGTCGTCCCGAAGGGCCAGGCCCGCATCCGTGTCCAGCTTTCCTCCGCCCACAAGAAAGAGCATCTCGACAAGGCGATCGCCGCTTTCATTAAAGTGGGTAAGGAACTGGGAGTCATCAAATAGACTTGTATATTCTGGATTTTTATTATATTTGTAATCGGTTCCGTGAAAACAGGGACCTGAAAAACAAGGATTATCAACCCTTAATTAATAAAGCAAGATGAAAAAATTTTTGATTGTTGCAGCTGCGCTGCTGGTTTCCTTGAGCATGTCCGCTCAGCTTCGGGTCACTGCCGGTTATCAGAACAGCTCTATCAAGTGGAGTGGAGACGGCGGAAGCGTCACGTGGAACGGCAATGGTTTTTATGCTGGTATTCTGTACCAGATGCCGTTTAACGACACGTTCAGCTTCGAGCCTGGCGCTCTGTTTGAGTACTCCGATTACGGCGACAATGATTTTAACGCCTATTACATCCGCGTTCCGCTGCATCTGGTTTATGGTATCGAAATGGCTCCTGACATGACCATCTTTGGTACCGCCGGTCCCGGCCTTTCCTTTGGTCTGGGTGGCTCTGAGTATGCTTTTGGTGATGACGGTATGTTCAAGCGTTTCGATGTCCCGCTTGGCATCGAATTCGGTCTCCGTTACATGGGCCGCTATGACATCCGCGTCGGTTATGACTGGGGTTTGCTGAAGATTCAGGAAGATACGAAATGCCACCGCAACGGTCTTCACCTCGGTGTCGCCATCGCTTTCTAAGCGCTGACATTCCGAAATAAGTTAACGCCCCGACTCCTGCGAGCCGGGGCGTTTTGTATATGTGATTCCCGACGGTCAGCCGGGAATCTGCGTTATGCTTCCGCGAAGAGGGTGATGAGGTTGAGGATGACCTCGGAGGCCTTTTCGATACTCTCCAGCGGGACGAACTCCATCTTGCCGTGGAAGTTCAGGCCGCCTGCGAAGATGTTCGGGCAGGGGAGGCCCTTGAAACTGAGGTTTGCGCCGTCGGTGCCGCCGCGGATGGGCTGGATCTTCGGCTTGATGCCCGCCATCTCCATGGCCTTGACGGCTTTCTGGATGATGTGGTAGTGCGGCTCGACCTGTTCGCGCATATTATAATATTGGTCTTTCACCTCGGCGGTAAGGGTTCCTTCGCCGTATTTCCCGTTGATCAGGTCCGCGCATTGCCGGATGATGACTTTCTTCTGCTCGAATTTCTCCCGGTCATGGTCACGGATGATGTAGGCGAAGTCCGCTTCTTCGACGCTGCCCTTGAAGGCAATCAGGTGGAAGAATCCTTCATAACCCTCCGTGCATTCCGGGCGCTGCTCCGCAGGGAGGAGGGCCTGGAATTCCTGGCCGATCAGGATGGCGTTCTTCATCTTGCCCTTCGCGTAGCCCGGATGGACGTTCAGCCCCTGGACATGGATCTTGGCGGAAGCGGCGTTGAAATTCTCAAACTCGAGTTCGCCGATCTCTCCGCCGTCCATCGTGTAGGCGTAGTCCGCGCCGAAGCGCTTGACGTCGAACTTGACGACGCCACGGCCGATCTCCTCGTCCGGGGTGAAGCCGACCTTGATTTCTCCATGCTTGAATTCCGGGTGTTCGACGATGTACTGTACCGCGTTCATGATTTCGGCCACGCCCGCCTTGTCGTCGGCGCCGAGCAGGGTCGTCCCGTCGGTCGTGATCAGGGTCTGCCCGACATAGTGGAGCATCTCGGGGAACTCTTCGGGATTGAGCTGCAGGCCCGGAACGCCCTTGAGGTCGATGGCTCCTCCGCTGTACGGGGAGATGATCTGCGGCTTGACATCCTTTCCGGACGCGTCCGGGGCGGTGTCGACATGGGCGATGAAGCCCACGGCCGGCACTTTCCTGTCAATATTGGAGGGGATGGAGGCCATGACATAGCCATATTCGTCGAGCGTCGCGTCAATTCCCATCGCGGCGAGTTCGTCCCGCAGCATGCGGAGCAGGTCGAGTTCCTTGGCCTCGGACGGCTGGGACGGGGATTCTTCGTTGGATTGCGTGTCAACGGCGACATACCGGAGGAACCGGTCCAAAATCTTTTCCATAGTCTTTATTTCTTTTCAATTTTCATGGATGCGAGGATCATGTAGACGATCAGGCAGATGTACGGGATGATCGAGATGGCTTCACCCCACTTGGCGTTCCAGGCGGTCATGAAGACATCCACGTTGGCAAACTTGAGGATGGCGCTGACCACACCCATCAAGGCGCCGCCGGCGATGAAGCCGGAAGCGATGAGGGTTCCCTTGTTGACGCGGGCTTCGTTGACGGCCTTGTCCTTGCTGCGGCTGCCGACATACCAGGAAATGGCACCGCCGATCAGGAGCGGGAGGTTCAGCTGGATCGGGATGAACATGCCGAGGGCGAACGGGAGGGCGGGGACCTTGCAGAAGTTGAGGATCAGGGCGATGGCCGCACCGATGCCGTACAGCAGCCACGGGGCGCCGCCGCCGTTCATCATCGGCTGGATGACAGCCGCCATGGCATTGGCCTGCGGGGCTACGAGGGCCTGGTCGCCGGTGAAGCCGTAGGTCTTGTTGAGGACGAGCATGACGCCGCAGACGGTGACGGCCGAGACCGCCACGCCGAGGAATTTCCACCCTTCCTGCTTCTTCGGGGTGGAGCCGATCCAGTAACCGATCTTCAGGTCGGTGATGAAGGATCCTGCCACGGACAGGGCGGTGCAGACGACGCCGCCGATGACCAGCGCGGCCGCCATGCCGCGGTCTCCCTTCAGGCCGACGGCTACGAGGATGAGCGAAGCGATGATCAGGGTCATCAGGGTCATGCCGCTGACCGGGTTGGATCCCACGATGGCGATGGCGTTGGCCGCCACGGTGGTGAAGAGGAAGGCGATGAGGGCCACGATGACCAGGGCGATGAGTGCCTGCCAGATGTTGTTGACGACCCCGCCGAAGGCGAAGAACGCGAAGATGGCGAGCAGGGCGATGACGATGCCGAAAACGAGGGTCTTCATGGAAAGGTCTTCTTCGGTACGGAGCGGCTTTTCGGTGCTGGTGCCGGGCTTTTTCCGGAATTCATTGACCGCAAGTCCGGCGGCGGACTTGATGACGCCGAAGGACTTGATGATGCCGATGATGCCGGCCGTCGCGATGCCGCCGATGCCGATGTGGCGGGCATAATCCTTGAAGATCTGCTCCGGGCCCATCTCGCCGATGGTCTGGACGACGCCGGTGTGCATCAGGTCGATGACGCTGCCGCCCCAGATGAGGTTCATCAGCGGGATGATGACGAGCCAGACCAGCAGGCTGCCGCAGCAGATGATGAAGGCGTATTTGAGGCCGATGATGTAGCCCAGGCCGAGGACGGCCGCACCGGTGTTGACGCCGAACATGACCTTGGCCTTGTTGGCGATGGTCTGGCCGATGCCGGTGACCGTGGTGGTGAGGACTTCGCTCCAGGCGCCGAAGGTGGCGACGACGAAGTCATACAGGCCGCCGATGAGACCGGCCGCCACGAGGGTCTTGGCCTCGGAACCGCCGCTTTCGCCGCTGATGAGCACCTGCGTGGTCGCGGTGGCTTCCGGGAACGGGTATTTCCCGTGCATCTCGCTGACGAAATACTTGCGGAAAGGTATCAGGAACAGGATGCCGAGCACGCCGCCGAGCAGGGAGGAGAGGAACATCTGCCAGAAGTTGACTTCCACGCCGAGGATGTAGATGGCGGGCAGGGTGAAGATGGCACCAGCGACGACGGCGCCGGAGCAGCCGCCGATGGACTGGATGATGACGTTCTGGCTGAGGCCGTCTTTCTTCTTGAGGGCGGTGGTCAGGCCGACGGCGATGATGGCGATCGGGATGGCGGCCTCGAAGACCTGGCCGACCTTGAGGCCGAGGTATGCCGCGGCGGCGGAGAAGAGGATGACCATGAGGATGCCGATAGCCACGGAATAGGGGGTCACTTCGGCGAAATTCTTCTTGGGGCTCAGGAGCGGCTCGTACCGTTCGCCGGGCCGGAGCTCGCGCTGGGCGTTCTCGGGTAGCTGGAGGTTTTTCTTTTCTTCCATGTTCATGCGGTTTTGCACTATACAAATATATATAATTACGACTGAAAAAGCGCTATAGAAACGTTTAAATCCAATTTTTTGAAAAATTTTACGAAAAAGATTTGCAGGTAAAGAAAAAGTCCGTATCTTTGCAGTCCGTTTGAGAAACAACGATGCCAAAAACATCACGAAACATCTAAACGGAATTAGTTCATTGAAAATATTGAGAGAGAACAATAGAGGTAAAAGAAAGAAGATCAATAGATCAGCAGAAAATCTAGAGTAAATTCGAGTT
>JBGUXJ010000170.1:0-2132 GCA_045222055.1 Candidatus Cryptobacteroides sp. | reverse complement strand
CCCGTACAGGCCATCATGGATACGGAAGACCGGGATCTGTTCGTCCGGAAACTGGATGAGATCCAGGTGAAAACGATCCGTTCCCATCCTGCCGCCAACCTGGAGGAGGCGAGGGGTGCCGCACATGAACTGGGCTATCCGCTGATCGTCCGCGCGGCCTATGCGCTGGGCGGCCTCGGTTCCGGATTCTGCGACAACGACCAGGAACTGGAAGAACTCTGCGACAAGGCCTTCTCCTTCTCGCCGCAGGTGCTGGTGGAGAAATCGCTGAAAGGCTGGAAAGAGATTGAGTATGAGGTTGTAAGGGACCGCTATGACAACTGCATAACGGTCTGTAACATGGAGAATTTCGACCCGCTGGGCATCCATACCGGTGAAAGCATCGTGGTCGCTCCGTCGCAGACCCTCAGCAACAAGGACTATTATTTCCTCCGCGAACTCTCCATCAAGATCGTCCGCCACCTGGGCATCGTCGGCGAATGCAACGTCCAGTATGCGTATGACCCCGATTCCATGGATTACCGTGTTATCGAAGTGAACGCCCGCCTCAGCCGTTCTTCCGCCCTGGCTTCCAAGGCGACCGGTTATCCGCTGGCGTTCGTGGCCGCCAAACTCGGCCTCGGATACGGGCTGTTCGACCTGAAGAACTCCGTCACGAAATCCACACCGGCCTTCTTCGAGCCGGCCCTGGACTATATCGTCTGCAAGATTCCGCGCTGGGACCTGAGCAAGTTCCATGGCGTTTCCCGCAAGATCGGCTCTAGTATGAAAAGCGTCGGCGAGGTCATGGCGATCGGCCGTACCTTCGAGGAGGCGATCCAGAAGGGCCTGCGCATGATCGGGCAGGGCGCCCATGGTTTCGTCGGCAACAAAGAACTCCAGGTTGCGGATGTCGACGTAGCGCTCCGCGAGCCGACTGACCGGCGTATCTTCGTCATTTCCAAAGCCATGCGTGCGGGTTATACCGTGGATCAGATCCATCGGCTGACGAAGATCGACCGCTGGTTCCTGGACAAACTCGCCGGGATCGTCGAGACGTTCGAGAACATGCGCAAGTATGATGAGGTGCAGGAAATGCCGGCCGACCTGCTGCGCCTGGCCAAGCAGCAAGGCTTCTCCGACTTCCAGATCCAACGGGCCGTCTACAAGGATTCCGGAATGTCCACGAAGCACCAGGCGGAAGTCCGGCGTTACCGGAAATCCCTGGGAATCGTCCCAGTCGTCAAGCAGATCGACACGCTGGCGGCAGAGTTCCCCGCCGTCACCAACTACCTGTACCTGACGTACAACGGCTCCTTCAACGATATCCATTATGAAAATGACGGAAAGTCCGTCATCGTACTCGGGTCCGGCGCCTACCGGATCGGCAGTTCCGTCGAATTCGACTGGTGCTCCGTGACATGCCTCCAGACGATCCGGAAGCAGGGATACCGGGGTGTCATGATCAATTACAACCCGGAAACCGTATCGACCGATTACGATATGTGCGACCGGCTCTATTTCGACGAGTTGACCTATGAACGGGTCATGGACATCGTGGAGATGGAGAATCCGCACGGCGTCGTCGTCTCGGTCGGCGGACAGATACCGAACAACCTGGCGCTGCGCCTGTCGAACAGCGGCGTCCCGATTCTCGGCACCCGTGCCGAGGACATCGACAAGGCGGAAGACCGGCACAAGTTCTCCAGCATCGTCGACCAGTTGGAGGTCGACCAGCCGAGATGGAAGGAACTGACTACGCTGGAAGACGTCGACCAGTTCATCAAGGAGGTGGGATTCCCGGTCCTCGTGCGCCCGTCCTATGTCCTTTCCGGAGCCGCCATGAACGTCTGCTACGATGAGAAAAAACTACGTCATTTCCTTTCCCTTGCCGCAGAAGTGTCTCAGGAGCATCCGGTGGTCATCAGTCAGTTCATGCAGCGATGCAAGGAGATCGAGTTCGATGCCGTCGCCGATGAGGGCGAAATCCTTGCGTATGCCATCTCCGAGCACATCGAATATGCCGGCGTCCATTCCGGCGATGCGACCATCCAGTTCCCGCCCCAGAAACTGTATGTGGAGACCGTCCGCCGGATCAAGAAGATCGCGCGCAAGATTGCCAGCGCCCTGTCCATCAGCGGCCCGTTCAACAT
>JBGUXJ010000169.1:0-9132 GCA_045222055.1 Candidatus Cryptobacteroides sp. | reverse complement strand
TCAGGAAGATCAGCGTCATGAGCGGACGCAGTTCCGGCGTTAGGCCGCCTTTGCGGGCATCCGTATATATATAGGTAGAAAGCGTCTCCAGGCCGATCGTGCCGCGCGTGAAGAACGTCACGGCGAAATCGTCCAGGGACATGGTGAATGCCAGGATGAATCCGGATATCATGCCGGGTTTCAGTTCCGGGACCAGCACTTTGCGCAGGGCGATGCCGGGCGTGGCGCCCAGGTCGAGCGCGGCTTCGTAGATGTTCGGATTCATCTGCTGCAGTTTCGGCATGACGCTCAGGACGACGTAAGGCGTACAGAACGTGATATGGGCCAGGATGACTGACACATAGCCCTGGCTGATATGCAGGAACACGAACAGCAGGAACAGCGAGACGCCGGTGATGATGTCCGGATTGATCATCGGGATGTTGTTCAGGAAAGTCATGGCCTGCTTCTTCCGTCCCTTGAGGTTGTGGATGCCGATGGCGGCGACGGTCCCCAGGATCGTGGAGAAAAGGGCTGCGATGATGGCGATCAGCAGCGTGTTCTTGACGGCTGCCAGCAGCGAGGCGTTGCCTTGCATCTGTCCGGTCAGGAGATTGCCGTACAGGGTGGTGGAGAAGCCTTCCCAACTGCCCAGGACCTTGCTCTGCGTGAAGGAGAAGATCGCGATGAACACCAGCGGGGCATAGAGCACGACCAGCAGCAGCCAGATATAAATCCTTGCGAATAACTTCTTCATGGCTTAGATGAGGCCTCCTTCTACCTGTTCGTTGTCCTTCTGGAAGAGGGACGTGATACCGATGATGATGAGCATGACGAATGCGAGTGCCGCACCGTAGTTCCACATCGAGGAGTTGATGTTTTCCTGGATGATGGTACCGAAGAGCTTGATCTTGTTGTTGGTCAGGAATTCGGAGATGGCGAAGGTGCTGACCGTCGGCATGAAGACCATCAGGATGCCGCTCATGACACCCGGCATGGAGAGCGGAACGGTGACCTTCCAGAAGGCGGTCCAGGGTTTGGCGCCCAGGTCGACGGCCGCTTCCACGTAGGACTTGTCCATCTTCGCCAGGATGTTGTAGATCGGATAGATCATGAACGGAAGGTAGTCGTAGACCATACCGAACAGCAAGGTCCCTTTCCCCAGGTTCACGCCGAACATCACGAAGAGCTGGGCGGTCGCCAGGGTACGCATCAGGGCGTTGATCCACATCGGGAGGATGAACAGCACGATGGTCACGGCGCTCTTGTTATACTGCTTGTTGGCCAGGATCCAGGCCGCCGGGTAGCCGAACAGGATGCACAGCGCCGTCGTCTCGATCGCCACTTCGATGGAGACGGCGAAGGTGCTCAGGGCATCCTTGTCCGTGAAGAACTTCGTGATGTTGGACAGGGTGAAATGCCCGCTGTTGTCCTGGAACGCATAGATGACGATCAGCAGCAGGGGCAGGACCACGAACAAGATCATGAAGATCAGGTACGGGACCGACCAGGAGGAACGCTTAATTGCTTTCATCGGCTTTCCGGATATGCAGGTCTTCCGCTGCGATGTGGATGCCGACCAGGTCTCCCTTGTCCCAGATATCGTTGGTGTCGACATACAGGAAACCGCCGCCGTCAACCTTGATGGTCAGGTGGTAATGGTTGCCCTTGTAGAGGATGAAATAAACCTCTCCGTCCAGTTCGCCCTTTTCCAGGTCATCTTCGAGTTCCACTTTCTCGAACGGAACCTCGGCCACGATGGCCGTTCCCGGCTCGAAGTCATTCGGGCACTCGAACTTTTCTCCGAAGAGTTCGATGGTCTCGCTGTCGATGACCGTCCCTTCGACCGTATTGCAGGTCCGTTCCTTGCGCATGACCTGGATGTCGTCCGGATCGATGTACAGCCGTACGGTGCTTCCGACCGGATACGGGTCATAGTCCTGGATCATCAGTTCATAACCCTGGTCCGTATTGACGAACATCTCATAGTGTACGCCCTTGAAAATGCAGGAGGCGACGGTTGCCGTGAACTGGGTCTTGCTTTCTTCGTTGGTGAAGTAGATATCTTCCGGACGTACGACGACGTCGACCGGCTTTTCCTCGCCGAAACCTTCGTCGACGCAGTCGAACTCATGTCCGATGAACCGGACCTTGCGGTCGCGGACCATCGTACCGTTCAGGATGTTGCTCTCTCCGATGAAGTCGGCCACGAAGGAATTGACCGGTTCGTTGTAGATGTCGACGGGGGTGCCGATCTGCTGGATGCGGCCCTCGTTGAGGACGACGATGGTATCGGACAGGGTCAGGGCCTCTTCCTGGTCATGCGTGACATAGATGAAGGTGATGCCCAGTTTCTTGTGCATCTCCTTGAGTTCGATCTGCATGTCCTTGCGCATCTTCAGGTCCAGGGCGGCGAGCGGTTCGTCCAGCAGAAGGACCTTCGGCTGGTTGACGATGGCGCGTGCGATGGCGATGCGCTGCTGCTGGCCGCCGGACAGGGTCTCGACGTCGCGGTCCTCGTAGTCGGACATGGCCACGAGCTTGAGCACGCGGCGGACGCGTTTGTCGATCTCCTCGGCCGGGACCTTCTTGAGTTTCAGGCCGAAGGCGATGTTGTCATACACGTCGAGGTGGGGGAAAAGGGCGTAGCGCTGGAAAACGGTGTTGAGCGGACGCTCGTGCGGCGGGATGCCGGCCAGTTCTTTTCCGTCCATCAGGATGGAACCTTCGTCGGGCTGCAGGAAGCCGGCGATCATGCGCAGCAAGGTGGTCTTGCCGCAGCCGGAAGGTCCGAGCAGGGTGAGGAATTCCCCCCTGCGGATATACAGGTTGATGTCCTCGAGCACCTTCTTGTCACCGAAAGACTTGGAGAGGTGCTTGATGTCGATGATTTTGTCGATCATTTATTTGTTGCGTGGAAAGTTCAGGTAATAAAGGGCTCCTACCGTCAGGGAAATCTGGTTCCAGTCATGACGCCATCCGGCGGCGGCATGCAGACGCAGCGAATCGTTGTTCTTGATCGGGAACCAGAAGCCGCTCATTCCGACAACCAGGTCCTTGTTGGTGGTCTCCGTGTTGGATTCGGCGATGATCCTTCCGGTCACGGAGACGCGCTCCGAAGGGGCGATGGTCACGGAACCGTTGAGGGTGATGCCTTTCTGCATGATTTCGAACTCGTCGCCGACGACGCTGAAGGCGTCAAGGGCGAAAGTGGTCATGTCGGCGATGGTGTAGCGCTGGCCGAGGGTCAGGACCGGCAGGAAGTCGCCGGGCGTACGCTGGACGGCCGTGACGCTCCAGATGTTCTCGAAGTCTCCGTACTGACCGCGCCATTCCGCGGAATAATTGAACAGCTTGCTGGAGAAAGGACGCTCGCCGAACGGGGAGGTCGTCATCTGAAAGGAGACGGTGGTGTTCTCGGCGGGATTGGTCCAGCCGAGCTTGGCACCCCACTGATAGACGTTCGTGCTGTTCCAGAGGCTGGAGCACAGGAACGAGTGGACTTCGAAATCGTACTCGTCGAATTCGAGGGCGCCGAAGGTCATGGGC
This sequence comes from Candidatus Cryptobacteroides sp., assembly GCA_045222055.1. Lineage (GTDB taxonomy): Bacteria > Bacteroidota > Bacteroidia > Bacteroidales > UBA932 > Cryptobacteroides. Next base: position 5,604 of record JBGUXJ010000169.1, on the reverse strand, counting down.
TGCTTGCCGGCGGTAAGGGCCCAGCCATTGGTCTCGAAGGTCAGGTACGCCCAGTCCAGCCAGTTGACGTCATCGCTGCGCCAGGTATTCTCATAAAGCGCTTTGATGGCATCCTTGTCATAGGCCAGCCAGTGGTTGGCGATGCTGAAGGAGAAGGAGTCGGAAAGATTACCTTCCACGAGTGAATAGAGAGAAGAATCACCGAGTGTGAATTCGCCGTTTTCGCCTTTTACAGTTGAAAAAACAGGATTAAGGTCAACTCTAGGAATAACGGACAACCCGACACCACGGCCGGAGTCGTCAGCCTCTTGTGCGTGCACAAGGAAGCAGGACAGCAAGCATGCTGCGCAAACTACCAGGAATTTCTTCATTTCTGCTACTCATAAAAACAGATTTGGTTCAGACTTGGCGCGGCTCCGGTTCCACGGAGACCGCATTCTTTCCGGGTGCAAAAATAGGAAAAAATCAGCAGTTTCGGTCCCCTTTGAAAAAAAAACGACCGGATTGGCTGAAAATTACTTATAGCAGGCGAGGAATTTCAGATCAGCGTCTGCCTTGATCTTGTCGATGATGGCGCAGACCAGCCGGAACGTACGGCTGTCTTTGGCGTAATTGGCCGGGGTGATGTATCCGACGCGGCCCTGGCCCAGCAGCTTGCGGGCGACTTCGCGCTTGTTAGGCCGGGCGGGATCGAAGACGGCGATGGAATGGCCGCCGAACATGCCGACGATCTTCATCGAAGGGACATCCGTGTCTCCGTCTCCGAAATAGATCATGTTCGTGAAGGGGATACGCTTGTTCTCGTCAGCCATGCTTTCGTTGACCTGCTTGGCGTCACGGGAGGAGAAGATGCCTTTCTGGATCTTGAAGAGGAACTGGGTCTTGGCGGTGAAGTCCACGGCGATGCCCGGCCACTCCGCTTCTCCCTTCTCGTCGTAGATGAACGAACCGGCGAAGATGTGCTTGAATTCCTTCGCGATGGGGGAACCCTCAATGATTTCCTTCAGGCCGGAGGAATTGATGTAGTGCTCGATCTTGACGCCACGTGACTGGCCGTACTCATTGACGTTGCGGAACCATTCCCGGACGCCCTCATAGAGTTTGATGTCCGTTCCATACCGGTGGAAATCATTGCGGGTCAAGCGGATGCCGCTCTCCCGCGCCTTGTCGAACATCAGTTTCATATAGGCGAGGATGTTGCTGGCGTCCTGCCCCACGGCGATGCCGTCCGACATCTTCCAGAACTCTTCCGGCGTGGATCCGATGGACTGGATGAAGCCGAATTCCTGCATGTTGCCCGGGGACAGGGTCCCGTCGAAGTCATATATAAGTGCGACAATGGGTTTGCGTCTCATGGCGTCTTGTTACGATTGGACTGCAAAGATAGTACATAAAAAGGAAAAAATGTTTACTTTTGCCTGAACGCATACTGACCATCATGGAAACCTATCCACATTATCTTGAGCGGCTTCAGGCTGCCACACGGAAATTCTGGGACAAGCCGGCCCTCAACAATATCGGCGGAGAGTCTTTCACCTATGCCGACATGGCACGCACGATCTTCCGCTTCCATCTCCTTTTCCAGGAAGCCGGTATCCGGAAAGGTGAAAAGATCGCCCTCTGCGCCCGAAACGGCGCGCGCTGGGGCATGACCTACCTGGCCGTCAACACCTACGAGGCCGTCATCGTCCCGATCCTGGCCGATTTCACGCCGGAGAGCACCGCGTATCTTACGGACCATTCGGAAAGCGTCCTTCTTTTCACGAATGCCGACAAGTGGGCGAAACTGGACATCGCGCAGATGCCGCGTGTCAAAGCCGCCATCGATGTCGATTCCTGGAATCTGCTGTACTGCCGGGACGACAAGTTCGCGGCGGCCCATGCGGACCTGGACAAACTGTACGAGGCGAAATACCCCGACGGCCTGAAACCGGAAGACGTGGTTTTCCCGACCGACAACTGGGACACGCTGAGCACCATCAACTATACTTCCGGTTCGACCGGCAGCCCCAAGGGGGTCATGCTGACCTACAGGAACTTCTCCGCCAACGTCGATTTCAGCCAGCGGAACGTCCCTGCCGGAGACAAGATGGTCTCCATGCTTCCGATGGCCCACATGTACGGGCTTGTCATCGAATTCATCTATCCGCTCTGCAACGGAACGGCCATCTACTGGCTGGGCAAGGCCCCGACTCCTGCGGCGCTGATGAAGGCCTTCGCCGAGGTCCGGCCCTATCTGCTGATCACGGTTCCGCTGGTCATGGAGAAGATCTACAAATCCAAGCTCAAGCCGGTCCTGGACAAGCCGCTGGTCAAGGTCGCGCTCAAGATTCCCGGCCTCAATACGGTCATTTACAAGAAGGTGCGGGAAGGCCTGGAGCAGGCGTTCGGCGGCCGGGTGCAGGAATTCATCATGGGAAGCGCCGCCCTCAATCCGGAGGTCGAGAAGGTCCTCAAGAAGATCCGGTTCCCGTATCTGGTCGGCTATGGCATGACCGAGGCCTGTCCGCTGCTCGCCTACGAGCATTGGACCAAATATGTCCCCGGCTCCTGCGGAAAACCGGTCGACTGTGCACAGGTACGCATCGATTCCGAGGATCCCCAGCACATCGCCGGCGAGATCCAGGCCAAGGGCGAGAACATCACCATCGGGTATTACAAGAATCCCGAAGCCACGGCCAATGCCTTTACGGAGGATGGCTGGCTGAAGACCGGCGACCTGGGTATCATGGATGCCGAAGGCAACATCTTCATCCGTGGCCGCTCCAAGAACATGATCCTCGGCCCTTCCGGCCAGAACATCTATCCCGAGGAGATCGAAGCGGTGGTGAACAACCAGGACTATGTCCTCGAATCCGTCGTCGTCGACCGTGGCGGAAAACTGGTCGCGCTCGTCTACCTGGACCAGCAGGCCATCGCCAAGGATCTGCTGGACGGCGAGGCAGTCTCGGAAATCCCCGAGAACATCCGCAAGGGCGCCAACCGCAAACTTCCGAATTACAGTCAGCTCACCAAGGTCGAACCGGTTTCCGAACCGTTTGAGAAAACGCCGAAGATGAGCATCAAACGTTTCCTTTACAAATAAGCCATGAGAATCTTTACCAGAATCCTATGCGCAGTCGCCGCGCTGGCCGTCCTGTCCGCAGGAACGGCGCAGGCGCAGGAGCGCTTCGGAGAGCCCGGACAGTGGAGTCTCGAACTGGGCGTCGCCCCGATCGCCTTCGCCGGCGAACATGCCGTGGCCGAACAGGTCCTGAACCCCTTCGCACAGGTCTTCGCCGTCATCTTTACCTTCGGGTTGTACAAACCGGAAAAGAGTTATGACGAGTACCATACCTCTCCGGCCCTTTCCGTCCGGACCAACTACCAGGTGAATCCCTGGCTCGTCGTTTGCGCTGACGTGAACGGCGGCTGGGCCAGCTGCGACCGGATCAAGGAAGAGAACGGCCCTGTCGAGCGGACCGACCATTGGAAATCCCTCTCCCTGGTGCCGGGTGTCCGGTTCACCTATGTCAACAAGGCCAAGTGGCAGCTTTCCTCGGGCCTTTCCTTCGGCGCCGCATGCCTCTTCTCCGACAAGGAAGACGAGGGCGGTATCCGCCCGACCTTCGAGATCGTGCCGGTGGGCGTCAAGTATGGCGGCCCGGTCTACGGACACCTCGAACTGAACTGGGGCTCCGAGTTCGGCGTCTCAGGCCTGGCCGGCATCGGCTTCAAGTTCTAGTGACAATTTGGCAGGAAATCCTGCTTGGAACACTATTTGACCTTTTTGTGGCGGTCCCGGCAGCGGGGCCGCTTTTCTTGACAATATAAAGTATGAAGATATGAACGGAAAAATCGGTGTAACGACAGAGAACATTTTCCCTGTCATCAAGCAATTCCTGTACAGTGACCATGAAATCTTCCTGCGTGAGCTGGTAGCCAATGCGGTCGATGCGACGCAGAAACTCAAGGCCCTTGCCTCCAGCGGCGATTTCAAAGGCGAACTCGGCGACCTGAACGTCGGGATCGAACTCGACGAGAAAGAAAAGATCCTCCGGGTCATAGACCACGGTATCGGTATGACGGAGGAAGAGGTCGACAAATATATCAACCAGATCGCCTTCTCCTCCGCAGGCGAGTTCCTGGAGAAATACAAGGACCAGATGGCGAGCATCATCGGCCATTTCGGACTCGGCTTCTATTCCGCTTTCATGGTTTCGAAGAAGGTGACCATCGACACCCTCAGCTGGAAAGAAGATGCGAAGGCCGTGCGCTGGACCTGCGACGGCAGTCCGGAATATACCATGGAACCCTCCGACAAGGCGGACCGCGGCACCGTGATCACCTTGTACCTCGACGACGATTCGACCGAGTATGCCGGCAAGGCCCGCATCAAGGCCCTGCTCGAGAAATACTGCAAGTTCATGCCTGTCCCGATCGTCTTCGGAAAGGAGCAGGAATGGAAGGACGGCGCCTATCATGATACCGACAAAGACTTGGTAATCAATAGTATCGAACCGATTTGGACCCGCACCCCGTCGGATCTGAAGGAAGAGGATTACCTGAATTTCTACAAGGCGCTTTATCCGATGCACGAGGATCCGCTGTTCCACATCCACCTGAACGTGGACTATCCGTTCACGCTGACCGGCGTACTGTATTTCCCGAAGATCAAGGAGCGGATGGCGATCGAGAAGAACAAGATCCAACTCTACTGCAACCAGATGTTCGTCACGGACCATGTGGACAACATCGTGCCGGATTTCCTGACACTGCTGCACGGCGTAATCGATTCTCCGGACATTCCGCTGAACGTTTCCCGCAGTTACCTGCAGTCCGACGCCAATGTCCGGAAGATTTCCGGTTACATTACCAAGAAGGTGGCAGACCGGCTGGAAGAGATCTTCAAGGAGGAGCGGAGCACTTTCGAGGAGAAGTGGGACAGTATCAAACTTTTCATCGAGTACGGCATGCTGTCGGACGAGAAGTTCTGCGACCGGGCCATGAAGTTCGCGCTGGTCAAGAACACCGACGGCAAGTATTTCTCGCTCGACGACTACAAGAAAGCGGTGGAAGGGGAGCAGACCGACAAGGACAAGCATGTCATCTGCCTGTACGCGACCAACGCAGACGAGCAGTATGCCTTCATCGAGGCGGCCAAGAACAAGGGCTATGACGTCCTCCTGCTGGACTGCGAACTCGATTCGCACCTGGTCAACCTGCTGGAAACCAAGATGGAGAACGTACGGTTCGCCCGCGTGGATTCCGACAACGTCGAGAACCTGATCGTCAAGGAAGAGAAAAAGAAACCCGAATTGTCCGAGGACGAGAAGAAAGCGCTGGACGACCTGTTCAAGCCGGCCCTTCCGGCAGAATTCGACTGGAACGTGGAGGCGGAGAACCTGGGCGAGACCGGAGAGCCGGTCCTGATCACCCAGAACGAGTTCATGCGCCGGTACCGCGAGATGTCAGCCCTGGGCGGCGGAATGAACTATTTCGGGAACATGCCGAAGAACTACACCCTGAAGGTCAACCTGGAGCACCCGCTGGTGCAGAAACTGCGCGGCGGAGAACCGAACGAGGACCTGCTCCACCAGCTGACCGACCTGGCCCTGCTCGCCA
>JBGUXJ010000168.1:0-2068 GCA_045222055.1 Candidatus Cryptobacteroides sp. | reverse complement strand
GGGTTGCCGACCAGGGCGACGCGGATGACATGCCGTTTTTCCTCGGCAAGTTCCGCCATCTCGCGGGTGACGAGGACCTGTTCGTCCGAGACGAGCCGTTCCTGGGCGTGCTCCAGGGCGATGTGCTCCTTCGCCTCCTCCTCGCTGATGACCTCGATCATCCGCGCTTCTTCCCGGCGGAGGGAAAGCTTGTACCCCAGGATTTCATATTCGATCGGGTCTTTCAGCGGCGCGTTCAGCACCACCGTCACCGTCTTGCCGGCGATGAAGCCCATTTCAATCAGACGCTTGCGGAAACTGCCGTGACCGTCCACCTTGGCGATCACCGCTTTTTCTCCCGTCTTCAAGTCAACCAGTCTCATGTAAATCGTAAATTTGCGACTGCAAATTTAGCGGGTTCAGGACGGGAAATCAATCACCAAAAGTTAGGATTTGTAACCTTTCCGCTCCCCCGAAGTGAGGAGGATTCCGAAAAAAATGGCTATCTTTAACCGATATTTAAGAACACGGAACATGGATAACCAGAAAAAATACGCCATCGGCGTGGATATCGGCGGCAGCCACATCTGCTCGGCCGTCGTGGACCTCGAAAACGGAAACATTCTCGGAGAGCCGGTCAACACTCCCGTGGACCATACCTGCTCCGCGGAGCAGATTTTCTCGGCCTGGACGGAGAATCTCCGCCAGGTCATCGGTGAGGCGGGCGTGCCCGTCTCCCGGATCGGCATGGCCTTCCCGGGCCCCTTCGATTATGACAAGGGTATCTCCTGGATGGAGCATAAATTCGTGGACATCAAGGGCCTGAATGTCGGACAGATCCTGCAGGACCGCATGCTGGAGCACCGCGGACTGGAATTCAAGTTCGTCAATGACGCCGGCGCGTTCGCCCTGGGCGAGAGCCAGTTCGGTGCGGCGAAGGATGCCGACCGGGTCATCGTGCTGACCCTGGGGACCGGCGTCGGTTCCGGATTCATCGCAGACCACAAGATCGTGCGGGAAGGACCGCAGGTGCCGGAAGGCGGCGAGGTATGGAACCTCCCGTTCCAGGACGGCATCGTGGACGAGGCCTTCTCCACACGCTGGGTGGTCGGCCGTTATAAGGAATTGACCGGCAGGGACGTACAGGGCGCGAAAGAAGTGGCGATGCGCTTTGACATCGACAATGACGCCCGGCAGTTGTTCACCGAATTCGGCGCCCGGCTGGCGGAGTTCACGATCCCGTGGCTGGAGAAGTTCGGCGCCCGGACGCTGATCCTGGGCGGCAACATCGCCCGCAGTCTCCCGCTGTTCCTGCAGCCGATGCAGCGCCGGTACGGCCAGAGCGGAATGGACGTGACGGTCAAGGCCTCCGTCCTGCTGGACAAGGCGGCGATGATGGGAGCGGCTTCGCTCTTCCTGTAGTCTATTCGAAGTCTCCTACGTCGATCAGGTTGTTGAGCAGCGCATAGACCGTCAGGCCGGCGACCGTCTTGATGCCGGTCTTGCGGGTGATGTTCTTGCGGTGCGTGATGACCGTGTAGATGGAAATGTTGAACTGGTCTGCGATCTCCTTGTTGAGCATGCCTTTGGCGACGCAGACCAGGATTTCTTTTTCCCGGGCGGAGAGTTCTTCTCCCTCTCCCTTCCCGTTCTCCTGCCGTCCTTCCAGGGCACCGCGCAGTTTGCGGATGATGGCGGTCGGCTCATCATACAGGCTGATGGTCTCGTCGTACTGGCGCAGGGTCTCCTCGTCGGTCAGACTGGTCTGGAGGGCGACGGCGGCGGCATCGGAATTGTCTGACAGCCAACTTCTCCCGTTGCTCCTTTCGGCATAACTGAAAACGGACGGGTCGATGATGATGACATCGGCGTCCATGTTGCGCAGCCGTGTCTCGCTGCCGCGGCCTACGTCCGGCAGGATTCCGGCGACCTCGAATTCTCCCAGGTCGTCGAAAATGCTTTCAATCCCCTTCGCCACGACGATGGAGGGGACGATCAGCAATACTTTCCGGGTCTTACTTTTCATGGTCTTCCAGCCGGTTGACCATCGGGACGAGGATGTCGTCCTCGATGGAAGTATGTTTCTCCA
>JBGUXJ010000167.1:0-18274 GCA_045222055.1 Candidatus Cryptobacteroides sp. | reverse complement strand
TGGCCGCAAAATCTATCATCTGTATTAACCTGAAAAACGCATGTATTTCCCAGTTTTCGCATTACCGGAAAACCCAATCACAAAGATACGAAAGTTTACCTATCTTTGTATTAGAAACGTTCCGAGATGAAACTGACGAAACGATCATGGCACGCGCTGGGAGGCCTGCTCCTCCTGGGGATTCTGCTCATCCTCTGGTGCAACCTGAAGGTGACGCGAAGCACGGCCCACCGGCTGTACGACGAGGTCGCCGCCACGCCGCACCGGCACGCCGCCCTCCTGCTCGGAACGTCCCCGACACTGCCCGACGGACGCATCAATCTCTATTTCCGCTACCGGATCGATGCCTGTGCCCGGCTTTATGCCGCGGGGAAGATGGACCGGATTATCATCAGCGGTGACAATCATGTGGTTACATACAATGAGCCGGAAGCCATGCGTGACTCCCTCGTGGCCCGGGGAATCCCGTCCGAGGTGATTTTCCTGGACTATGCGGGGTTCCGGACGCTGGATTCCGTGGTCCGGGCCAAGGAGATTTTCGGGCAGCGGTCACTGCTGATTGTCAGCCAACGTTTCCACAACGAGCGGGCCGTTTTCCTGGCCGGCCGGAAAGGCATCGACGCCATCGGCTTCAACGCGCAGACCCCGAGCACCCATTTCAAGGTCCGTTTCCGCGAAGTGTTCGCTCGCGTCAAGGTCTTCCTGGACCTGCTCCTCGCCAAGCAGCCGCACTTCCTCGGCGATCCCATCGACATCGGTTAGCCCTTCCAACGCGCATTGCGCCTGTCCCCCGTGCGGAGGGCGGAGACGGGCACGTTTCGGGCGGTTTTTGTGCCTGTCCCCATGCGGAGGGCAGGGACGGGCACGTTTCGGGCGCTTTTTGTGCCTGTCCCCACAGGCAGAGAGCGATTCCCTATGCGAATGCCGAGGACGCGCACGTTTTGGGCGGTTTTTGCGCCTGTCCCCCGGAAAACTCGCCACCGGAGCCTTTTCGCAGGGAAGACCATGCGGGATAAGAAAACATAAACGAATGATACATAGACATTTACAAAAAGTCCAGTGCGCCAAATGGAGTACTGGACTATGTGCAAGATGTTGAAAATTAGCGAGATGCGTTTTCCTGTACGATGTCGTAAAACCTGTACCGTATCGTAAAGCTTCGGAGGGTGGATTCCCAAGGTCGAGGGCGATCCTACTCTGACGTACTGTCTTTGGCGTCACCGTGCAATCCCAGAACGGCCCGGACAGAATCCTTGTACTTTCTGGAGACGGGAATCGACTGGCCGCCGATGGATACGCTGTCGGGAGCACTCAGCGTTGCATCTGCAATGTTTACAAGGAAAGAACGGTGGATGCGCAGGAAGCCGGGGCCGAGGAGCATCTCCCACTGTCCGATACCGGTCTTGTTTCGGAACTGCCGGCCGTCCCGGGTGATGATCCAGACTTCGGAATCGCGGGATTCCACATATAGTATCTCTTCTCTCGGGAGAGTAACTTTTTTATAGTCAGAAGTAAATGTGACCGGGCTTGTATCCGGATACTTCTTGTCCAGCCATTTCACCAGCAGATAATGGCCATAGGCAAGGAGAGCCAGGATGGCGGCCACAAAAACTGGATTGCCCAACATGGACGGAAGGGACCAGTCCTTGTACTCCATCTCGTCAAAGAGCGAGATGAACATCAACTGCCATATATAGATAAGAAGGAATGTCATGAGCATGACGCCCAGGATAATATAGACCGTATCCAGGACGCGCTTCTTCCCCGCACTCTCCCGTTCCACCTTCGGGAGGAAGAATGACAAGGCCATCGCGGCCGGGAGGAACGAGAGGCCCATAAGGACTGCCTGCCCAAGGTCATACTCCAGACTCATGAGCAAGAAGGCCGTCAGGATGATGGCCGCAAACCAGTATGCGATGATGATGGCTCTCTTCATTCCGGAGACAAAAATACGCATTCTTCCATGAAAAAAACGCAAAAGATTTTGACGATATGCAAGTTAAGGGGATTCGACAGAAGGATGGAAGGATTCTACCTTGCATATATGAAGGGTTGTTGCGTACCTTTGCCTCAAGGAATTCCGAACCCGAAAGTTCAACGTAAAAAGTGTTTGCCATGTTACTCTTGAAAGCATCTTTATTCACCTTGTTCGTCTCCGGCGGCCCGGTCGGAATGATCATCATCACCCTCCTTTTCATCGCCCTTTTCTTTGCTGCCTGGAAGGCTCCGGCCTGGATCAAGGAAATCGGTATCGCCGCTCTGGTCGCGGGCGTCTTCTGGACGATCCTCGGCTTCCAGCAAGCGGCAGATTTCCTTCAGGGAGTTGCAGATGACATCTCGCCCAACGTCATTGCCGGTGGTGTCAAGGTGGGGCTGATTCCGGTCCTGTATGGTCTCATCGTGTACTTTGTCTCCCTGATCCTGCGTGTGATCAAGAAGCCCCGGATCTGATCTTCGAGTCGAAAGAACAGGAAACAACGAAAAAAGGCCTTCATCCTGAATGAGGGCCTTTATTGATTGTGATGAATATCAATGATTCTTTGATCTCTTCGGCTTCAGATCGATGATGTTCTGTACTTTTCGGAGTTTCTCTGAAAGTCTCGGATCTTTTCGGGAAGTCTCCGGATCAGTTGTTCCGGAATTCCTCGATCTGGTCCAGGAGTTCATCGGCCCCGGCGAGGACGTCGCGACGGTTTTTCCATCCGAAGAGTCCGCCGATGATGAGGCCCACGGAGATGCCGCCGATCAGTCCGTACAACTGACTTGCATCCACTCCGACGTTCTTGATCAGATCCCAGATCATGAAGCCGAACCAGGCCAGTGCGACCGGTACGCCGACTTTATACCAGTCGGCATTCAGTTTCCTGAACTTGCTGACCTGCGCCGCGGCGGTCACGAGGTCCCTGTCCAGACGAGGCAGGTGGACGTTGATGATGACGGTGGCCGCGATGGCCGCGAGCATCATGACAACGTAGGCGATGACCACGGGAAGGGAGAGGCCGAACTGCAGCAGGGCGGGTGCCAGAAATATGCCGGCCACGGCGAAGATACATGGGACAAAGTACTTGAATCTGAGCCGGTTCGCGGTCTGGTTCATGGCCTGCCGCAGGATTCTGTCATTGACGATCTTCTGGGCATCGAGTTTTTCGCGCAACTGCTTCATCTGCTGCTGCATTTCGAGGAGGGTGTTATCTGTCGTTTCCATTTTACTGCATCTTTTTGAGTTGTTCCTTGATTCTGACAAGACGGACGGAGACGTTGGAGGGAGTGATTCCCACGATCTGGCCGATTTCTTCGTAGCTGAGATTCTCCAGCCACAGCAGGACGATAGCCCTGTCAAAGGGTCCCAGTTTGCCGATGCGTTCCCGCAAGAGGCCGGTCTGGCGGTTGTCTTCGGCACTGTCGTCAAAGAGGTCGATATCCATCGACAAGGGTTCGGTCCTGATGCCGCGTTTCTTCTTCCGGTCCGAAGAAATGCAGGTGTTCAATGCGACTTTCCATATCCAGGAGTTCAGCGCGCTGTCACCCCGGAAGGATCCGGATCCCTTCCATAGGTTGATCAGGACTTCCTGGAAAAGGTCGGCCACCTCGTCCTTGTCGGTGGAGAACATGTAGCAGACGGTGTAGATCGTGCTGCGATGTTCCCGGACCATGGTTTCAAATTCTCTCTCAGTCATTGTCTGTTTCGTTTGTCTCTGCTCATTAGACGCAGGTCCCGGCGAAAAACTACACACAAAGTTAACTTTTTTTCAAGATGGCATTTGTTTACAGGACAGCTCATTTTTTAGGACGACTTCTTTTTCAGGACGGCCTTTGTTCAGGGTGACGTATGTTTTTTGAGAGACGTTATTATTTTCAAGACGACATTGCTTCCAGGACGACTCCCCCTAAAGGGCCTGCGTTGAAACCAGCCAGAATTGAAAACAGGTGGCACGTAACTAACTAATATACAACGATATGCTGTTTTATGAAGTAGAATATCTTACTTCAAAATTTCAGTTTTCATTGATTCTCAGATACTTACACACCACCCGTTTTCAACTTAGTGCATGGGTAGACTTCTCTCAAATCTTAGCGGCCCTGGTACATTGATTATTGCATTTTTCACCTTGGGAGGCATCGCCGCCGCGCGACAACGAGGCGCGGCGGCTACGCTCCCGCGGGCTGCGCCGGGCTCGGGCCCAGCGGCCCGGCTTGCCCGTCGGGCGTTGCCCCGACTGGGACCTTTGCAGGAAATCGGCCACAGAGGGCAGTCCAGATGCAAAGGTCGGCGCAGAACAGGGCGGAACGCTGGCTTCCTCGTCGAACCTTTGCAGGAAATCGGCCCTGCAGGACAGTCCGGGCGCAAAGGTCGTTGTACTGTTGCATCTTTATGGGGAAAAGATAAACAAATACAAATATGATTGCATTGGGCAGGTCTTCTTCCGATGGAGCAGGTCTCGTCACGTTGGAGCAGGTCAGACTGAGGGCGGGGGTCTGTCGTTCCTGCGCCATAAGCGGTTTTCATTTCCCGTCGAGGCAAAGTGGGCGCGGAGCGGCAGCCGGATGGCGGCAAGCCTCCGGACGGCGTAGCCGCCCGCGGCTCCGTGAGCGGGAGGGGCCCACGAGCGCCAGCGAAGTGGGAAGGATAGCCCCGAAGGGGCGTACCGCTCCGGAGGCTTGCTGCCGCAGGCGCAGAGCGACGCGCGGCAGGAGCGTGGTGAAGGACAGAGCTTTTGCCATATTATTTTACATGTCCATAGGATTTGCGGGGTATTATCGCTACATTTGTATGGTCCTTACCGTAAGGAAAGTTGCCAAGGAAACCGGGCATTGTTGCCGCGAATCAAGAGGAGAGGGAACGCGCCGGGAATCATTGAAATATGAAGAAAGTGACAATCATTGTGATTAGGAATAAGAGCCAATCATTGCAAGCTGAATGAAGAGCCAATCACTGCAAAATGAAGAGCCAACCATTGTGATTTGAAGTAAAAGCCATCATGCGCAAGAGCGAACTGGAATCGGATATCCAATATCTGCCGGGGGTGGGGCCGAAGCGGGCCGCACTGCTGCGGAGTGAGTTGGATGTGCACCGGATCGGGGATCTGATCCGGCTGTATCCGTTCCGGTATATCGATCGGAGTACCGTCGTGCCGATTGCGGATGTGGTGCCGGATGCGGCGTTCGTCCAGATCCAGGCGACGGTGGCGTCGTGCGAGATGCAGGGGAAGAAGCTGAGCGTGTGGGTGCAGGACGGTACGGGGACCATGGAACTGGTATTCTTTAAAGGTATCAAATATACCGCAGACCGGCTGCAGCCGGGGAAGACGTTTCTGTTCTTCGGGAAACCGACCTCGTTCAACGGCCGGGTCAACATCGTGCATCCGGAGATCGATCAGCCGGGGGCTCCGGGCGGCGCCGCAACAAACGCTGCGGCAGGTGCCATGGCGACAGGACCCGTGGCAGCAGGCGCAGTAGCAACCGGACCTGCGGCGGGAGTGGCGACCGGGGCAGCGGCGGCGGGGGTGATGACGGGCGTCTATACGTCGACGGACCGGCTGAAGAATGCCGGGATTACGGGGAAGGTGATGAACAAGCTGATGGCGAATGCCTTGCGGCTGTGCCTGCCGGAAATCCAGGAGAGTCTGCCGGAATACATCCTGAAGGAGAAGGGCCTTGTGAGCCTGACTTATGCCCTGAAGAACATTCATTTCCCGTCGGACGCCTATGCCTTGCGCAAGGCCACGTACCGGCTGAAATTCGAGGAACTGTTCCTCCTCCAACTGTCCCTTCTCAAGCAGAAATATATCCGCAGCCGTGCGGACAAAGGCATCCCGATGCCCAAGGTCGGGGATGCCTTCAACAAGTGTTTCAACGCCCTCCCCTATGAACTGACCGGGGCGCAGAAACGCGTCATCAAGGAGATCCGCGAAGACATGAAGAGCGGCCGGCAGATGAACCGCCTCCTGCAGGGAGATGTGGGCTCCGGCAAGACCATGGTCGCCGTCCTGTCGTCGCTCATAGCGGTCGGGAACGGCTGCCAGGCCTGCATCATGGCACCGACGGAAGTGCTTGCCCAGCAACATTTTGCCAATATATCCAAATACCTCGCCCCCACCGGCGTCGAAGTCGCCCTGCTGACCGGCAGCACCAAGACCGCCGAGCGGCGGCGCATCCACCAGGGCCTCGAAGACGGCAGTCTCGGCATCATCGTCGGCACCCATGCCCTCATCGAGGACAATGTCGTCTTCCACCGTCTCGGCCTCGCCATCGTCGACGAACAGCACCGCTTCGGCGTGGACCAGCGCGCCAAACTCTGGAGCAAAGGAGCCGACGGCATCCCGCCGCATGTGCTCGTCATGACCGCCACCCCGATTCCGCGCACGCTCGCCATGACCCTCTACGGCGACCTGGACATCTCCGTCATCGACGAGATGCCGCCCGGACGCAAGCCGGTCCAGACGATGCTCATCACGGAAGGCAAGCGGGCCGCGCTCTGGCGTTTCATCCGCGACCAGATTGCCCTGGGACGCCAGGCCTTCATCGTCTATCCGCTGATCTTCGAGAGCGAAAAGGTTGATTACCAGAATCTCGAACAAGGATACGAACAGGTCGTGCGGGCGTTCCCCTTCCCTCCCTACAAGGTCGCCATCGTCCACGGACAGCAGTCTTCGGAGGACAAGGCGTTCAACATGAATGCCTTTGCGGCGGGACGGGCGAACATCCTGGTTTCGACGACGGTCATCGAGGTCGGCGTCGATGTCCCGAACGCTTCGGTGATGGTCATCGAAAGTGCGGAACGCTTCGGGCTCAGCCAGTTGCACCAGTTGCGCGGCCGGGTGGGCCGGGGCTCGGACAAGTCGTACTGCATCCTGGTCAAGGGACAGAAAGTCAGCAAGGAAAGCGAGAAGCGGCTGGAACTGCTGTGCGCGACGGAGAACGGCTTCGAACTGGCGGAAGAGGACATGAAGATGCGCGGGCCGGGCGACCTGGAAGGCACGCAGCAGAGCGGGCTGCCGATCAACCTGGCGATTGCGTCGCTGGCGAAAGACGGTGCCCTGCTGGCGGAAGCGCGGGCCTATGCGGAGCAGGTGCTGGAGCGGGATCCGTTGCTGGAGCGGCTGGAGAACGTGCAGTTGCTGCAGGAAATGCGGAAGGACAAATACCAGGTTCATGATTACAGCCGGATCAGTTAAGGGATCTGGTTTGCTAGGAGTGGAGAACGAAAGGAGAATGATCGTAGAGACGTGTTGTGACAGCATAACGGCCATGTACGCGGCCGTGATCGCAGGGGCGGACCGGGTCGAACTTTGCAACGACCTGGGTTGCGGAGGCGTGTCTCCGCACCATGCCGACATCGACGAGGCCGGTACGCTCAGAGGGCTGCCTGTCAACGTGTTGATCCGGCCCAGAGGCGGCGACTTCATCTATGACGAGAAGGAAATCGAGAAGATGTTCTACAAGATCGCCTATTGCGCGAACTGCGGGCTGAACGGCGTGGTCGTCGGAGCGCTGACCCGCGCGGGGGACGTGGACATGGACCTGTGCCGCGAACTGGTGTCCGTGGCCCGGACATACGGGCTCAGCGTGACATTCCACCGGGCGATCGACGAGGCGGCGGACATTTTCCAGGCACTGGAAGATGTCATCTCGCTGGGCGTGGACCGGGTGCTGACCTCGGGCGGGGCGCCGACGGCCTGGGAGGGCCGCGAGACGATCCGCAAGATGGTCGGGCAGGCGGCGGGACGGACGATCATCCTGCCGGGCGGCGGAATCACGCAGGAGAACGCCGCGGCGCTGGCGGCCTATACCGGCGCACAGGAACTCCACGGGACGCGCACGGAGATCATCCGGGCGGTCCGGTCCTTTGGCAAGCCACTGGAGACAAGCATGCCGGACGAAACGAAGCAGAGATAAAGGTTATGGTCACAGAACTGATACAGAAATACATATGGCTGGTGCAGGCCTTCATCAAGGCCGGCGACCGGGGGCTTACGCTCGACGAGATCGCCCGGGCCTGGGAGATCCGCTGGCGCAGCGAGTATTCCCGCCGCACCTTCAACAACCACCGCCAGGCCATCGCCGACATCTTTGGCATCGAGATCACCTGCGACCGGCGCACCAACCGCTACCGTGTTCCCTTCGCCGAGGAGATCGCTGACAGCAACGCCACGGCCGCATGGCTCATCAACAGTTTTACCATCAACAATTTGCTTACGCTCGGGAAAGAGCGGCTGACCGGCCGGATCAGCACCGAGGACTTCCCTTCCGGCCAGCGCTGGCTGACCTTGCTGATGGAGGCCATGACCGAAGACCGTGTCATCCGCCTGCAATACCGGAAATATACGAAGGAGGACGCGGAGACCCTCCACGTCCATCCCTATGCTCTCAAGGAATTCGCCCGGCGCTGGTACCTGGCCGGCTGGTGCGAAGAGCGCGCCGGAGAACGGGTCTACGGCCTGGACCGGATCCTGTCCATCGAGGTCGAAGACCGGACCTTCAAGATTCCGGCCGGATTTGATGTCGAGGAGGCATTCTCGACCAGTTTCGGCATCTATCTCCCGGAGGGGCGCAAAGCCGAGAGCATCGTGTTCCGGGCCACCGGGAAGGAAGCCCGCTATCTGCGTGACCTGCCCCTGCACCGCAGCCAGGAAGAAGTCGGTGACAATACTTTCCGCATCCGCGTCGTACCTGACGATGACGTGATCATGGAATTCTGCCGGCTTGGAGACCGGGTCGAAATCCTTGGACCTGAATCTGTCCGGCAAAGGGTCCGGGATGCGCTCGGAAGCGCTTTCCGGCAATATGGACCCGGGAACGCTTTCCGGCGACATGAAGATGAAATATCTGATAAAAAATAAGTATATGAAATCCTTCAAACTGACGATGGCACTGGCCATCGGAGCATTGAGCATCATGAGTTGTACCCCTAAACAGGAGGTGGACGGCGCCTATATCGGCCCTTCCGACCTCCGCATCGAAGACGGACGCATGACTCCGGAAGTCCTGCTGTCCCTCGGGCGCCTGAGCGACCCGCAACTGTCCCCGGACGGATCGAGAATCCTCTATGGCGTCAGTTATACCAGCATCGCCGACAACCGCAGTTGCCGCAACCTCTTCCTCTGCAATCCTGACGGCAGCGGAAAGGTCCAGTTGACCAAGGACGGGAAATCCATCAACGCCGCCCGCTGGTCCAATGACGGCAAGAGCATCTTCTTCCTCCAGGGCGGCCAGCTCTGGAAGGCCCCGGTCCTGGGCGACAAGCTCGGCAAGCGCACCCAGCTGACCGACATCCCGGCCGGCATCGGCGACTACAAGCTGTCCCCGGACCAGGAGCAGGTCATCCTCGTCAGTTCCGTCCCGTCCGCGGTCAAGTCCCCGGCCGACACGGATCCGGCCCTTGACAAAGCCAAGGCCTATGTCACCGAAGACCTGATGTACCGCCACTGGGACCACTGGGTGACCGAACTCCCCCACTCCTTCGTGGCCAACTTCGCCAACGGCGTCATCGTCCCCGACCGGATGATGGACATCCTCGGCGGTCCGGACGTCAAGTTCGAACTCCCGCTCGAGCCCTACGGCGGTGCGGAGCAGCTGACCTGGAGCCCCGACGGCCGGTATATCGCCTATGCCTGCAAGAAACTGAGCGGCAAGCAGTATGCTTTCTCGACCAACACCGACATCTTCATCTACTGCCCCCTGACCGGCGAGACCACCAAGGTCACCGACGGCGGCGGCTATGACACCGACCCGGTCTGGAGCCCGGACGGAAGCAAGATCGCCTTCCTCAGCATGGAGCGCGACGGCTACGAAGCCGACAAGGTCCGCCTGATGACCGCCGACCTGGCCTATGCCGAGCCGTCCGAAGGCCAGGTTTCCAATCCCGAGGTGCTGGGCCTGCGGGACCTGACCGCCGACTTCCGCTACAATGCAGCCGAACCGGTCTGGGCCGCCGATGGCAAATCCATCTATTTCAACGCATTGGTAGAAGGCCTGCAGGGTATTTTCAACGTCTCCGCGGCCGGTATCGTCCGCCTCACGCCGGAGGATGCCTGGTATGATTTCAACAGTCCGTTCGCCGTGCTGGAAGACGGCACGCTGCTGGCTTCCTACTGCTCGATGGACTTCCCGAACGAACTGGTCTGCGTCAAGGACGGCGCCTTCCAGGCCGTCACCCATGAGAACGAGCACCTCCTGAGCCAGCTCAAGCCCCACAAGACCGAGGCCCGCTGGATCGACACGGTCGACGGCAAGAAGATGCTGACCTGGGTCCTCTTCCCGCCGGAATTCGACCCGGCCAAGACCTATCCGGCCATCGAGATCTTCCTCGGCGGCCCGCAGGGCACCCTCTCCCAGGGCTGGTCCTACCGGTGGAACTATGACCTGATGTGCAACCAGGGCTATGTCGTCGTGCTCCCGAACCGCCGCGGCACCACCGCCTTCGGCCAGGAATGGTGCGAGCAGATCTCCGGTGACTACATCGGCCTCAACATGCAGGACTACCTGAGCGCAGCCAAGATGATCAAGGCGGAGCCGTACATCGGAAAACTGGCCGGCTGCGGTGCGTCATACGGCGGATACTCAACCTATTACATGGCCGGTATCCACGGCGATGTGTTCGACTGCTTCATCGCGCACGCGGGTATCTTCGATGAGAAGTACATGTACTACGAGACCGAGGAGATGTGGTTCCCGAACTTCGACAACGGCGGGCTCTCCGAATATGCCTACACCCCGGGCCAGACCGGTCCTGCCGGCGACGGTGTGACCTTCGGCGGCCTGCAGCAGGCGGGTTCCCCTTGGAGCAGCGCGGCCAAGGCGCAGCGGCATTATGCCAATTCCCCCGCCGCCAACGTGACCAAGTGGCACACCCCGATCCTCTGCATCCACGGCATGATGGACTACCGCATTCCGTATGACCAGGGCATGGCAGCCTTCAACGCCGCCCAGATGATGGGCGTACCGTCCAAACTGATTGTCTTCCCGGAGGAAAACCACTGGATCCTGCAGCCCCAGAACGCCCTGTTCTGGCACCGCAGTTACTTCGACTGGCTCGACCGGTGGTGCAAATAGCCCTTAGGGCATCTTGATTTCGTGGTGCCCGGCTCCGTACTCCCGCCCGTAGATGGAAGCGGTGATGCCGACCGGGATGTCCACGCTGAGTCGCCGGCCTTCGCGCCGGACCGCCAGCCGGCCGTACGGGGTCGGCTGGCTTGTTTCCACCCGGTCCACCCCCTGCGGGACCTGCGGTTCGATCCGCACCTTCCGGTAGCCCGGAGCAAGCGGAATGACTCCGCCGAGCGCCTGGTAGAACCAGCTGCCGATTCCGTTGAAACAGTTGTGCAGCCGGCTGCGCTCCCCGTCCCAATGCTCCCAGGTCCCGGTCGCGCCGTTGTCCAGCATGTACAGGTAACCCGGATAACCGCGCTGCTTCAGAAGGCCGTAGAACCAGTCGCACTCCCCGGCCTGGATGGCCCATTCCGTCAGCACCGGAACGC
This sequence comes from Candidatus Cryptobacteroides sp., assembly GCA_045222055.1. Classification (GTDB taxonomy): domain Bacteria; phylum Bacteroidota; class Bacteroidia; order Bacteroidales; family UBA932; genus Cryptobacteroides. Next base: position 6,797 of record JBGUXJ010000167.1, on the reverse strand, counting down.
CGACAAGCCCCGTTGCCAGATGGCCGCCATAGACGGTTTCCGTCCTTGACTTCAAAGAAGCGGCTACGGCATCGCGCAGCGTATCGGGGACCACGCCGACCAGCAACGGATAGGCGAGGTCGATCTGGCTTCCGGAGGCGTAGGTGGCCGTTTCCGGATGGTAGAAGGTCTCCTGGATCCGCCGTCCCAAGGCCTCGTACCGACGGCGGAATTCCGCGGCGTCGGCCGGTTTCCCCAGCGTCAGGGCGATCTGTTCCAGATCCAGAAGGGACTGGCAGAGCGCGCAGTTGTTGACCAGGTCCACGGAGGCGGGATCTTGCACGTCAACGCCTTCCGGCGCAGCCCAGTCGCCCAGGTACCACCACCGGTAAGGCGGCGTGGGCCATTCCTTCAGCAGCCCGTCCACCGTGTAGGCATCGACATAGTCCAGCCACCGCAGCATGGACGGATAGCAGCGTTCCAGCAGGCGCGGGTCGCCGTAGTTCGCATAGGTCCGCCAAGGGGCCTGGACCAGGAAACTGCACCAGTACGGACCCCCGCCGGCCTTGTACGGATTCGGAGCGGTATGGGGCAGGCCGCCATCCGCGCGCTGGGCGTCGATCCATGCCTGCAACCAATTGACATAGAGGGGCGCCACATTGCCGAGAATCTGCAAGGTCTGTGTCGAGGCATTGCCGTCTCCGCCATAGCCGAGCCGTTCGATGTTGGCACAGTCCACCATGTACCCGCCCCATGTCAGGTTGTCGAGGGTATAGGCGATCATGTCGTGGATACGGTTCAGGTCTTCGTCGTCGGAGCGGAAGGTTGCCGTCCGGTCATAGCCGGTACGGATACGCAGGGCACGGATGTCTTCCAGACGCGGGGCTTGGTCCAGGCTGTCCAGCCGGACATAGCGGAACACGTGGTGGTTGAATTTGTTGGTGAACCGGTCCCCCTGCGGACGGCCGGAAGAGACGTAGGTGTCCATGCTGCCGACGTTCAGCCGGCCGGACCCGTCTTGGAAATCACTGAAAGAGGCCGTCGTCGCATGGCCGGGGACCTGACCCGGCAAGGTGATGTCCAACAGGCCGTTGACAATCTTTCCAAAGTCAATGATCCAGGTTCCTTCACCCGCCGGCTCGACCGACACGGCCGGGACCGTTTCGACGATGACGGTCGGCTCGCAGGCCTGCGGCGATGCGGCCAGGCCGGAGATCTCTACCACTTCCACCGGGCCCCAGTCCGGGTCGACCCCGGGATCGATGGTTTCCCCGCCGAACCCGTCGGGTGTCCATGTACCGGTCTCCCGGTAGCCGCCCCAGGATCCGTCCCAGGACGCATCCGTGCAGACCAGCATCGTACCGTCCAGATCCAGTTCCGCCCGTACCAGCGGACCGGCATACCGTGCGCCGAAGGTATCGGGCCTGTACCAGCCCGAACCGGCATGGATGATCAGTTCGTTCCGGCCCTTCTGCAACAGATCCGTAACATCGTACGTAACGATCAACGAGCGTTTGTCAAGTTGGGAAACGGCCGGCGAAAGTACGGCATCGGAGACTTTCCGGCCATTGAGCCAGGCCTCATGGTAGCCCAGGGAATTGACATGCAGCAGGGCCTCGCCCGTACTGTCCAGGGAGAAAACCTTGCGCAGCAATGCCGTGCGGCCGTCGCCCGCCGCAGCACCGATGAAGTCGCCCCGCACGGAATCCGGTGCGAGGATGCCGATTCCGAAGCGCTGCGGACGGCTCCATTCCGACGCCTTGCCCGCGGCATCCCATACACGCACCCGCCACCAGGCCTGCATTCTGGATGAGAGCGCCCGGCCCTCCCAGGGAACCATGACCTGGTCCGCCGAGGTCCGGCGTCCGCTGTCCCACAAGTCCGGCGCGTCGAACCCTTCCCGCGTGCTGGCCGCCTGGATCTGCCAGGCAGACTGCTCCATCGCGTGGCCGGAACTGATTTTCCAACTGAAACGGGGTTCGGTGCTGTCGATCGCCAGGGGCTCGGCCAGGCCTTCACAACGAAGGTCATACGTCTCGAAGCCCGGACTGCAAGCGGCGGCCAACAGGGCCGCCGCAACGAAGAGGAATCGGGTTTTCATAAACTACAGGGACCGCAGCGAAACGGCGAACCCGCCGGCGCGCGCCATGCGGAGGTTCAGCACGCTTTCACTTGTAACGGTCTGTTTGCTGATGGTATAGGCCTGCGGTTTCGTCTCGTAGTCGGCATCTGCCGCATCGGCATAGATGGTGGCTTCATAGGAGACGCCGGGCTGCAGGAAGTCAAGTTTGACGGCCACTTCGCGGGCGTTCTCGTCGGTGATGCCGCCCACATACCAGACGTCATGCGGCTGCGCCTTGGCGAGGTCGCGGGAGGTGGCCCCTTCCGGCAGACCGTAGACAAAGCGTGCGGCGCTGGTGATCATGTCCTTCTTGGCATCCGCCAGGGTGGCGGTGCTCTCGGCGGCCTTGTTCAGGGTCGCGAGTTTCGGATGGCGGGCGGTGACGATATAGGCGCCCGGTTCGGCCTCGAGATAGATGCTCTTGTCCCAGTCGACGGCGACGTCCTTGATGAACTGGAAGGCGTCCATGAAGCGGGCATAGTTCTCCGGAAGGTCGGCGGCCATCTGCAGCGGGCTGTAGAAGGTCACGTACAGGCCGAGCTGGTTGCAGATGGTGTGATGCATCTTGGCGGTGCTGGCACCATTCGTGGTGACGGCCATGTCCATCTCGAAGATACCCGGGGTGTAGTCCATCGGGCCGCCCTGCAGGCGGGTGAACGGGAAGATGGTGGTATGGCCCGGCTGGATGGCGTCGCGGAATTCGGTGCCCATGGCGCTTTCGTTGCCGATCATGTTCGGCCAGGTGCGGTAGAGGCCGGTCGGACGGACGGCTTCATGGGCGTTGACCATGATGTGGTGCTTGGCCGCCTCGACGATCGCATAATGGTAATGGTTGATCAGCGGCTGGCTGTAGTGGTACTCGCCGTACGGGATGATCTTGCCGACGTAGCCGCTCTTCACGGCGTTGTAGCCATACTGGTCCATGAGGTCGTAGGCCTGCTCCATCCAGCGCTCGTAATTGACGGTGGAAGAGGAACTTTCATGGTGCATGATCAGGCGCATGCCCTTGCTGTGCGCATAGGCGTTGAGGGCCGGGAGGTCGAAGTCCGGATACGGGGTGAGGAAGTCGAAGACCAGGTCCTTCTGCTTGCCGTACCAGTCTTCCCAGCCCTCGTTCCAACCTTCGATCAGCAGGCCGTCGAAGCCGTTCTCGGAGGCGAAGTCGATGTAACGGCGGACATTCTCGTTGTTCGCACCGTGCTTGCCGTGCGGGGTGGAGTGGGCATAGTCGGTCACGCCGAGCTGCACGGACGGATAGTCATTGGTATAGGACCACTGGCTCTTGCCGGTGATCATCTCCCACCAGACGCCCATGTACTTGACCGGATGGATCCAGGATACGTCGTCCAGGGCGCAGGGTTCATTGAGGTTCAGGATGAGGCGGGAGGCCAGCACGTCGGTGGCCTTTTCGCAGACCATGACGGTGCGCCAGGGGGTCTTGCAGGGGGCCTGCATACGACCCTTCACGCCTTCGGCGTCCGGGGTAAGGGCGGTGCGGAAGACGAAACGGGTGTCATCCAGATCGAGGCTGGTGGTCGGATAATCCAGCACTTCGGCTTCGTGGATGTTGATGTAGAGCCCTTCGGCGGTCTTCATCTGCAGGGCGGTCTGGACGGCCGTCGGGGAGATGGCGGTGTTGGGCCAGCCGCCGTTGCGACGGGGAATGGCGGAGAGGTTGCGGACCTGGGAGAGCTTGGATTCGGTCGGGCAGAATTCCTGGGTGGAATAGTCGCCGGGAATCCACCAGGCGGTATGGTCGCCGGTCATGGCGAATTCCGTAATCTCGTCCTTGATCATGAAATAGGTCAGCTTGTTCTCGAGCGGGAACTCATAGCGGAAGCCCAGGCCGTCGTCGTACAGGCGGAAACGGATCTTCATGACCGCGCCCTTGCCGTAGGGATTCCCGAGATCCGCAGTGTATTCCGGATCGGTGGCGCTGACGCCCATCTGGGGCGCACGGGCCGGCTCGGGTTTCTGCTCGAGGGTGACGAGCAGTTCGTTATAGTGGTTGCGGATCTGCGCTTCCTCACCCCAGACCGGTTCCCAGGTCTCGTCGAAGGAATTGTACTCGGAGCCGGTCAGCGTGAAGCCGCTGTCCAGGTTGTCGCCTCCTTCGCGCAGTTCGAAACCCATGTGGGAAGGCAGGACGACATGCTTGCCGTCCCGGTCGAGGGTATAGACCGGTGCGCCGTCGGCCACTCCGAACTTGAGTTCCAGCTTGCCGTCAGGGCTGCGGAGGGAAAGGGCGTCGGAGGGCATCTGCAAGGCTTTGGTGCCGCAGGCGGCCAGCATCAGCGCGGCCGCGGTGAGAGTCAAGAGTTTCTTCATAATTTATCTTCTTCCTTTTTGTTCGAGGTAATGGATCAGGAATTCGGGCCGGTCGGTCTGGATGATCGAGGTTCCCAGGCCGAGGATGGTTCCGTAGACCTTGTCAGGGTCGGTGCTGTCATAGGCGAGATCATCGTCAAAGCCGCCGCAGAGAGAGGGCCAGAGGGTGTTGACCCAGACCTTGGAGCCGTCGGCGACCGCTTCGGCGGCAGCGGTCCGGACATCGTCGTCCAGCGTGTCGAAGCACAGTTCGTAAGCCAGTTGCGGCTCTTCGGGCGCGAGGTAGTCATGGAAAACGGTCATCTTGTCGGGGGCGGCCACGGTCAGGACCGGCATGTACATCATATTGTGGTCATGGGCCGCCATCTTTCCCTGGACGACATCCAGCGGATAACCGCTCTTGATGAGGATCTGGTCGGTCACGCCGAGGTCTTCGGTGATGTCCAGGACAAGGTCATAATAGTCATATCCCTGGTCGACGTTGACGACGATGCGGTCCTTGCAGACTTCGAGGGCCTGCCGGAGCGTCGGGATCTTGAGGCCCGGCTTGACGGCGCCATGGGCGGTCTTAAGGTCGAACTGCAGCAGTTCCTCGTAGGTGTAGTCGCGGATGTTTCCGTGACCGGTGGTCATGCGGTCGAGGGTCGGGTCGTGGCTGAGCACCAGGACGCTGTCCTTGGTCAGCTTGAGATCGAGTTCCATGACATCCACGCCCATCCGGATGACGGATTCGATGGCGGGGAGGGAGTTTTCCGGATAGTTGCGCCAGTCGCCGCGGTGGGCGACGACGACGACGTATTTCGAATCGGGATCGTGCAGGGCGGCCACCACTTGTTCCGCCTTGTTCACCGGAGCGGGTTTCGGGCCGCAGGACAGCATCGTGAGCGCCGCCAGGACAAGAAAGGTCAAGTTTTGTGCTTTAATCATATCGCAGTGATTGGTCCGACTCAACAAATATACGTTTTTTTCACTATTTTTGTGCTTGTCATGAATGTAAAATCTGGAAAGCACTCCGATAAAACGAACCGTTCTATGTCCACAGCAGCTTGCAGAGCCGACTTTGTCGGCAGTTTCCTCCGGCCGGAAGCCCTGAAGCGGGCCCGCGCCGCATTTGCCGCCGGCGAAATCTCCGCCGCGGCGCTGAAATCCGTCGAGGACGAGGCCATCCGTGCCTTGGTCGCCAAGCAGAAAGAGCTTGGGTTCCATGTGGTTACGGATGGTGAATTCCGTCGTCAGGCCTGGCATCTGGATTTCATGTGGGGCTTCGAGGGCGTCGGCCACGCTCCCACCAAGACCGGCCTCCCCTTCCACGGGGAGCAAGCGATGATCGACGATACCTTCCTCACGGGCAAACTCGCCCTGAAGGGAGAGCATCCGTTTGTGGAGCATTTCCGGTTCGTAAAGGAACTGGCGGGAACGGATGCGGAAGCGAAACTGACGGTCCCGGCGCCCGCGCAGTTCCTGGCGCAGATGGCCATGCCGTTCGCCTGGGGCCATTCGAAACAGTTCTATGCCGACCGGGAGTCGCTCTGCGACGATCTGGTCGCCGCCTACAAGGCATTCATCGGACAACTCTATGACGCCGGTTGCCGCCGTCTCCAACTGGACGACTGCACCTGGGGCATGCTGGTGGACCCGGTTGCGACGCAGTTCTTCGGGACGGACGAAGCCGGGCTGGAGCAGGTCAAGGAGACCCACCTGAACCTCAACAACCGGGTGATCGAGGGCAAGCCGGCGGACCTGTTCATCAACACCCACGTGTGCCGGGGCAACTACCATTCCACCTACGCGAATGCCGGCGCATATGACAAAGTAGCCGCCTATCTGTTTGAAAAAGAGAATGTAAACGCTTATTTCCTGGAATTCGACGATGCGCGTTCGGGCGGATTCGAGCCGCTTTCACACGTCACGGGCGACAAGATGGTCGTGCTGGGCCTCATCACGACCAAGTCCCCGAAACTGGAGTTCAAGAGCGTGGTGGCCGACCGCATCCGGCAGGCGGCCCGCTTTATTCCGCTGGACCGCCTGTGCGTGAGTCCGCAGTGCGGCTTCGCCTCCTGCGAGATCGGCAACAAACTGACGGAAGAGGACCAGTGGGCCAAACTCCGCCTGGTCCAGGAAGTCGCCCGTGAAGTCTGGGGATAAATCATATTGCCATGAAAAGAGATTATTTCGAGGGCGCGGACGTAGCCGTGACCATCTGCGCCAAAGACGGCACCATCCTGGATATGAACGAAAAGTCAAGGAAGACTTTCCTGAAACCGGGTATGCCGGACATCATCGGGAACAATGTGCTGGACTGTCATCCGGAACCGGCCCGTTCGCTGCTGGCGGATATGCTGGAGCATCCACGGACGAATGTTTACAC
>JBGUXJ010000166.1:0-6865 GCA_045222055.1 Candidatus Cryptobacteroides sp. | reverse complement strand
CTCTTCCGTGAAGGAACTCGGGCTCGTCGAATACCGCGTCCGCAAGATCGTCAAGGCAAACGATGAAGGCGAGTGGTACAAACTGGGAGAGCGGAAAATCCTTTTCAGTTGCACCGCCTATCTGAAAGCCGGCATCGACCTGGGCACATTCTCCCTTTCGGACGTGGACATGAACCGGGAAACCGGCACCGTCACCGTGACCCTCCCGCATGCCACCCTCCTGTCCGTCAACATTCCGGCTTCCGAAATCCGCCAGGAATACGACCAGGTCACCCTGCTGCGCTCTTCCTTCTCCGCCCAGGAACGGAACCTGCTGCTCCGGCAGGGCGAGAGACAGATCCGCGAAAGCGTTCCCTCCCTCGGAATCCTCGAAAAGGCGGAAGAGAACGCCACCCTTTTCTTTACTTCCCTGTTCTCCAAGATGGGGTTCAGTACCATAGAAGTCAAATTCAAATAACGGGACGTCATGGAAAAGGAAAGGAAACGGATCACTATCACGGTCTCGCCGACGCTGATTCTCCTGGCGGTACTCATCCTCTGTATCATCTGGACGCTCGTCCGGCTGCCCCGGGTCGAAGACAAGACCCTCAAGATCGACGACACCGCCGTCCTGGTGGACCGGGTCCGGACGCTCGGAGAACTCACCACGGCCGTCTATTACGATGAAATCGTCCTGCAGGGCTCCAAGCAGAACTATTTCTCCACGACGCCGCTCGGTGCCATCGCCCGGGACAATTTCGGGAGGGACGTCGACGACCACCTGGTCATCATCGCAAAAGGGACGGTCCGCGCCGGCGTGGACCTCCTGGAAATGAGCGAAGAGGATATCCGGTTCGTCAAGGACACGGTCTATCTCCGTCTTCCCGAAGCCCGGTATCTCGACGTCATCGCCAACCCGTCCGATTTCGAAGTCTTCGCGGAATCCGGCAACTGGACCCATGACCAGATCACCCGCATCCAGGACTCCGCCCGCGACCGGCTTGTGCAGGGCGCAGACCATTATGGCCTGAAACAGAAGGCCTACGACGGAGCCATGGACGCCGTCACCACCCTGCTTGAAGCGGCCGGATACACCTATGTCCGCTTCGACCACCGGCCCTCCTACATCAAGCTGCCCCCGCTCAAGGACTGACCGGCCCCATGGATATCGCACTGCACGGCCACTACGGTTACCGCCGCCTCATCTCCTCCTCGATTCCGAGCATCCTCATGATGCTCGTGGGCAGCATCTACAGCGTCATCGACGGACTTTTCGTGTCCAACTTCGTCGGGACAACGGCCTTCGCCGCACTGAACATCATCTGGCCGGCCGTCCCGATCATCCGACCCCGCGGGCTGATGAGGGGGACCGGCGGCGCCGCCCTGGTATCCATCACGATGGGCCAGCGGGACCTGCCGCGCGCCAACCGGTATTTCAGCATGCTGATCCGCTTCACCCTGCTCCTGGCGCTTGTCTTCATGGTCCCGCTCCTGGTTTTCATGGAGCCGCTGGCGCGGATACTGGGCGCCGAAGGGGAGACCCTGCACCAATGTGTCGTCTACGGGAGCATCTGCGCGATCGGGCTGCCGGGATTCATGCTGCAGATGTGCTTCCAGTCGTTCTACATGACCGCCGAGAAACCCCAGTTAGGCACAGCCATGTCCCTCGCCTGCGCCGTCACGAACATGAGCCTGGACGCCCTGTTCATCATCGGATTCGGCTGGGGACTCGCGGGAGCGGCGGCCGCCTCGATGATCGCCTGCTGCGTGGGAGGGTTCTACCCGCTCTGGTACTTCCGGAGCCGGCGGAACCGGAGTTCCTTGCGGCTGGTGCCCGCCCGGTTTGAAAAGCGGGTTCTCCTGCGGGCGTCCGGGAACGGACTCTCGGAATATGTGGGAAACATTTCCTTCAACATCCTGGCCATCTGCTACAACCTCCAGCTGCTCAAGATGATGGGTGAAAACGGCGTGGCCGCCTACTCCGTCCTGCTGTACTTCGGCTACATCTTCGCCGCCGTTTTCCTTGGATACAACATCACCGTCACCCCGGTCATCGGATACAATTATGGTTCGGAGAATACGGCCGAACTCAAGAGTCTGCTGCGCCATTCCGTAACCTTGCTGCTGGTCCTGGGCGCCGTCATGACCCTTATCTCGGAATGTGCCGCCGGTCCGGCCGCCCGGCTGTTCGTCGGATATGATCCGGAACTTTCCGCCCTGACCGAACATGCCATCCGGCTCTACATGCTCAGTTTCTTCATCGCCGGAATCAACCTCTTCGCCTCCGCATGGTTCACCGGTCTGGGCAACGGAAAGGTCTCCGCCATCGTGGCCTTCATCCGCAACCTGGTCCTCGAACTCGGCTTCGTTTTCCTCCTGCCGGCCTTGCTGGGCGCGGACGGGATCTGGCTCGCCGTGGATGCCGCCGAACTGTGCTGCCTGGTCCTTTGCGTCAGTCTGATCCTGGGTTACAGGAAGCAGTATGGCTATTAAGACCTATTTCTTCAAATAAGTTCCCCTGGTTTTTTTGATTTTTTTCTGGCCGAACATCTCATAGACTCCATTATTCAGGTCCAGCATCTCTTTGGTTGGTTCGAGGACCAGAATATCTCCGGAATCAGAAATGATTTTGTATGTATTCAATTGCATTTTCCAAAATGACGTGGCAGACATCCGGAGGGTACTGCCTTCTACAGAATACACACAGCCAGAGACCATTTTCTCGTCCGGACCGCCCCGGAATGAATAAGAGCCGTTCCGCTCGAAAACATATTCATAGTCAAAAAGAATATAATCCTCGTAAAAACCCTCGGAATCGTATAGGAAATCCTCCGGATCCTCAAAAATATCAAAATCACCGTTTGTATAATCAACCTCCACTTGCTGCAAGACATAATGACCTTCAAGGGAGGCGCTGCCATCGCCCTCCGCTTCACCTTCACAGGCAGAGAGTCCGGCCAGGACACAAGCAGACGCCAACAAGAGAACGAGAATCCTTTTCATCTTGATACAATTATATTAAACACGGGAAACCGTCACAAAGATAAAAAAATTCATTCTTTAGAATGAAAAAAAAATTTTGCACGGTACCCCGAAAAAAAGTGCAGAAAAATTTGGTTTATAAAATAAACTACTTTATCTTTGCATCGGAGTTCAATCCTGGACCGGTGCGCAACGGGACGGAGCAGAACCCGAATGGCCATTCCAATTCACACTCCGCCAGACGGAGAATCGGTTAAATCCGGCCGGCCGCCGCTGACTGCAGCGACGGCAGACCACAAAGAAAGAAGAAAATGGAAAACAACTTTTCGGCAGAAAACAGCCTCCGCCTGATCGCGGAAACCATTGAACGCAGCCGCCACGCGATTGCGAAGAACTCCGGCAAACCGCTCATCCTCTGGGGTGTGCTGGTGACGCTCTTCTCCTTTATCATCTGGGGTCTTTGGACAAAGACGGGCAGCCCGGCCTGGAACCTCCTCTGGTTTGCGATGTCCATCATCGGCTTCGTTTGCATGCTCACCCTGTTCCGCAACCGGGAGAAAGTGCCGGAGACCGAGGTCAGCCGCACGCTCGGCAAGATCTGGATGTGGTTCGGTATCATGGCCACCGGGTTTTTCGCCCTGGTCTGGGTAGCATGGGGCATCCGCTCCCTCGCCGGAATCGAAGGGGCGCTCAGCGTCGACCTGACGATGATCATCCTGCTGATGATGGGCCTGGGCGGAACGCTGTCCGGAGCCATCCTGGAGAACAAGGTCATCACGGCCTTCGCCGTCATCGCCACCGCCTTTGCTGCGCTTTTCCTGATGGTCATGCCCGTCGGTTCACCCCTCCGGATCCTGACCTTCGCCATCCTGGGCGTGTTCGCCTTGATCATTCCCGGAATCATCCTTCAAAAACAAGGGAGGAAATAGCGTATGCCTGACAGTATGAAATCATTCATGCCCCTGGATCCCCTGCTTCACTCGGAGCTTCGCCTGGCGGTCATGTCCATCCTGATCAGTGCAGACAGTGCAGACTTTGTCTTCCTGAAAGCCCAGACGGGAGCGACATCAGGCAACCTGAGCGTACAGCTCGACAAACTGCAGCAGGCCGGATACATCGAAGTGACCAAGGGGTTCAAGGGAAAGATGCCGCAGACCATCTGCCGCATCACCGACCGGGGGCGCGACGCATTCGCCGCCTACGTAGATGCCCTCCGAAGTTACATTCCGTCCGGAAAGAACTGAACGTCAGGTCTTCCGATCCGACTGAAAAAGCCTCAGACATACAATCTGAGGCTTTTTTCTTTCCATGTGCCTGCGCCGCCGCTATCTGCGCTCCTTTTTATAGTAAGCGGTATAATGATATTGAGAATCTTCGCGTCCGGTATTCGGCCAGGCCAGTTGTGGGACATCGAAATTGAAGTATCCTGTGACTGCATCACCATAGACCTCCAAAACGATGGAACTCTTGGTATTGGACTTGATATAGAATGCAAGTTCCTCTCCCAGGTCGTACTCCCAGTGATATATCGTCCTGATATATATTTTATTACCCTCTATCCTGTAATACTCGACATTCTTATAGGACAGCGGATAGAACATGTCGGGATTATTCTTGAACTCATCATACTCCGTCGATAAAGCCAGTGCCTCTATACGCTTATCGTCAAATAAAACGTAGGCATAAGCAGTGAAGACCTGGTCATAATAGTTATATGGATACGTATCCCGCTCTACCTCGTTGTCAAAATGCGCCCGGTCCGAATAGGAATAAGAGTACCGATTGCCATCGCCGCCGATGATGGAAATATCGACACGCTGAAGGACCCAGACCTCGGATATCTTCGGATCGCCATTGTCTTTCTCTTTCGAAGACGGCATGTCGTCCTCACACGAAATGAAGAAAAGTCCCGGAAGCAACCAGAGACAACAACGGAAGAATAAACGGCAAAAAGACCTGCCAGGTTTTACTCGCGACATAATGATATTTTCTTTAGACACATGAATCAGAATCAAGCAATCCTCTCCCTTGCCGATACTCCTGACGGGCCGCTTTATGGACATTCCGCCGTCCTCCTCTCAGGCGTGAACTCTTTTCCTCCGTCAAGCCAAACCTTTCCCGGGAACAGAGGGCGGCGCTCTTCATCCTGTTCCGCAGCACTTTACGCAACCCTTTCGCCCTTGTGCCGTTCGGATGCCGGGACAATTCATGGTCTCCGTAAAAACGCCGGAACTGATTCAGCGTAGCATGGCTGGTCGCCGCTTCGCTCATTTGGTTTTCCCGCATCAACGCGGCCTTCTTCTTCTCAAAATCCTCCAGTCGCTTCCGCGCATCATGCTTGGTATGATATGCCTTCCCCATTATTCAGTAAAGTAGCGACGGGCTTTTCTCTCAATTTCTCGCCAAACTTCTTGATTCGTACAAATATAACAAAAAAACCTCTCCGAAGAGAGGTTTTCAGAGCGGAAAACGAGACTCGAACTACTTGTAAAGGTAATAAACAAATATTACCTTTGAAAAAAGTAGAAGGCATGAATCAGATATACTTTGAGGCGAACGGAGAAAAGTTGTTGTCGCAGATTGGGATGACAAAGAGCGAGTTCGCCAGACAGATGGGCATTCGGAAGCAGAATGTCAAGGCGTTGTTCCGGACCAGGAATCTGGAAACCATCTACAAGGCAGCCATGGTGTTGGACGTTCCGTTTGAGATGCTTGTCGGATATGTGGAGGAGCCGGATTTGAATGAGATGCCCATTGTGCCGGTCGCTGAAGACGTCGATGTAATTGCGGAGGACGACATCCCCGCAGGAAATACGAAAGAAGACCGGAGGAAGCGTAAAGATCTCATTTATGCTTTCTACATGAAGTGGAAACGGAAAAATCCGGAGCAGAAGAAGTACAATATAGCGTTGAGGGATGATATCAATATCCGCGCAGTCTCGCTTGACGAAACGGCGGCGCAAGCCTCTTTGACCTATTTGTCGACATTGGCGGTGCTCCAACTGGATGCGATTCTGACCAATGCCTGGTTGGTCAAGACCGTCCCTTCCAAACAGGGCACCAAGAACCAGCGACCTTTTGAACGGATGCTGATCATGGAGTATATCTGCACGGGAGTCGGCCGAATCAAGATGACCGTGGGGGTAAGAAGAAGCGATAAAATGAGAATACAGTATTGCATCACGGCTATCGACACGGGTAAAATAAAGCAGGAGGCCGAATGACCTCCTGCTAGACTTGCCCCAAGACGACGTGGCGGAATCACTTCAAGAGCGAGGGCCTCGCGGGCGGGGACTTTTGCACAACCCGATTACCCATCCGTATCACGGTTTATGATCTCGATGCAAAGGTAAAGACTTTTTTCAGAACCACAAAATAAAACGGCTTGCCGATGTTTGGAAAGCATTTTAGGACAAGTTATCCCAGAAGCTCTCTGTCCCGTGGCCCAACAAATGAAAACGAGACTCGAACTATATATTGTAACACATTGATAATAAGCGATTTATAAGAACACGGAAAGACAACAGGTGAAACATAGGTGAAACTTTCGTGGCTTTTCAGGACCTATAGGGAAAGCGACTTGAACGGCTATCTTTAACTCTTAAGACGACTTTTATGGACTTCAAACACCCGTCATTTTCTTGGCGAATCGGCTCAAATTCGGCCAAATAACGGTGATTTACGGCTCAAAAGATTGGAAATTGAGCCGTATATGCTTTCCTTATGAGCCGGAAGAAAGAGCCGATATAGATCCCGCCCGTGAATGGATTAGGGTTAAGGGGTTATTATGTTGGCGGTAGAAGAGACCGATAAATTCGAATTTACACGTCCAGTAGAGTTTCCATTTCCTTTTCAAAGCTCTCATCAATCAAGGTCACGCGTTCTCCGGCCCGTAGGAATCCCT
>JBGUXJ010000165.1:0-5321 GCA_045222055.1 Candidatus Cryptobacteroides sp. | reverse complement strand
GGATGGCCTGCATGGCTTCTGCCATGGCCTGTTCCTTCATGCCATGGAGCGTGGTTCCCATGCCGGTCAGGTCATTGCTGACATCCTCCGGGAGCAGGCTCAGGTTCCTGCCGTTGTGCAGCCAGGCACCGGTCGCGCTGATGTTCGGGAAATAGTTGGCCAGGGCGATTTTCCTGTCATAACCGGCCATCTCCACCTTGGTGCGGGCCTGGTCCAGTTCCTTGTTGTTTTCGAGTGCCATCCGTCGGCAGTCCTCGAGGGTGAGCGTCTGCTGGGCGGCCATCCCGAAAGAGAGCGCGGTCAGCAGAACGAGTGTCATACCTATTTTTTTCATAGTTCTCGTAATTGTCATTTCCATGGCGGGACCGGCCGTCCCGCACCGGGTATGCCGTCCTGCAAAAAAGTTGCCTGTTTGACCCTATTTTGGGGTATAAAAGGCTATATTTTGTGAAAAAAAGTCGAAAATTGCGAAAAATTGCGATATTTGCAGTATGTTTGTTGTTGGCTGAAACGTTTCAGTTATGATACGTGACGCCGATGCAACTGACAAAACGACACAAGAGAGGAGGGACCCATGCAGACATTTGACGTACAAAAATTCATGAAACTGTTTCCCGGGGTTTACGACGCCCAGTTGGGAAACGACTTTTTCATCGCGGAGATCACGCATCCGGAGGCGTTCGCCTCCCTTCGGTATCCCTGCCGGTTCGACGGATATGTGGCCATCTTCTGCCTGAAAGGGGACATGGACGTGGACATCAACCTGCAGACCTTCCAGGTCCGCGAGAATTCCCTGTTGTTCTGTGTGCCCGGGCACATCCTCCGTGTATCCCGGTTCGGGGAGGGTGCGCCGATGCATTACGTGGTCGTCGCCATGTCGAAAGAATTCACGTCCGGCATCCATATCGATTTCCAGCGGCTGTTCACGGAAGGCATTTCCGTGCTGGACAGACCGGGTGTCGTCCTGGACGGGGACGAACTGGATGTCTGCAGGAATTACCTGTCCCTTGCCATCAAAGTCCTGAACCTTCCTTCCCCGAACCGGAAGGACGCGCTCAGTTCGCTGATTTCCTCTTGTTTCTATATCCTGGGGTCCATCCTCAACCGGCATCTGACCGAAGCGCTCAAAGTCCCGCACGGCCAGTCCGTGCGCGCCCGCATGATCTTCGAGCAGTTCCTCCGGCTGGTGACCGAGTACCACTCTTCCGAGCGGAACATGGCCTTCTATGCCGAGCGTCTCTGCCTGACGCCGAAGTATCTTTCCAAACTGGTCAAGCAGGTCAGCGGCCGCAGTGCGCCGGACTGGATCGACTCCTTCGTGATCCTGGAGGCGAAGAACATGCTGAAATACTCCGACGTGACGATCAAGGAAATCGTCTATCACCTCCATTTCCCGAACCAGAGCGTATTCTACAAATTCTTCAAGTCCCACACGGGCATGACCCCGTCCCAATACCGCAACAGCTGACATGACTCCGCTTTCCGCACCCTTCGTGCTCCGGCAGCTCGATACCGTCGGCTACAAGGAGAACCCGCCGGTCCCGGCCCGTTCCTTTGACGGTTGGTCCCTGCTGTACCTGATTGCGGGAGAAATGCTTGTGTCGGCTGCGGAAACGTCTTTCCTGGTCTGTTCCCACCAGGCGCTGCTGATACCGCCCGGCACTCCGTTCCGGGTCGAATGGTACCGCAACAGCATCGGGTATACGGGTGGCTTTGCAGAGACGTTCCTGAAAGACCGGGGATACCGGCTGCTCCAGGATGTCCGTCCGGTCCATGTGACCTTCCGTACGGAAGACGAGGGCTTCCTGGATGAACTGCTGCTGAAACTGTTCCGGGAGCAGGACCGGTTCCGGCCGGCCGCCGCCTGCCTGGACGTACTGCTGCAGGAAATGGAGAGCCTGCTTCCGGAGCGGAGCCGCAACAGTCTGAGCAATGCCTTCCTCGACCGGGTCTTCGACCATGCCGCCCCCGTCGGGACGGTGGCGTCCTATGCGGAGGAACTGGGCGTGACACCCAACAACCTCAACCGGCGCGTGAAGGCCCATACCGGCCGTACGGCGCGGGAATGGATCGACATTTCCCGGATCGGCCTGGCGCAGCAGCTCCTGCGCCGGAAAGATCTGTCGATCATCGATATTGCCATGCAGGTAGGATTGGATGACCAGTCCTATTTCTCCCGTTTTTTCCGCCGTCAGACGGGGATGACCCCATCGGAATATCGGGCTAAAATGTCCTAATCTTGTCGCAATTATCCTAAAAACTCTCCGCAGCATGACGTATTTTTGCGTCGTGAAGTGGATGTTGACCTTATTGACTTTCCTGCTCTCAGTTGGGACGAGGGCGGAAATTCCGGACAGGGAAGTGGCGGATACCTTGGCTGCTTCATCGGTAGCATCTTCCATGAAACAAGTCCGGCCGGAGCGGCTTGCATCCCCCTTCACTTCGGCTTTTGTATTGCAGATGGAGCAGCGAGGCCTGGGCAGTCCCCGGGCCCTCGCTGCCATCGTTCCCAACCTCCACATTCCGGATTACGGATCCGCCATGACTTCCTCCGTCTACCTGCGGGGGTTCGGTTCCCGCATCGACAATCCCGTCCTGGGCCTCTATGTCGACGATTATCCCATCCTGGACAAGAACCAGTATGACTTCGATTTCCTCGACATCCGCCGGGCGGACCTGCTACGGGGACCGCAGGGTACCTTGTACGGACGCAACGCCATGACCGGCTTGCTGAGCCTGTCCACCCTGGGTCCTTCGTCGTTCCGTGGGGGGCGGGCCGCACTGGAATACGGTTCCGGGGGGACGTTCGCCGCACGGGCTTCCTGGTACGGAGAGCGGCTGGGTGTCGTGGCCGGCTACCGGCATTCCGACGGCTTTTACACCAATGATTTCAACGGAAGTCGCTGCGATCCTTCCGATGCCGTTTCCCTGCGGCTCCGCCATGAAAGGCCGCTGAAGGACGGACTGTCACTGGACCAGACCTTCTCCGTCTCGTGGCTGGAACAAGGCGGATGGCCCTATCGGCAGTACCTTGACGGAGAACTGCTTCCGATACGATACAATGATGGTTCGGCTTACCGGCGGGTCTCGTTCCTGGCAGGGAACAAACTGACTTGGACGCGGGACGCCTATACCTTGCACAGCGTGACCAGCCTGCAGGGCCTGTACGACCGGATGGACATCGACCAGGATTTCACGACGGCGTCGATGTTCACGCTGACCCAGCGGCAGCGACAAGGGGCCCTGACGCAGGAGGTGATTCTCAAACCCGTCTCCAAGGTCTCCTGGTGGGACAGCCAGAGCGGCGTCTTCGCCTTCGTCCGGTACAACGCGATGCATGCTCCCGTCCGGTTCAAGGAGGACGGCATCCGTACCTTGATTTTGGACAATGCGAACGCGCATATGCCGGCGTATTTCGGCCGACTGGAGTTTTCGGAAGACAACTTTCTGATCGGCAGTGATTTCGGCATACTGACCTATAATGCCGCCCTGTATCATGAATCCTATTTCACCTTCGGCCGCTGGCTGCTGACGGCCGGTCTGCGGATCGACGGCGAAGGGAACCACATGGCCTATGACAGCGAGGCGCTTGTCCATTACCGCCTGACCGGGCAGATGTCGGACGGAACGCCGCTCATGCCGGTGGCACGTCCGTTTGAAACCGTCTATGCAGGCGCGCAGGACCTGTTTTATTTCCAGGTCCTGCCGAAGTTTTCCGCCTTGTATGACTTCGGCGCCGGCCAGGCCTATGCCACGGTCTCGAAAGGTTTCAAGTCCGGGGGCTTCAACACGCAGCTTTTCTCGGACATCCTGCAGGGGCAGATGATGGACGGAATGATGGCGGACATGGGTGTCCACCTGGACGGGGCAGGCGAGGGGACGACCGCATCCAAGACTGCCTACAAGCCTGAGACCAGTCTGAATTTCGAGGTAGGCGGCCGGTACGGAAAGGGTGGGCTCCGGCTCTCGGCTTCGCTCTTTTATATCCTCTGCAGGAACCAGCAGATTACGGTTTTCCCTCCGGGGAAGAGTACCGGGCGCATGATGGCGAATGCCGGCCGTTCGGTCTCGTACGGCGCGGAGGCAGAAGTCTCCTATGTATATGAGGGACTGTCGCTTTCCGGTGCCTGGGGCTATGCCCACGCCACCTTCCGTGACTATTCCGACGGCAATGCGGATTATTCCGGCTGCCGGATTCCCTATGCGCCGGAACATACCCTGTCCCTGCGGGCCGCGTACCGGTTCGGCTTCTCCGGCAGGCATGTCCGTTCGCTGACGGTCGGGGCGGACGCCCACGGTGTGGGGCGGATCTGGTGGAACGAGGACAATTCCCTCTGCCAGCCTTTCTACATGCTGACCGGTGCGGACGTTACCCTCTCTTTCGCACATTTCGACCTCTTCTGCCAGGGCTCCAACCTGGCGGACCGGGACTATGACACTTTTTATTTCAAGTCGGTGGGCAATTCCTTCTTCCAGCGGGGCAAGCCCCAGAGGGTGACTGCCGGCATCCGCGTGACATTTTAAAATTCAAGGAATATGAAAAAATTATTGGTACTGTTTGCAGCCGCTGTGCTGCTGGCCGCCTGCGGCAAGGAAGGCGGCGATGAAATGCCCTCGGGTGAACTCGCGTACAAAGGAACGATGGAAGTCGAGTACAAGGGCGAGACCGTTCCGACGGAGAATGTCGTCGTGACCGTCGATTATGACAAGGAGAAGAAGACGATGGACCTCCTGTTCCATCAGGTGAAGTTCGTTCCGCAGATGCCCGTGTCCCTGGATATCCTGGTCCCCGGGATCCCGGTCCTGATCCTGGGCGGCAAGATCTCTTTCTCCGGCGAAGGTATCGTTCCGACGACGGGAGGCCTTCCGTACGAGCAATATACCGTGACGGGCCTTGCCGGTGCCCTTGACGAGAAGGGCATTACCTTTTCGCTGAATTTCGGCAGTTTTCCTACTTCTTATTCGGGGACGCGTGTCAAGTAGTTGCAAATCGTAACGAATATTGTAAGTAATGAGTGCCTGTAAACAAGGGATTTAACACGAATTAAAAAAATCTTCTTAAAAATTGTAAGAAAAAATTTGCACAAAACGATTTAAATCCCTACCTTTGCACTTGGACATTCGAAAAAAGTTTTTTTCATGTCTATTTGTTAAGTTCGTTTTATATACGGGTCGGAGTTTTGGGGAAAGCTCCGACCTTTCTTTTTGTCTTTTCCTGTTCTTTGCCGGGAGGATCTTTCCCCGGGCCGCGACCGGATTTCAGCGCCGCGACGAAATTGGAATCTGATGACGGAACGTTTTTTAGGCCAGTCTGGTGTTTT
>JBGUXJ010000164.1:0-3768 GCA_045222055.1 Candidatus Cryptobacteroides sp. | reverse complement strand
GAAGAGCAACATGAGCATGTTCATGGTCATGCTCGGTTTCACTTTCTTCTCCGCGAGCATGTGGGTCGGACAGCAACTGGCTGACGGCTTGAATTTCACGGACTTCCTCTGGGCCCTTCTGCTGGGCGGCCTGATCCTGGCTGCCTATACCGGATCGCTGGGTTACATCGGCGCCGAAAGCGGCCTTTCCCTCGACATGCTGGCGCGGCGGAGTTTCGGCGAAAAGGGAAGCTGGCTTCCGAGTGCGATGATCAGTTTCACGCAGATCGGCTGGTTCGGCGTCGGCCTGGCGATGTTCGCCATTCCGGTTGCCAAGGAATTCCTGCATCTGGACGTCACCCCGGACGTCATGCCGTGGCAGGGCTATCTCCTCGTGGCCATCGCCGGCGTCCTGATGACCGCCAGCGCCTATTACGGCATCAAGAGTCTGACCATCATCAGTTACATCGCGGTTCCTGCCGTCGCCATTCTGGGAACCGTCGCCATGATCATGGCGGTGAACCGGGGCGATGCCGGCCTGGTCGAGCAGTTCGCCAAGGGAACGAAGGACCTGGGCGTGATCGCCGGTGCAGGCCTCGTAGTGGGCAGTTTCGTCTCGGGCGGTACGGCCACGCCGAACTTCACCCGGTTCGCCAAGAACGCCCGGGTGGGACTCTGGACGACGGTCATCGCCTTCTTCATCGGCAACAGCCTGATGTTCCTGTTCGGCGCGGTTTCCAGCATCTATGCGGGCGGCAATGACATCTTCGAGGTCATGCTCAACCTGAATCTCTTCTACCTGGCGGTGTTCGTCCTGGGCCTGAACATCTGGACGACCAATGACAATGCGCTGTATTCTGCCGGCCTGGGCCTGTCCAACATCTTCGGTCTCAGCAAGAAGGGCATGGTGCTGATTTCGGGACTCATCGGCACGGTGGCGGCCGTCTGGCTGTACTGGAACTTCTGCGACTGGCTGAACGTGCTGAACTGCACCCTGCCTCCGGTCGGCATCATCCTGATCCTGTCCTACTTCATGAACCGGAAGGCCTACCGGGAGGGTACGGTCGCCATCCGCAAGGTGGACTGGTTCGCGGTCGTCGGCGTGGTCCTGGGAGCCGTGGTGGCGAACCTGGTCCACTGGGGTTTCGCCTCCATCAACGGCATGGCGGTGGCCGCCGTCTGCTTCCTGGCGGGACAGTATCTCCGCAAACGATAGAACGGACTGATTCCGGAAACCTCTCCGCGGGATTTGAAATCGATTTCATTTCTCGCGGAAAGTGTTTATATTTGTATGAATATCACGTCTGGAAAACAGCCCCCACATGGGAAAATTATTTGATGAACTGAGCAAGGACCCCCGCCTGAAAGAAGGCCTCAAGACCTGCATCAACTGCGGGACCTGTACGGCCATCTGTCCGGCTGCCGAGTTCTATCGATATGATCCGCGGAAGATTGTGGATACCGTCCAGCGGAAAGATGACGCAGAGATCGAGGCCTTGCTGCGCAGCGAGACGATCTGGTATTGCGGCGAATGCATGTCATGTATGACCCGGTGCCCGCGCAAGAACGGCGCCGGCCTGGTCGTCATGGCGCTTCGCCACCTGTCGATCCGGCTGGGGTATTTCACCGACTCCGAGAAAGGACGGCAGGTCTGGCCCTTGACCAAGGCGCTGAATACAAATATCCTGCAGTATGGATACTGCGTCCATCCGGCTACGTTCGCCTTCAAGGACCATCCGGAGTCCGGCCCGGTCTTCCAATGGGCGCTGGAACACAAGGAGGATGTCTACGCCCGTCTTGGCGCCAACTACCGGGGCTCCGGTCCCGGTGTCCTGAGGCGGATCCCGCAGGCGGATCTGGATGAACTGAAAGCCATCTATGACGAAACCGGCGGGACGGAGCGGATCGAACTGGTCGAAAAGTATTCCCGCGCCAAGGCGGAGGAAATGGGAATGACCTTCGACGAATATACGGAATATACGTTCAACCATTGCTCTCCGGGCCATTTTAACAGCGAGGCATGATCTATCAGGGGAAACAGAAAATCTGGTCCGATTACCAGAAAGAGATACCGGACGACCATTGGTTCTATGTCCGGAGCTGTATCCGGCAGAGTTTCTTCCCGGGTTCCGAGAAATGGTTCCTGGGCATCTGCCGGGACATGCTGGGCAAGGACATTCATGAGACGGAGCACCATACGACCTGCGGCGGGATCGCCTATCACTGTGACGTCATTCCGCAACTGACCGCCATGACCATCGTGGCGCGGCAGTTCGCGCTGATGACCGAGGCGGGCTACAAGAATCTGGTGGCTTCCTGCATCACGTCCTTCGGCAACTATACCGAGACCCTGGAGACCTGGCGCGAATTCCCGGAACTGGAAGCCCGGGTCCGGGAGGCGCTCTGGAAATCCTGCCGGAAAGAATTCGAGAAACCGGAGCATGTCGCCCATGCCAGCGACCTGATCTACAAGTTCCGCGGCGATATTGCCGAACGGGCGGCCTTCCGGCTGGTTGACCATGAGACAGGGGAGCCGCTCCGCGTGGTGGAGCACATCGGCTGCCATTATTCCAAGATGTTTCCGCACAAGGGTGTCGGCGGTGCCGAGTATCCCTGTGTGCTGAGCGGCATGGCGGAGTCCTGGGGCGGACGGATCATCGATTATCCGGAGCGTCGGCATTGCTGCGGTTTCGGTTTCCGGCAGTATCTGGTCAAGGCGAACCGGGGCTATTCGATGTCCAATACCCACAAGAAGTTCGAGTCGATGGAGCCCTACCATCCCGACGTGATCATCACCAACTGCCCCGGCTGTCCGTATTTCCTGGACCGGTGGCAGTATGTCATTTCCGAACAGACCGGCAAGACCTACGGCCAGAACGGTTTCGGCATTCCGGTGCTGACCTATGAGGAACTGGCAGGCCTGGTACTCGGCATCGATCCGTGGGACCTTGGCCTGCAGATCCACCAGGTCGCCGTAGAACCTTTGCTCGACAAGATGGGCATTCCCTATGATCCTGACAAGAAGTATTTGGGAGTCAACGAAAAAGATATCATGAAACCGGGCCTTCCCACGGTCCTTAGATGTTGCTAGCATGGCCAGGAAATCGAAAGAGAACAAACAGATCGCCATTATCGGTGCCGGTATCGCCGGCCTCGAAGCCGCCCGCCAGTTGCTGCTGCTCGGCTACCGGCCTGTCCTGATCGAGCAGGCGGACCATGCCGGCGGTCACGTGGCTGACTGGCACCGGTTGTTCCCGGACAAGGCACCGGCTGCCCCTTTGGTCGACGATCTGCTGAAACAGACGGCGGACGCGACCCTGATCCTCCGGGCGAAGATCCTGTCCGCCGGCCGTCTGGGAGACGGCTACAACATCCGGCTGATGGACGGAACCTCCCTGCATGTACAGGCCATCCTGATGGCCACCGGTTTCCAGCTCTTCGAGGCATGGAAGAAGGAAGAATATGGCTACGGTGTCTATGACAGGGTCCTGACCAATGCCGACCTGGAGCATTGGTTCAATACCGGTGAAGACCCCCGCATCAAGGGGAAACTACGCCGGATCGGTTTTGTCCATTGTGTCGGTTCCCGTGACGTCAAGGCCGGCAACACGCAGTGCTCCAAGGTCTGTTGCATCACGGCCATCAAGCAGGCGATCGAGATGAAGGAGCGTTTTCCGGAGGCGGAAATCTGGTGTTTCTACATGGACCTTCGCCTGTTCGGGAAAAAATATGAGGATTTTTATATCGGCGCCCAGCGTGACTACGGGATCCATTTCATGCGCGGCCGTG
>JBGUXJ010000163.1:0-14337 GCA_045222055.1 Candidatus Cryptobacteroides sp. | reverse complement strand
TCACTTCGCCGCCGACGCCCAGTTCACGGGCTTCCTTGTCGGTGATGACGCCCTTGGAGGTCGTCAGGATCGCGATGCCGAGGCCGTTGAGGACACGCGGCATGTTGTCGACGTCGACGTATTTCCGCAGACCCGGCTTGGAGATGCGGTCGATGCCCTTGATAGCGGCGACCTTGGTCTGGGGATGGTACTTCAGCGCGATTTTGATGGTGTTGAACGGGGTTCCCTCAACCACCTTGTAGGTGAGGATGTAACCCTTCTCGAAGAGGATCTTGGTGATCGCGACTTTCAGGTTGGAAGAAGGGATTTCAACCACCTTCTTTCCGGCGCGGTACGCGTTGCGGATCCTGGTCAAGTAGTCTGCAATGGGATCAGTCATTTGTTTGTCTGTTTTGTGGACCGGCGCCGTGGCGCCCGATATCCGATTGTTGATTAATACTATATTGTCCCGGACAACCCGGGCTCTTGTTCACTACCAGCTGGCTTTCTTGACACCCGGGATGAGGCCGTTGGAAGCCATCTCGCGGAACTGGATGCGGCTCAGGCCGAAGGCACGCATGTATCCCTTCGGACGACCGGTCAGGGAGCAGCGGTTGTGCAGGCGGACGGAGGAGGAGTTCTTCGGGAGCTTGTCGAGAGCAGCCCAGTCACCGGCCTCCTTGAGGGCCTTGCGCTTTTCGGCATACTTAGCAACCATTTTCGCGCGCTTCACCTCGCGGGCTTTCATACTTTCTTTTGCCATTGTATACGCTTTTAGTTGTTATGTTTCTTGAAAGGAAGACCCATCGCCTTGAGGAGGGCGTGTGCCTCTTCGTCGCTGCGGGCGGTCGTCACGAAAGTGATTTCCATGCCGTGGATGCGCGGGTTCTTGTCCATGTCGATCTCCGGGAAGATGATCTGCTCCTTGAGTCCGAGGGTGTAGTTGCCGCGGCCGTCCATCTTCTCGGCGATACCGTTGAAGTCACGGATACGCGGGAGGGAGACGCGGATGAGCTTCTCGAGGAACTCATACATCTTCACGCCACGAAGGGTAACCTTGGTGCCGATCGGCATGCCGCGGCGGAGGCGGAAGTTGGAGACGTCCTTCTTGGAGGAAGTGATGACTGCCTTCTGGCCGGTGATGAGGCTGAGCTCTTCGGCGGCCTCCTCGACGAGTTTCTTGTCCTGGGTAGCGTCGCCGACACCTTCGTTGATGGTGATCTTGACGAGCTTCGGGACCTGCATGACGGTGGTATAGGAGAACTGCTTCACGAGAGCAGGGACAATCTCCTCGTTATAGACCTTCTTGAGGGTAGGGACATAGCCGGCCGGCAATGCCTGGACCTCGACGGGTGCGTTTTTCTTCTTTGCCATAATTAGATCTCCTCTCCTGATTTCTTAGCATAACGGACCTTCTTGCCGTCGACCATCTTGTAGCCCACGCGGGTAGCCGCGCCGCTCTTCGGATCGACAAGCTGCACATTGGAGACGTGGATGCCGGCTTCCTGCTTGATGATGCCACCCTGCGGAGCCTTGGCATTCGGCTTGGTATGCTTGCTGACCATATTGATACCTTCAACGATGACACGGTCCTTGTCTCTGAGGACCTCGAGGACCTTACCGGTCTTTCCCTTATCGTTACCGGCGTTCACAAACACGGTGTCGCCTTTCTTGATGTGGAACTTCTTCATGATTTCTTACTGATTAAAGGACCTCCGGTGCCAGTGAAACAATCTTCATATATTTGTCACGCAGCTCCCTGGAGACAGGGCCGAAGATACGCGTTCCGCGAACCTCACCCGCATTGTTGAGGAGGACGCAGGCGTTATCATCGAAGCGGATGTAGGAACCGTCCGCCCTGCGGATCTCTTTCTTGGTACGGACTACCACGGCCTTGGTGACGGAACCTTTCTTCACGTCACCGCCAGGGATAGCGCTCTTGACTGCAACGACAATCTGGTCGCCTACAGTTGCATAACGGTGGTGGGTACCGCCCAGGACACGGATGCAAAGAACTTCCTTCGCACCGCTGTTGTCGGCCACCTTCAAACGTGTTTCCTGCTGTATCATTGTTACTTAACTTTTTCGACGATTTCAACTAATCTCCATCTCTTGGTCTTGCTCAGCGGGCGGGTCTCCATGATGCGGACGCGGTCGCCTTCGCTGCACTCGTTCTTCTCATCCTGAGCGACGAACTTGGTGGTCTTGTTGACAAACTTGCCATAGAGGGGATGCTTCTCCTTCGTTTCGACGGCGACGACGATGGTCTTTTCCATCTTGTTGCTGACCACGACACCGATTCTTTCCTTGCGAAGATTTCTTTCCATGGTACTTCTGATTACTGGTTGTTTTCTTTTTCGGCCAGGATCGTGATCATGCGGGCGATATCCTGTCTCATTTTCTTGAATTTGGAGGTGTCCTCCATAGGAGAGATGGCGTGCTCAAGCTTCATCTGGTCGAGTTCGGCCTTCATGCCGGCGATACGGTCCTGCAGATCGGCGATCGACATCTCGCGTACTTCTTTAGTCTTCATGTTTCTCTACCGTTAAATTATTCGACATAATCCCTGCGGACGATAAACTTCGTAGCGACCGGAAGCTTGTTGGCAGCCAGACGCATGGCTTCCTTGGCGGTCTCGAGGGAAACGCCCTCGGCCTCGAAGAGGATGCGGCCCGGAGTGATCGGGGCGACGAAGCCGTAAGGATCACCCTTACCTTTACCCATACGGGTGGACAGCGGCTTCTTGGTCACCGGCTTGACAGGGAAGACGCGGATCCAGATCTGGCCTTCACGGTTCATGCGGCGGGAAATAGCCTGACGGGCGGCTTCGATCTGCTGGGCGGTCAGCCAGCAATTCTCAAGGGTCTTGATACCGAAGGAACCGAATGCAAGCTGGTTGCCACGCTGGGCATTGCCTTTCATGCGGCCTTTCTGTTCCCTTCTGAATTTTGTTCTTTTAGGTTGTAACATGGGTGTATTACTTTAAAAATTTTTTCCTAAATTTCCCTAACTTATTGAGGATCAGCTGGTTGGGCAAAGTTTCCCTCAATTTGGGGACTGCAAAGTTAGCAAAAATATCCGAGAAACAAACATTTCTGAGAAAATTTTTCAAACTTTTCGACACGGAAACTGAAAACTTATCTTCGACTATTTCAGCGAGTTACGAGATGTGTTAAAAAATTCTTCCCATCGTTTTCGACATGACGGTTTCAGCCGTGGCACGGTAACTGAAAAAATACTTACCTTTGCAAGCAAGTATGAAACGCAAGATCGCATACGGACTCGTACTGGTGCTGGGGCTCCTCGCCCTGGCCGCTCCGCTCCGTGCCCAGAACCGCGGATTCATGCCCTATATCGTCGAAGGGAAGGACACCCTCTTCATCGACACCCTCCGCCCCTCGTACATCTACATCGGCAAGAAGAAGGGCCGTCAGTGGCGCCAGTACTACCGCCTCGTCCACAATTTCTCGAAGACGTACCCGTACGCGCTGCAGGCGCGCGAGGTCGTGCTGGAAGCCGACAAGACCATCTATGACGAAAACCTCAAGCGGCTCAAGAAAGAGAGATACATCAACCAGATCCAGAAGAGCATCTTCAAGAACTACGAGAGCGTCATCCGCGACATGACCATCTCCCAGGGAAAGCTGCTCATCCAGCTGATCGGCCGCGAGACCGGCATCACGCCCTACGACATCATCAAGGACTACAAGAACGGTTTCACCGCCGGTTTCTGGCAGGGCGTCGCCAAACTCTTCGGCGGCAACCTCAAACGGCAGTACGACCCTGAACAGGAGGACAGGGCCATCGAAGATCTCGTCGTCTTGTGGGAAAAAGGAGAATTCGAGGGATTGTACTTCTCGATATTCGGCAAATACCCGCCGATCCCTCAGGTCAAGCAGGTCAACACCTCCGCCCCGTCGAACAAGAAATAAGGGGAAGATTCCATCCAGTCTTTCAGGACCATCAGGCGCGCTCCGTCCGGGAGCGTGAGATCCACCGGTGCATGGTAGTGGCCGAAGATGAAATAATCGACCTTCTCCTTTGCAGCAAAGTCAACCGCCCAGCGGTACAGCGGCTCGTCCGCTCCCCGGAAAACGTACGGACGGTCCTTGGCCAGCCGGCTGCGGCGGGACCACCCGTTTCCCAGGCGGAAGGCGAACCAGGGATGGAGCCCGCTGAAAAGGATCTGCAGGAAACGGTTGTGGAAGATGGCGCGCATGATCTTGTAGCCCCGCATGCCGGGACCGAGGCCGTCGCCGTGCCCCAGGCAGAAGGTCTTGCCGGCCAGTTTCACGACGGCGGGCTGTTCCATCCGCTCCATGCCCAGGCTCTCGAAATAGGAATACGCCCAGATGTCATGGTTGCCGGTGAAGAAACGGACCTTCACCCCGGCGTCCATCAGGTCCGTCAGCGCGGCGAAGACCCGCACGTAGCCCCGCGGCACCACATCCCGGTATTCATACCAGAAATCCCAGATGTCCCCCAGCAGATACAGCGTCTCCGTCCGGTCCGCCGGAATGGAACGGAGGAACCGCACGAAACGGGCTTCCCGGCCGGCAGGATCCTTGACATCCAGCCCCAGGTGCACGTCGGAGACAAAGTAGGTCAGCGTCCGCATCAGGCAAACACGAAGATCAGCAGGGCGATGACGAGGCAGTAGAGGGAGAACCAGGACAGCCGGGCTTTCCGGACCAGGGCGATCATCGCCTTGCAGGCGAAGAGGCCGGCCGCGAAAGCGGCGGCGAAGCCCAGCAGCAGGGCCAGCGGGCCGACACCGTCCCCGAAGGAAGCATGGCCGGTCGCCACCTTGAGCAGGTCCAGGCTCTGCTCCCCGATGATGGGAGCGAGCACCATGAGGAAGGAGAACTGCGCCATCTCCGTGCGGCGGACGCCCGACAGCAGGCCGGTCGCGATCGTGGTGCCGCTGCGGGATATGCCCGGCGCCACCGCAAAGGCCTGTCCGATGCCGACCGTAAAGGCCTGCCAGAAGGAAATCCCGTTGCGGTATTGTTTCTCCGGGGTCCGGGCGAACCGCTGGAACAGGTTGAAATGGTCGGAGAAGAACAGCAGGGCGGCCGTGATGCACAGGCCGACGGCGACAGGGATCAGGGTGTCGCCGAAAAGGGCTTCGACCTGGTCCTTGAAGAACACGCCGACGATCCCCACCGGAATCATCGAGACGACCAGTTTGCAGACATAGTCCGTCTCGTCATTGTAACGGAACCGGAACAGCCCCCGCAGCAGTTTCCAGATCACGCCCCAGAACACCACGAGCGTACTCAGGACCGTGGCGAAATGGACTGTCACCGTGAAATCCAGGAACCCTTCCGCGTCAACGCCCAGCAACTCCCTGAAAATCATCAGGTGGCCGCTGCTGCTGACCGGAAGGAACTCGGTCAGGCCCTGGACCAGGCCGAGCAAGAGCGCCTGCCACCAGTTCATGATTTCCGGGATTTGTCTTCCTCCCGGAAGCAGCCCATGATCGCGACGATTTCGACGACGATCCCGCACAGGATCACGAGCGGGGCGGCCACCAGGCGGCGGAAATCAAACATGGCGGTATTAAAGACGGCGGGGTCCTTGCTGCCGCCGCCCGTCATCAGGATATAGCCGGCCACCATGACCAGCAGGCCGGCCAGCAGCAGCCGGAGACTTTTCTTGGTAAGAGCGAAGTTCTTGTCCATATCTAATAGTAGAGTTCAGATTTGTCGAGGCGGACCAGCCGCCCGACGACGATGAAAGTGCTCACGACGCAGATGATCACGCCGGAAGCCACGACGATGCCCATCGCGATGAGCAGGAGGTCCAGACGGAAGAGCGTGAAGAGTTGCGGGAAGTGGCTCCGGAGCACGAACAGCAGGCCCACCAGCAGCAGGATCGCCACCAGGGCCGAGAAAAGGCCCAGGACCGCCGAGTTCAGCAGGAACGGCCCCCGGATGAAACGCTTGGTCGCACCCACCAGTTTCATGGTATGGATCGTGAAGCGGCGCGCATAGACGCTCAGCCGCATGGTGTTGCCGATCAGGACGAACGAGACGAAGAGCAGCAGGACGATGAAGATGCCCAGCACCAGCGAGATCCGCGCCAGGTTGGCGCTCAGTGCATCCACCAGGGATTTCTGCCAGACCACCTCATCCACGAGCGGAGAGGCGGACAGCCGCTGGCTGACGACCTTCAAACTGTCGTCGGAGACATAGTCCGCCGCCAGGGTCACGTCCACGGAAACGGGGATCGGAGAGGTCTCGAACACGCTCAGGAAATCCTTCCCGAGCATCCGGGCCATCTCCTGCTCGCCCTGGGCGCGGGAGATGAACTCGGTCCCGCGGATGAAAGGCATCGAATCCAGGACGGCCTGGTAGTCCATCGCCTGGGCGTCGGACACTTCCGGCATCATCAGGACGGATACCTTCATGTTCTCCTTGAAATACCGCGAGACATTGTCCGTATTGACCAGCAGCAGGCTTGCCACGCCGACCAGCAGCAGCACGAGACTGATGCTGACGACCGAGGACAGGTAGGCATTCGCCAGCCTGCGCCGCATCATCCTGTTTTCACCTTTAGCCATAGTATTCCAAATTGATGTCAAAGATAGTGATTTATGGAAATATCAAAAAATAATCTTATCTTTGTAGGTTGGATTTCCGGTCTTTCCGGCACTTTTGACCGGCCCCGGAAGCCTTTTTGAAGCAAATGATTATGGGAGATTCCGCAAAAAAGATTCTGTTCGTCAATTCCGAAATTTTCCCCTATCTCCCGGAGAACCCGATCGCCCGTATCGGCCGGGAACTCCCCCAGGGGATCCAGGAACGCCGGAAGGAGATCCGTTCGTTCATGCCGCGCTACGGCTGCATCAACGAGCGGAAAAACCAGTTGCATGAAGTCATCCGGCTCTCGGGCATGAACATTATCATCGGCGACGTCGACCGTCCCCTCATCATCAAGGTCGCGTCGATTTCCGCCGCCCGCATGCAGGTCTATTTCATCGATAACGAGGACTATTTCAAGCGCAAGCAGACCTACGCCGACGAGAAGGGCGTCTTTTTCGCCGACAACGCCGAACGGGCCATCTTCTTCGCCCGCGGCGTCCTCGAAACCGTCAAGAAACTCCGCTGGGCTCCGGACATCATCCACTGCCACGGCTGGATCTCGCATGTCCTCCCGGCTTACCTCAAGAAGGCCTACCGCGAAGACCCGATCTTCTCCGGCAGCAAGATCGTCCTCTCCCTGTACGACGACACGCCCGCCGCTCCTTTCTCGCCGGACTTCGCCCGCCTCGCCCGTTTCGGCGGCGTGACGGAGGACGACCTGCCCTTCCTGCAGGAGCGGGCCGATGGCATAAATCTTGCTAAAACTGCAGCGCAGTATTCCGACGCCGTCATTCTGGGTGCCGCAGGCGTGGCCCCCGAAATCCCGGACTACTGCAAGAGTCTCGGCCTTCCGCTGCTCCCGTTCGACGCGGCAGCCCTCGAAGACGGCTCCTACATCGACGCGTATAACCGTTTTTATGACCAGCTGTAGCGCATGAAATTCCGATTCCACGGACTGGCCGCCCTTCTGGCGGCGGCCTGCCTGACCTCCTGCTTCGGCATTGACAACCAACTTGGCGACTCCTACATCGCCACCAACCAGAAATACGACATCTACACGGCCGAATTCGATCTCGAGGACATCGAGATGGCCTGCCCGGACAGCCTCTCCGGCTTCAGTCTCTACCGTTTCACCGTCGGCGCCATCCGCGACGACGTGTTCGGCCTGACCACCCGCACCGCGGCTTTCACCCTCGTCCCGGTCAACGACACCCTCGACTTCGGCAGGAACGCGACCTTCAAGAGCTTCCATTTCACGGCTCCGTATGACTCCGTTTCCTGCGATGACCCTTCCCAGGCGCACATCCTGCAGAACATCAACGTCTACGCCCTTGAGAAGGAACTTGACATGAAAGCCAACGACCCCAAGATCGTTCACGGCGACAAGCGGATCACCCTGGGCGTCCCGGTATACAACGGCAGCGATTCCCTCTCGTTCAACTTCACCAGGGAATTCGGCGAGCGGTACATGCAGATCACCCAGAAGGACCTCGACGACATCGAACTCTACCGCAAGAACTTCCCCGGCATCTGCATCACCTGTGACCCGCCGGCCGGAAACGGGGGCCGCATCAACATGTTCAAGGTCCCGCTCGACGTAGCCGGCGGCAGCATCTACGGCAGTTACGCCGCCCTCAAGTTCAAGGCGGACTACGGCACCCGCACCCAGGTCGACACCGCTTTCTACTTCTATATCGGCCCGGTCAGCAAGTACGACATGTCCGGCGTCACCTCCACTTCGACGACCGATTACCCGCAGATCGCCTATGACAGGGCGACCCACGAGTCCAAGGCGATGGAAGGAAAGGCCACCGACAAGATCTGGTTCGAAGGCGGACGCGGCCTCAAGCCCGTCGTCAAGGCCCAGTCCATCAAGGACAAACTCTCCGCGATCGTCGCCGAACACGGGGACGTCTCCCAGATCATCGTCAGCAAGGCGACCATCGAAATGCCCTTCGAGTTCCCCGAGAATTACGAGGACATGCGCCTCTACCCGACCACGCTGAGCCCGACCTGCCGCATCGTGACCGACACCTCCGTCACCTTCGCCGGCATCACCGACGCCAGCATCTCCACCGAGAACCAGGGAACGATCAACCGTTCCACCCTGATGTATGCCCCGGACCTGTCCCACCACGTCCAGTCCATCCTGCGGCTGAAAGACACGGAAAAGATCGAGAACTATGACATCTGGTTCCTGGCCATGGCTGACGAGGTCGTCACGAGCACCAGCAACAGCAGTTCCAGCAGCGAGATGGCCGATTACTACCAGCAGCTCGCCTATGCCAGTTACTACAACAGCATGTACGGCGGCTACGGCGGTTACGGCGGATATGGATACGGCGGCTACGGTTATGGCGGTTACGGCGGATATGGCAGCAACTATTACAATTACTACAATTACATGATGCTCGCCAACATGTACAATTCCTCCGGCACGACCACCTCGACCCAGTCGATGATGGACTTCCATCGGTATTACCGCGCCGTCCTCAACGGTCCGACGTCCGGGAACGCCCCGCGCCTGCGGGTCACCTACGGCATTCCCGCCTCCGAATAAGCGGATGTCCGCATAACAATAAAGGCTGCTCTTTCGAGCAGCCTTTTACATTTTGCTTTATTAAAGAAATTACTCTTTCTCAGCAAGTTTCGCCTCAACATAGTTGATGGCATCAGCAACAGTGGCGATGCCGGCGGCATCCTCATCCGGAATCTTGACACCGAACTCCTTCTCGAATTCCATGAGAAGTTCGACGGTATCGAGGGAATCGGCACCGAGGTCGTTGGTGAAGTTCGCGGTCTCAGTGACCTCAGACTCTTCAACGCCGAGCTTGTCAACGATGATGGCTTTCACCTTTTTTACTACGTCTTCCATAATAAATAAGAATTTGTTGTTTATAGTTTATAATACACACTTTCAGTTTGTCCGGCAAAGTAACGAAAAATTTCTGACAAATAAAACAAAATCCCTCAAAACCTATACCATAGTCCTTGTTATTCCCTTGATTGTCAGTCCTCGTCCGATACTGCGTCTGCCTTCGACAGGTTGATCCAGATCCGCAGGCCGTTGATCGAGTTCAGCAGGTAGAAGCAATACTTGATGAACATGACGACCGTGTAACTGGATGCCTCCGAGGAGACCATCGTGCTGCCCCACAGGCAGATCGAAGAAACGTTTACCAAATTCCATACCACCCATTGCTCCATGTAGGCCAAAGACATCAAAATCTGGCCGGCGACGTTGAACGTGAAGACCGCGGCATCGAAGAAAACCTGCGGCCGGTTGATCTCCGCGGGCGCCACCGTCCGGATCTTGATCCAGAGCAGCACCGCATAGGAAACGGCCAGTCCGGCCAGGATGCATCCCGCGACCAGCCACCGCTGCTTCGGCGTCAGCCGGCGTGCACGGACTTCCTTCTCGCCGCCCGCGCCCCGCTTGCGCCACTGCCACAGGCCCACGAACTGCATCGGCAGGAAGAAGAACAGGTGCAGGGCGAAATTGCCCCACAGGCCGTTGTCCGCCGCGATGACGGAGCCGAGCGTGACGTCCAGCACCCCGAACAGGAAGGTCCAGAGCAGGCCGTTCGCCGACAGGACGGTCGAGGCCACCCCCATCACCGACCCGAAGGCGGCGAGCAGCAGCATGACCGTCCGGGCATGGGGATCCTGCAGTTTGAAGGCGGTCGTGATGGCGATGACGACGACCATCAGCGTCAGCAGGGTCGTCGAAAAGATCTTGTTGAATTTCTTGTCGTTCATGATGCGTTCAAGGTATCGAGGATGCGGCCCGCCAGGACATCGCTTCCCAGAAAGGCGGCCAGGTCGGAACGGTCCGCGGCCGCAATCCGCGCCACGGAGCCATAATGCAGCAGCAGGCGCTGCTCGGTCTTCTCGCCGACACCTTTGATCTCCCGCAGGACGGAATCGATCTGGGACTTGCTGCGCAGGTTGCGGTGGAAGGTGATGCCGAAACGGTGGGCCTCGTCGCGGATCTGCTGGAGAACCTTCAAGGCCTGGGAATTCCGGTCGATGAAGAGCGGATAAGGATCGCCGACCCGGATCACTTCCTCCAGCCGCTTGGCCAGGCCGACGACCGTCAGGCGCTCCGTCAGCCCGAGTTCCGCAAGGGCCTGGTAGGCGAAATCCAACTGGCCTTTGCCGCCGTCGATGACCACCAGCTGCGGCAGGTCGTCCGGCGCTTCCGCGAGCATCCGGCTGTACCGGCGGTTGACCACTTCCTTCATCGAAGCATAGTCGTTGGCGCCGATGACCGTCTTGATCTTGAAGCGGCGGTAGTCTTTCTTGGAGGGCTTTCCGTCACGGAACACCACACAGGAAGCGACCGGGTTCGTACCCTGGATGTTGGAATTGTCGAAGCACTCCATGTGCCGGGGCAGTTCTTTCATGCCGAGGGCCTTCTGCAGGTCCTCCAGGACCTTCCGGTAGAACTGGTCCGGATCGGTATGCTCCCGCTGCTTGAGGGTGTTGAACTGGAGTTCCTTGGCATTGCGGGTCCCCAGTTGGAGCAAGGCGAGCTTGTCCCCCTTGACCGGGATGCGGAATTCCGTGCCGTCGATCTCGACGTCCGGCAGGAACGGCACGAGGACTTCCCTGGAGAGGGCGCCGAACTTGGATTCGATCTCGGCGATGAACGTGCTGAGCACGGAGGCGGGTTCTTCCTCGATCTGGAGCTTGAATCCCAGTCCGAGACTCTGGATGACCGAGCCCCCGCGGATGCGCATGAAATGGCCGAAGGCCTCCGTCGCATCCTGGACCAGCGCGAAGACGTCCACGTCGCCGGTCGTCGTGCTGCTGATGATGGACTTGCCGTAATGCTTCTCGAGCGAAACCATCTTCTCCTTGTACTGGGCTGCCCGCTCGAAATCCAGGGCTTCCGCCGCTTCGGCCATCAGCCCCTTGTAATGCTGGATCATCTCCCGTCCTCCACCCTTGAGCAGAGACACGACCTCCTCGATCCAGCCGTTGTATTCTTCCCGGGACACCGCCCCGACGCAGCAGCCCTTGCAGCGTCCGATATGGAACTCCAGGCACGGGCGGAACTTGTGCCGCAGGATGGCCTGGGAGTCGATCTTCAGGGCACAGGTGCGCAGGGGATACAGTTCCCGGAACAGTTCCAGCAGGTTGCGGGCATGCAGGACGCTGCTGTACGGCCCGAAATAGCGGGAACCGTCCTTGACCAGGCGACGCGTCAGGAACACCTTGGGATACTCGCCGGCGCTGACGCAGATCCAGGGATAGGTCTTGGAATCCTTGAGCAGGATGTTGTACCGCGGCTTGTACTGCTTGATGAGGTTGTTCTCCAGCAGGAGGGCGTCCGCCTCGGAACCGACGACCGTGAATTGGGCGTCGGCGATTTTCGAGACCAGGATGCGGGTCTTGCGGTTCAGCCGCTCGGGCGGGACGAAATACTGGGCCACACGCTTGTGCAGGTCCTTCGCCTTGCCCACATAGATGACATTCCCCTCGGCGTCATAGTAACGATAGACGCCGGGGGAATGCGGGAACAATGCTATTTTCTCCTTTACTTCCAACTACTTGATGTACTTGGCAAGTTCGTCGGCGATGGCTTCGCCGCGCAGGCCGCGCTTGAGGATGGTGCCATCGGGGCCGAAGAGGATCAGGTGCGGGATGCCCTGGATGCCGTACAGGTCGGTCGGAATGTGCTGTCCGTTGATGATCTGGTTCCAGACGATGCCGAATTCCGGAGCCGCTTTTTTGGTGTCCTCGACCTCATCCCAGACCGCGACGCTCAGGATGTCGAACTGCGGACCGTGGAACTTGTCATAGGCGGCCTTGATGTAAGGCATCTCGCGCTTGCACGGACCGCACCAGGAGGCCCAGAAATCGACGAGCATGTACTTGCCCTTGCCGACGAAATCGGAGAGCCGGGTGACCTTGCCGGGCTCTTCCTCGATCGCGAAGTCCACGAACATGGCGCCTTCGCCGGTCTTCAGCACGGACTCCGTCGCGCTCCTGACACTCTGGACGAATTCCTGCTCCTGCAGGGCCGGGGCCATGCCGTCGATCGCGTCGAGCAGTTCCTTCGGCTCCATCTCGTAATAGACATTCTGCAGGGCCAGCAGGCCGAGGAAGTTGTCCTTGTTGGCAAGAAGCGTCTCCTTGTTGTAGTTCATGTACTCCTCGTAGAGGGCTTCGCCCTTCGTCTCGTCCTCTTCTGCCCGGACGGCGGCGGCCAGTTCACGGGCCTTGTCCAGGAAGGCGTTCAGTTTCGCAGTGACGGAAGCCGGGTTGCTGGAGGTCACCTTGGGGGCATCTCCGGAGAAATCGAAGGTCAGCTTCGAACCGTCCGGGACGAAGCCGAGCTGGCCGATCTCGGTCTCGACCACGCCGTTGGACAGCAGGTCGGTGGGGACGCGGAGGGAGAAGGAACCGTTCGTGATGTTCAAGACCGTGTCGACCGCGGAAGTCTGGACATGGACCTGGGTCGGAGCGTCGTCGCCGAACTTGCCGGAGAGAACGGTCTGGCCGGCTTTCTGGCCACAGGCGACGGCGACGAGTGCCGCAGCCGCAAGGAGGAGGATGTGTTTATTCATATTCAAAAAAATGATTGTCAAACAAAAAGGCCTGTTCCACGGTTGGCGGAACAGGCCTCAAAATTAGTGATTTTCTTCTTTATTGCAAAGAATTACTCACCCCGGTTCTCGCTACGGCGTCCACCGCGGCCGCCACGACGGCCACCACGGTCACCGCCACGGCGCTCGCGCTCGCCGCCACGGCCCTGCGGCTGTGCGGAAGCGGCGCTCAGGCCGGCGTTCGGGGAAAGATCCTTCTTGCCATAAACCTCACCGTTGCAGATCCAAACCTTGATACCGAGGCAGCCGACCTTGGTGTTGGCGACGGCCAGGGCATAGTCGATGTCGGCGCGGAAGGTGTGCAGCGGAGTGCGGCCTTCCTTGAACATCTCGGTACGGGCCATTTCGGCGCCGCCTACGCGGCCGGCGATCTGGACCTTGATGCCTTCGGCACCGACGCGCATCGCGGAGGCGATGGCCATCTTGATGGCGCGGCGATAGGAGACACGGCCTTCGATCTGACGGGCGATGGAGTCAGCCACGATACGGGCGTCCACCTCCGGACGACGGACCTCGAAGATGTTGATCTGGACATCCTTCTTGGTGACCTTCTTGAGTTCTTCCTTGAGCTTGTCGACCTCCTGGCCGCCCTTGCCGATGATGACACCCGGGCGGGCCGCCTGGATGGTCACGGTGATGAGCTTCAGGGTGCGTTCGATCACGATCTTGGAAAGGCTCGCCTTGGCGAGACGGTTCTCCAGGTACTTGCGGATCTTATAGTCCTCGGCGATCTTCTCGGCGTAGCTGCCGCCGACCCAGTTGGAGTCCCAACCACGGGTGATACCGATTCTGTTGCTGATAGGATTAGTTTTGCTTCCCATAATTATGCCTCCTGTACGGGTTTCTTGACATCAAGGACGATGGTAACGTGGTTGCTTCTCTTGCGGATGCGGCCGGCGCGGCCCTGCGGGCACGGACGGATTCTCTTCAGGGTACGGCCTTCACCGACCATGATGGTCTTGATGAAAACGTTACCGTTGTCGAGTTCCTTGGACTGATCCGGGTTCTTGGCTTCCCAGTTGGCAATCGCGCTGCGGAGAAGTTTCTCCAGCGGAATGGACGGGGCCTTCTTGGAGAACTTCAGCAGATCCAGTGCGCGGTTTACTTCCACGCCACGGACGGTGTCAGCGACAAGGCGCATCTTCCGCGGGGACGTA
>JBGUXJ010000162.1:0-4672 GCA_045222055.1 Candidatus Cryptobacteroides sp. | reverse complement strand
CGCCATCGACAAGGTCCGCCACATCATCCCCGCCGCCGGCGGGCGCAAATGGGAAGTCGATGAATTCCACGGAGACAATGAAGGACTGACCATGGCTGAAATCGAACTGGGAAGCGCTGAAGAACCCTACGGAAAGCCGGCCTGGCTCGGGAAGGAAGTAACCGGCGACAAGCGGTACTACAATTCCTACCTGTGCCTGCATCCCTATAAAAAATGGAAAGCATGATCGTCCTGGTCGACAGCGGAGCCACGAAGGCCGAATGGTGCGTTTTGGAAGGAGACCGGATCCGGGACCGTTTCCAGACGCCCGGCATCAACCTGTCCACCCAGTCCCGCATCCGGGCGGAGGCCATCCTGACGGATGCCGCGCGCCGCTGCCACGAGGCCGGGGGAAACATTTCCGCCGTCCATTTCTTCGGAGCCGGCCTGCTGGCCGGGGAAGACGGACCGCTCCATGCCCTGTTCCCGGACGCGGAAATCGAAGCGGCCTCCGATCTGCTGGCCGCCGCACGCGCCGTATGCGGACACGAAGCCGGCATCGCCTGCATCCTCGGCACCGGGTCCAACAGTTGCCTCTATGACGGACGTGAGATCGTCCGGAACATCCATCCCTGCGGCTTCATCCTGGGCGACGAGGGAAGCGCCGCCTGCCTGGGGAAACGGTTCCTGGGCGCCTGGCTCAAAGAGCGTGTTCCCGAAACCGTGGCAGAGGCATTCAGCCAGGAATACAAACTGGATTATCCATCTGTGGTACAAGCAGTTTACCGGGGAGAAACGCCGGCCCGCTATCTGGGTTCCTTCGCGCCCTGGATCCTGAAATGGCATGGCCGCGACGGCTGGATGACCGAACTGATAGAAGACAATCTCAGGGATTTCATCGACCTGTTCCTCCGCCAATACGATCCGGCGAAGTATCCGACGGGCGTCGTCGGCAGTTTCGGCGCCGCCTGCGAGCCCATCCTCCGAAAGATCGCTCCGGACCTGACTTTCAGCCGGTTCCTGGCTTCTCCCATGGACGGGCTGGTCCGCTATTACACCCGATAACTACCGCCGCAACCGAAGGCTGTTGGTCACGACCAGCACCGAACTGAAGGCCATGGCAGCCGCTGCGACCATCGGGTTGAGGACGAATCCGCTGACCGGATAGAAGAGGCCGGCCGCCACCGGAATGGCTATGACATTATAGAGGAAAGCCCAGACCAGGTTCTCCCGGATGATCCGGGTAGTCTTGCGGGACAACTTGAACAGTTGCGGCAGTTTCTCCAGATCAGACGAGACGATCGTCACCATCGCCGTGGAAATCGCGATGTCACTCCCCTGTCCCATCGCCACGCTCAGGTCCGCCTGCGCCAGGGCTGCACTGTCATTGATGCCGTCTCCGACCATGGCGACCTTTTTCCCGGAAGCCTGCAGATTTTTGATATACAAGGCCTTGTCCTGCGGGAACATCCCGGCATGGACCTCGTCAATCCCCACCTGGGAAGCGACGGAACAGGCGGCATCCTCATTGTCGCCGGTCAGCAGGACGGCCGGGACACCGGCTTCCTTCAGTTGCCGGACAGCCCGGACAGACGAATCCTTGATGGCATCCGCTACGGCAATGACAGCCAGGACGCGTTCATAGTCATGGAAATACATGACCGTCTTCCCTTCCGACCGCCAGGTATCCGAAATGCTGCATTTCTGGGGAGCCCGGTTGCCAACGAAATAGTTCCGCCCGGCATGCACGGCGCGGATCCCCTCACCCGGAAGCGACTCGAAAGATTCGACACCATCGACGGCATCCACCTTCGACAAAGCCCGCAGGATCGCTTCTGCCAACGGATGCTCGGAACGCGCCTCCATCGCCTTCAGCACGCCTTCTCCGTTCCGGCGCGCCTCCTCGTCTATCCATTCGATATCCGTGACTTCCGGATGTCCGACCGTAATGGTCCCCGTCTTGTCCAGGACGACGGTCGAGACCTCCGATGCCACCTGCAGGCTGTCCGCATCCCGGATCAGGATGCCCTCGGAAGCTCCTTTGCCGATGCCGGCGATCAGCGCCGTAGGCGTCGCCAGGCCCAGGGAACACGGGCAGGCGATGACCAGTACCGTCACCATGGAAAGCAGGCCCCGGGTCACACCGTCGTCGGCCAGGAACGCCCAGCACAGGAAGGTCAGCAGGGAGATGCCGATAATGACCGGGACGAAGACGGAGGCCACCTTGTCGACGGTCTGCTGGATCCGTGCCTTGCTGCCCTGCGCGTCCCGGACCATCCGGATGATGGCAGAGAGCATCGTATCTTTTCCGACTTTCTCGGCCCGGACGGACAGGGCGCCTTTCTGATTGATCGTCCCTGCATACACTTTCGCTCCGGGTTCCTTGCGGTCCGGCAGCGGCTCGCCGGTCAGCATGCTTTCATCGACGAAAGACACGCCTTCCGTCACGACGCCGTCGACGGGGATCCGGTCACCCGGCCGTACCAGGACGGTTTCCCCTGCCCTGACACGGACCTGCCGGGGCTGCAGCCCCACCAACTGGCGGATGGAAGCCGTCGTCCCCCGTTTCGCCCGCTCTTCCAGGACACGGCCGACCAGGATGAAAGCCACGATCATGGCCGATGACTCAAAATAGAGCCGCGGCTCCAGTCCACGGGATGTCCATACCTGCGGGAACAGCAGGTTGAACAGACTGAAAAAGAAAGAGATGCAGGTCGAGAGCGCGACCAGCGTGTCCATATTGGAAGAACCATGGCGCGCCTGTTTCCATGCCGTACGGATGAACCGGCGGCCACACCGGAAGACCGACTCGGCCGCGAGTCCTGCCAGCACGACCCCTTTCCCGGGGAAAGGCTTGAACCCCATCCCGATCAGCATGATCAGGACCGCCAGGATCACGGCGATGACCATGTCCCGGCGCAAGGATCGATATTCATCTTCCCGCTGTCGCTCCGCCTCGGCTTCAGCCGCCGATTCGGCATCTAGGTCCGCCTCATCGTCGGCGTCCTCCGGGACCAGCAGGTCATACCCGGCATCCTGGACGGCTTTCTTCAGCTCGCCGGCTGAAACGACCTGAGGGTCATAATCCACCTGGGCGCTGTTGGATGCCAGGCTCACCGAGGCGTTTTCTACGCCCTTCTGGTTCTTCAAGGTATTTTCGACACGCGCCACGCAGGCCGCGCATCCCATGCCCGCTACCGGGAAATTCTTTCTGGTTACTGCCATTCCGTCAAAAAACAATACAAGGCCGCCCGAAAGGACGACCTTGCAAATATAAGGATTTTTTACTGCTCATCCGGGCCGTTGTTGTCCGGCTGAGGTCCCTGCGGACCACCCTGGCCGAACGGGTTACCGCCCTGCGGACCCTGCGGGCCGCCCTGGGCACCGGCCTGCTGCTGCGCCTGGTACATCCGCTCGAAGGCCTTGTTGAGGGCTTCGCTGTACCGGTCGATGTCAGCGAGGTTCTGGTTCTTGACCGCCTCCTTCAGGCTGGCCACGTTGGTCTCGACCTCGGATTTGATGTCTGCCGGGACATTGGCGCCATTGTCCTTCAGGAACTTCTCGGCCTGGAAGCAGAGGGCGTCGGCATTGTTGATCTTGTCCACGCGTTCCTTTTCCGCCTTGTCGGCCGCTTCGTTGGCCTTCGCCTCATCCCGCATGCGCTGGATCTCGGCGTCGGACAGACCGGAAGAAGCCTCGATACGGATGCTCTGGGCCTTGCCGGTGGCCTTGTCGATGGCGGATACGTTCAGGATGCCGTTGGCATCGATGCTGAACTTCACGGCGATCTGAGGGATGCCACGCGGAGCCGGTGCGATGCCGTCCAGGTGGAAGACGCCGATCTGCTTGTTGTCCTTCGCCATCGGACGCTCGCCCTGGAGGACGCGGATCTCGACGGAAGGCTGGTTGTCCGCAGCCGTGGAGAAGATCTGCTCCTTGTCGACCGGGACGATGGTGTTGGCTTCGACCATCTTGGTCATGACACCGCCGAGGGTCTCGATACCGAGAGACAGCGGAGTGACATCCTGGAGGATGACGTCCTTGACATCGCCGGCGAGGACACCGCCCTGGATGGAGGCGCCGATGGCGACGACCTCGTCCGGGTTCACGCTACGGTTCGGCTCCTTGCCGAAGAAGTTACGGACAATCTCCTGGATCTTCGGGATACGGGTGGAACCGCCCACGAGCAGGACTTCGTCGATGTCGGCCGCCGTCAGTTTCGCATCAGCCAACGCCTTGCGGCAAGGCTCGACCGTACGCTGGAAGAGTTCGTCGCAGAGCATCTCGAACTTCGCGCGGGTAAGGGTCTTCACGAGGTGCTTCGGCACGCCGTCGACCGGCATGATGTACGGAAGGTTGATCTCCGTGGAGGTCTGGTTGGACAGTTCGATCTTCGCCTTCTCCGCAGCTTCCTTCAGACGCTGCAGGGCCATCGGGTCCTTCTTCAGGTCGGAACCGTAGTTCTCGTTGGCGAACTCCTGGGCCAGCCAGTCGATGATGACCTGGTCGAAATCGTCGCCGCCGAGGTGGGTGTCACCGTTGGTGGACTTGACCTCGAAGAGACCGTCTCCAAGTTCGAGGATGGAAATATCGAAGGTACCGCCGCCGAGGTCATAGACCGCGACTTTCTGCAGTTTGTCCTTCTTGTCGAGGCCATAGGCAAGGGCCGCGGCCGTAGGTTCGTTGATGATAC
>JBGUXJ010000161.1:0-2123 GCA_045222055.1 Candidatus Cryptobacteroides sp. | reverse complement strand
GTATCCGGATGCGGATGTCGTCGTGACGCCCGCGGATGCCCTGGTCCTGAAGACGGAGAAATTCGCCCGCGTGATCGCGGAGGCGGTCGCCGCCGTCAGCGGGACCGGGAAGATCGTGACAGTGGGGATCCGGCCGACCCGTCCCGAGACCGGCTACGGCTATATCTGCGCCGGGGAAATCGCCGAGGACCGGGTCGTCAAGGTCGAAGCCTTCAAAGAAAAACCGGACCTCGAGACTGCGCACCGTTATCTGGCGGCCGGCAACTTTTTCTGGAACGCCGGCATCTTTGTCTGGAATGTCCGGACGATCAACGACCAGCTGGAGCGGTATGCCCCGCAGATCACCGGCATCATGGACCGGCTCGCCCCGTCCCTCTATACGGAAGGGGAGGCGGCTGCCCTGGCGGAACTTTTCCCGCAGTGCGACAAGATCTCCATCGACTATGCCGTCATGGAGAAGTCTCCGGATATTTACGTGATCGCCAGTGACTTGGGTTGGAGCGACCTGGGTACGTGGGGCTCCATCAAGGAACATGTCCCTGCGGATGCGCAGGGCAATGCCGTAGTAGGAGAGGATGTCCGGCTGTTCGGCTGCAAGGCCTGCATCGTCCATGCGGGGGATGCAAAGACGGTTGTCGTGGAAGGCCTGGAGGGCTATATCGTCGCGGAGTCGGACGGCAATTTCCTGGTCTGCCGACTGTCTGAGGAGCAGCATATCCGGGAATATTCCGCTCCCAGGGACTGAAAAATTTTTCGGAAAACATTTGGAGGTTTCCGGGAAAGTATATACCTTTGCAATCCCGATTTGGAGATCCGACGGGAAAAACATGGAAGACTCGTTAGCTCAGTTGGTAGAGCACAACACTTTTAATGTTGGGGTCTCGGGTTCGAGCCCCGAACGGGTCACAAAGACGGAAACCTGCTTCCTTAGCTCAGTTGGTAGAGCACCTGACTCTTAATCAGGGTGTCTAGGGTTCGAGCCCCTAAGGGAGCACTTCTTGAAACAGAGGCACTTGCGTAATTCGCAGGTGCCTCAAGTTTTTTAAAGGTCATCCATCGGGTTCCTGTCGGGCAAGACGATGCCCGCGGATGCTCCATTCACATATCGCAGGATGACATGCCAGGAAGCCTGGTCCTTTACATCTGCATCGAGGATAATCGCCCCGTTCGGAAGGTTGTACGTCGCAACATTGCTGCCGGACGACACCTTGGGCTCAATTCCGTATTTTTGCGTCAGCGACGCCTGCAGGGAATCATAGGATTTCTCCAGGGAATCCCATTCCGAGATGACGGGGAAGTCCACACGCACCTCCCGGACAGGGTTGTTCCCGATGGGGGTCACCTTGCATCTGTCATATCCTGCGAAATTGCCGGTATAGGTGCCGTCTCCTGCGTTTGAGAAACCTGCTTTGGCGAGTTCGTTCCCGAATGCCGAAAGCGTTCCGGTGATTGGAATTCCCTTGAATGCCAATGGTGTAGCGGATGATGTAGTCGTCGAAGGGATATCGACCGTCGTTCTCGAACTGCTTTTCCCTTCCTTTCCGATGCCGAGTTCCTTCTCCAGGTCCGAAGAGATGTCCTCCACGCTCGACCCGCCGGAACTCTCCTTGGGTGAGAACCAGCCACCGGACTCTTCCGTGCCGGAAGAGGATCCGCCCATCCCGCCCGGAAGCTGGATCACGCTTCCGAGATTGCTCGTACAGAGTTTGACCACAAAGAACAGGATTACAAGTCCGATGATCAGTTTCAGGATTCTTTTCATGGATTTCAGATATTAGATTGTCTCACCTAGATGAACGACATGCAAGTTACCGAAATAATTCAAAAATCACAACACGGGAAAATCGTAAAATACTTTTATTTACGCTGACAGGTGATGATTCCTTCCTTCCGGAGATAATTTGGTACGATAATGGCTTTGAAGAAT
Organism: Candidatus Cryptobacteroides sp.; assembly: GCA_045222055.1. Lineage (GTDB taxonomy): Bacteria > Bacteroidota > Bacteroidia > Bacteroidales > UBA932 > Cryptobacteroides. The sequence continues at coordinate 196 of JBGUXJ010000161.1, read as the reverse complement.
TCGGCTTCAAGGAGAAGCAAATCATTCAGGAGGAATGGAATGAAAAAATTACTGTTAGTTTTACAAATTGCCGTTCTAAGCCTGGCGGCGGTGGGACAACCTGTGTCTCCTGCCGCCAGGGGTGGCGCCGGTCCCATGTGGGGGCCTGATTACGGATCACTCTTTTCCGCTCCTGTCCGGTACGGATATACCTATC
>JBGUXJ010000160.1:0-2217 GCA_045222055.1 Candidatus Cryptobacteroides sp. | reverse complement strand
GCCCTCTTCTCCCTCTCCGCCCAGCCGAAGCCGGGTTCCTTCGAACAGACCTGGAAGAAAGGCCCGGAATGGCTGAAGAACGCCGTCATCTACCAGATCTATCCCTCGTCCTTCAAGGACTCCGACGGCAACGGCATCGGGGACATCCCGGGCGTCATCTCGAAGCTCGACTACATCCAGAGCCTCGGCGTGACCGCCATCTGGTTCAACCCCGTGTTCGTCTCCGGCTGGATCGACGGCGGCTACGACATCCTGGATTTCTACCGCATCGATCCCCGTTTCGGCACCAACAACGACCTGGTCGAACTGGTGCAGAAGTGCCACGAGCGCGGCATCAAGGTGCTGCTCGACCTCGTGGCGGGGCATACCTCCGACAAGCATCCCTGGTTCCTCCAGAGTGCCGAGGACACGAACCTCCGCTACTCCGACTACTTCATCTGGAGCGACCGCCTGCCGGACGCCAAGGCCGAAAAGGACCTGGAGGAGATGCTGAAGGATCCGAACTTCATGCAGAACACCCGCGGCAAGTGGATGAAGAGCGACTATCCGCGGGCGAAATACTACAACAAGAATTTCTACGCCTGCCAGCCCGCCCTCAACTACGGCTACGCCAACCCGGATCCGAACCATCCGTGGGAGCAGTCCGTGGATGCGCCCGGCCCCCGCGCCGTCCGGCAGGAACTCAAGAACATCATGGCCTTCTGGTATGAGAAGGGCGTGGACGGCTTCCGCGTGGACATGGCCGCCAGCCTTGTCAAGAACGACAGGGACAAGAAGGAAATCGTCAAACTGTGGCGCGAGATGCGGGAATGGTCCGACGCCAACTATCCCGACCATGTCCTGATGGCCGAATGGAACGACCCGAAGTACTGCCTGGCGGCCGGCTTCAACGTGGACATGTACCTCAACGGCACCGGCTCCACCAACCGGCTCCTGTACTTCGACCGGAAGCACCAGGCCAACGGCGGCGTCTATTTCAGCCTCAACGGCTGCCAGCCCTCGACCATGGACCTGTACGGCAACCCCTGGCCGGAGGACAAGGTCGACCGGACGGTCACGCCCGCGAAGGCCCTGAAACTCTATTATGATTATTATACCGGCGCGGTCGAATGGACGAAGGACTGGGGCTATTTCGCCACCCTTACCGGCAACCATGACCACCTCCGCCTCAACACCGGCGACCGCAATACGCCCGACCAGCTCCGCGTGATGCTCTCCTGGGTGCTAACCACCCCGCTCCCGATCCTCTATTACGGCGACGAGATCGGCATCCGCTCGCTGGTGGCCCTCCCGAACGTGGAAGGCGCCAACCACAATACGAAGGAGCGTGCCGGCGGCCGGACCCCGATGCAGTGGGACGGCTCCGTCAATGCGGGCTTCAGCACCTGCGACCCGTCGAAGATCTACCTCCCGGTCTGCCCCGAGTGGACCCCGGCGACCTCCTATCCGGCCTATCTGGAATGGAAGGCGGCGGGTGCGAAAAACCCGACGGCGCCCGGCGCCATCACGGTCGAGAGCCAGGAAAACGACCCCGCTTCTCTCCTCAACTGGACCCGGTCGTTGATCGCCCTCCGCAAGGCGAATCCGGCCTTCTGGGCTGACAGTGAGTTCGTTCCGGTCTTCAATGAGGCAAAGCCCTACCCGATGGTCTATACCCGCAGCGACGGGAAGGAGACCTGGATCGTGGCGCTGAACCCGACGGGCGTGAAGCAGACCGTCGTCGTTCCCGCGACCCCGGGCCTGCAGCGCGGTTCCACCCTCGCCCCGGCGCTTTCCTGCGGCAAGGTGACGCTCCGCGCCACCGGCCGCGGCGACATCCTCACGATGGGACCGACCTCGGTCTACATCGCGAAGATGCCGTAAGGCGCGTGCCTGTTACGGGCGGAAGACCTTTTCTGACGAGGGTGACTAAAAAGTCGAAAGACCGATAGTCACCCTCTCTTTTTTGTTATGTAGCCAAGGCTCCGGGCCGCCAGGCCGCCAACCGCAGGAGGAACCCCGTTCGCTTTGCTCACTCCGGCCCCTCCCCCTGCCCGTGTCCGGGGGTGGACACGTCCTCCAGCGGTTGCTGCCATCCCGGCACCTACGCCTTTCAGACATCCCAAAGAAAAATAGCTATTCTTTTGATAATCAAAGGAATAGCTATTGCTTTTGCCAATCTTTTTGCTTATATTTGTATTGCGATCAAATAAACAAACATTGACAATAGGTATGGCA
>JBGUXJ010000159.1:0-8262 GCA_045222055.1 Candidatus Cryptobacteroides sp. | reverse complement strand
CATGTCCTGTGAAGGAACGGTGATAGGGGTACCGTTGGCCGGGTTGAGGATGTTCTGCGAACCGAGCATGAGCAGCTGCGCCTCCATGATGGCGGCGTTGCCGAGCGGGAGGTGGACAGCCATCTGGTCACCGTCGAAGTCGGCGTTGAAAGCCGTACAGGCGAGCGGGTGCAGCTGGATGGCCTTGCCCTCGATCATGCGCGGCTGGAAGGCCTGGATACCGAGGCGGTGCAGGGTAGGTGCACGGTTGAGGAGTACCGGGTGGCCCTTCATCACGTTCTCGAGGATGTCCCAGATGACAGCGTCCTTGCGGTCCACGATCTTCTTGGCAGACTTGACCGTCTTAACGATACCGCGCTCGATGAGCTTGCGGATGATGAACGGCTTATAGAGCTCGGCGGCCATGAACTTCGGCAGACCGCACTCGTGCATGTTGAGCTCCGGACCGACGACGATAACCGAACGGGCGGAGTAGTCGACACGCTTGCCGAGGAGGTTCTGGCGGAAGCGGCCCTGCTTGCCCTTGAGGGAGTCGGACAGGGACTTGAGGGCCCGGTTGGACTCGCTCTTGACGGCAGAGGACTTCTTGGAGTTGTCGAAGAGGGAATCGACGGCTTCCTGGAGCATGCGCTTCTCGTTGCGGAGAATCACCTCAGGAGCCTTGATCTCGATGAGCTTCTTCAGACGGTTGTTGCGGATGATCACGCGACGGTAGAGGTCGTTGAGGTCGGAAGTCGCGAAGCGGCCGCCGTCGAGGGGGACGAGGGGACGAAGCTCCGGCGGAATCACCGGAATGACCTTCATCACCATCCACTCCGGACGGTTGATGCCCTTGGACTCCTGGAACCACTTGACCACCTGGAGGCGCTTGAGAATCTCGGCCTTGCGCTGCTGGGAGCCTTCGCTGAGCATGCGCTGACGGAGCTCCTTGCCGAGTTCCTCGACATTGATCTCCTTGAGCAGGTCGTAGATACCCTCGGCTCCCATCTTGGCGACGAACTTCTCCGGATCGCTGTCCGGGAGGTTCTCGTTGCCCGGGATGCGGGCGAGTGCGTCCAGATACTCATCCTCCGAGAGGAGCTCCATCTTGTTCAGGTCGCTGGCGCCCGGACGAACCACGATGTATTTCTCGTAGTAGATCACGGACTCGAGCTTCTTGGCCGGCAGGCCGAGGAGCGCGGAGATCTTGTTGGGCGCGGACTTGAAGTACCAGATGTGGGCCACCGGAACGGTCAGGGCGATGTGGCCCATCCGCTCGCGGCGCACCTTCTTCTCGGTGACTTCGACGTTGCAGCGGTCGCAGACGATACCGCGGTAGCGGATCCTCTTGTACTTGCCGCAATAGCACTCGTAATCCTTGGTCGGACCGAAAATCTTCTCGCAGAAGAGTCCGTCACGCTCGGGCTTGTAGGTCCGGTAGTTGACGGTCTCCGGCTTGAGGACCTCGCCGCACGAACGTTCGGTGATGTCCTCCGGCGACGCAAGCGAAATGCTGATCGTCTGGAAGTTGCTCTTTACCTTATTGTCTTTGTTGTTGAAAGTAGGCATATTACGTTTCGTTCAAACCAATTTAATCCAAAGTAACCTTGAGACCAAGACCACGGAGTTCGTGGAGGAGCACATTGAGGGACTCCGGGATGCCTGCGGGCGGCATCGGGTCGCCCTTGACAATCGCTTCGTAAGTCTTGGACCGTCCGACGACGTCGTCGGACTTGACGGTCAGGATCTCCTGCAGGGCGTTGGCTGCGCCGAAGGCCTCGAGGGCCCAGACTTCCATTTCACCGAAGCGCTGGCCACCGAACTGGGCTTTACCGCCGAGCGGCTGCTGGGTGATGAGGGAGTACGGACCGATGGAACGGGCGTGCATCTTGTCGTCGACCATGTGGCCGAGCTTGATCATGTAGATGACACCCACGGTCGCGGGCTGGTCGAAGTAATCGCCGGTGCCGCCGTCGCGAAGCCGGGTCTTGCCGAAACGGGGAACGCCTGCCTTGTCGGTGTACGAGCAGATCTCGTCGATGCTCGCACCGTCGAAGATCGGGGTGCTGAACTTCAGGCCCAGGCGGGCGCCAGCCCAACCGAGGACCGTCTCGTAGATCTGTCCGAGGTTCATTCGGGAAGGCACGCCGAGCGGGTTCAGCACGATATCCACGGGAGTACCGTCCTCGAGGAACGGCATATCCTCCTGGCGGACGATCTTCGCGACGATACCCTTGTTACCGTGGCGGCCGGCCATCTTGTCACCGACCGTGATCTTACGCTTCTTGGCGATGTACACCTTGGCAAGCTGCATCACGCCGTTCGGGAGCTCGTCGCCCACCTTGATCTTGTCCATCTCACGCTTGCAGATCGCCTGCTCGGTCTTGAGGGCGATGCAGTAGTTGTTGATCAGGTCGCGGATCAGCAGGTTGGCATCCTTGTCGGTCGTCCACTTGGCGGACGTGATGTTGGTATAGTCGATGCTCTTGAGCATCTCGGTGGTGATCTTCTTGTCCTTCGGGATGATCTCCACGCCGTAGAGGTCGGAGATACCGGCGCTCTTGCGGTTCTTCGTGAGGATCACGAGCTTCTGGATGAAGTCGGCGTAGAGCTTCTCGGCCTTGCGGTCGAACTCGGCCTGACGCATCTCGAGGCGGGTCTTCTGGTCGTTCTTGGCCTGGCTCTTCTTGCCGGTCTCCTTGGAGAGCTTGGCATAGAGGGCGGTGCCGACGACCGTACCGCTCAGGGACGGGTTGGCCTTGAGGGAAGCGTCCTTGACATCGCCGGCCTTGTCGCCGAAGATGGCCTTGAGGAGCTTCTCCTCCGGGGACGGATCGCTCTCACCCTTCGGGGTGATCTTACCGATCATGATGTCGCCCGGCTCGATGTGCGCGCCGATGCGGACGATACCGTCCTCGCCGAGGTTCTTGGTGGCGTCCTCGCTGACATTCGGAATGTCGGAGGTGAGTTCCTCCATGCCGCGCTTGGTGTCGCGGACTTCGGTGAGGTACTCGTCCACGTGGATGGAAGTGAGGACATCCCACTTCACCATCTCCTCGGAGAGCACGATGGCATCCTCATAGTTGTAACCCTTCCAAGGCATGAACGCGACCATCAGGTTTCGGCCGAGGGCGAGCTCTCCGTTCTGGGAGGCGTAGCCCTGGGTCAGCACCTGGCCCTTCTCCACCTTGTCACCCTTCGAAACGATAGGGGAGAGGCAGATTGTGGTGCTCTGGTTGGTCCTGCGGTAGATACGGAGCTTGTAGACCGTCTCCTCCGGGGAGAAGCTGACGAATTTCTCGTCTTCGGTCTGCTCGTAGCGGATGCGGATCTCGTTGGCGTCGACATAGGTCACCTCGCCCTTGCGCTCGGCGATGAACTGGGTGCGGGAATCCAGGCAGACGCGCTCCTCCAGGCCGGTACCCACGATCGGGGACTCCGGCTTGAGAAGGGGAACGGCCTGGCGCATCATGTTCGCACCCATGAGGGCGCGGTGCGCATCGTCGTGCTCCAGGAACGGGATGAGGGAAGCCGCGACCGAAGCCATCTGGTTCGGGGCGACATCCATGTAGTTGACCTCTTCCTTGGTGACCACCGGGAAGTCAGCCTCGAGGCGGCACTGGATGCGGTCTTCGAGGATGTTGCCGTCGTTGTCCATGCGGACGTTGGCCAGGGAGACGAGCTTGTTCTCCTCCTCCTCGGCGCTCATGTAGTGGCAACCGGCGGCGGTGAGGTCCACCTTGCCGTCCTTGACGTCACGATACGGGGTCTCGATGAATCCCAGCGCGTCAATGCGGGCATAGACGCACAGGGAGGAGATCAGACCGATGTTCGGACCTTCCGGGGACTCGATAGGGCAGAGGCGGCCGTAGTGCGTGTAGTGCACGTCACGGACTTCGAAGCCCGCGCGGTCGCGGCTCAGACCACCGGGGCCGAGAGCGGAAAGACGACGCTTGTGGGTGATCTCCGCCAGCGGGTTGGTCTGGTCCATGAACTGGGACAGCTGGCTCGTGCCGAAGAACGAATTGATCACGGAAGAGAGCGTCTTCGCGTTGATCAGGTCGATCGGGTTGAACTGCTCGCTGTCGCGGACGTTCATGCGCTCGCGGATGGTGCGGGCCATACGGCTCAGACCCACGCTGAACTGGTTGGCCAGCTGCTCGCCGACCGTGCGGACACGGCGGTTGGACAGGTGGTCGATATCGTCGACCGCGGCCTTGGAATTGATCAGCTGGATGAGATACTTGATGATCTCGATGATGTCGGTGTTGGTCAGAACGCGCACGTCCGGAGCGATGGTCAGGCCGAGCTTCTTGTTGAGGCGGAAGCGGCCGACATTGCCCAGGTCGTATCTCTTCTCGGAGAAGAAGAGCTTGTCGATGACGTCACGGGCCGTGCTCTCATCCGGCGGTTCTGAGTTGCGGAGCTGTTTGTAGATGTAGTTGACAGCGCCGAGTTCGGTATTGGTAGGATCCTTCTGCAGGGTGTTGAAGATGATGGCGTACTCGTTGGAGCCCACCTCGTCCTTCTGCAGGAGGATGCTCTTCTCATCGGCTTCGAGGATGGCCTCGATGGTGTTGTCGTCGAGAATCTCGCCACGATTGACGATGATCTCGATACGCTCAACGGGGGTCACCTCGCCGGTGTCCTCGTCGATGAAGTCCTCGAACTTGGTCTTCAGCACGTTGTTGGCGAGCTTGCGGCCCTTGCCGGCCTCCAGGTTCTCGGGCGTCACCTCGATCTCGTCGGCCAGGTCGAAGATATCGATGATGTCTTTGTCCGCGTTGTAACCGATCGCACGCAGGAGCGTGGTCACGGGCAGTTTCTTCTTGCGGTCGATGTACGCATACATCACGTTGTTGATGTCGGTTGCGAACTCGATCCAGGATCCCTTGAAGGGGATGATGCGGGCGGAATAGAGCTTCGTGCCGTTGGCGTGCATGCTCTGGTCAAAGAACACGCCCGGGGAGCGGTGGAGCTGGGACACGATGATACGCTCGGATCCGTTGATCACGAACGTACCGGCAGGCGTCATGTAGGGGATGTCCCCGAGATAGACGTCCTGCACGCGGGTGTCGAAGTCTTCATGCTCCGGATCCGTGCACGAAAGGCGGAGTTTTGCCTTGAGCGGGACATTGTAGGTCAAGCCGCGCTGCAGGCATTCCTCGATGGAATACTTCGGAGGATCGATAAAGTAATCGATGAACTCAAGCTTGTAGTTGTTCCTCGTATCCTCAATCGGGAAGATCTCCTGGAATACCTGGTAAAGGCCCTCGTTCTTGCGGTTCTCCGGCGTAGTCTCCAGCTGGAAGAAGTCCTTGAAGGACTTGAGTTGCACCTCCAGCAGGTCCGGATACTCCAGGATCTTGGATGTTGCGAAGTTAATACGCTTGTTTGTTGCCTTTTTTGACATATTCTGCCGATGGAAACGTTGGAAATGAAAGAAAAACTTAAATACGGAAAAAAGGTTTAGAGCCTGTTATCCCGGCTCTAAACCTGTTTGTCCCCGAAAGCAGGGAGAGGTTGGTGTTATTTAATCTCAACCTCAGCGCCGGCTTCCTCAAGAGCAGCCTTGAGGGCCTCGGCCTCTGCCTTGGAAATCTTCTCTTTCACCGTGGACGGGGCACCGTCAACGAGATCCTTCGCTTCCTTCAGACCGAGACCGAGCTCAGTCTTCACGACCTTGATCACGTTAAGCTTGGCCTGACCGGCATTCTTGAGGATGACGTCGAACTCAGTCTGCTCGGCCTCAGCGGCGCCAGCGGCACCACCCTCAGCGGAGACGACCACAGCGGCGGCTGCAGGCTCGATACCATACTCTTCCTTGAGGATCTTTGCAAGTTCCTGAACGTCTTTTACAGAAAGGTTAACCAACTCTTCTGCAAGGGCTTTAACATCTGCCATAATTTTATAATTTTTAATTGTTAATATTTTGCTTATTCTGCTGCAGGAGCCTCAGCTGCCGGGGCAGCCTCTTCTGCGGGAGCGGGTGCAGCTTCTGCTGCAGGAGCCTCAGCGGCCGGAGCCGGCTCTTCAGCCGGAGCAGCGGCGGCTGCGGGTTTCGCGGACGCGATCTTCTCGTCGTCCGCCTTGCCCTCAGATGCGTTCTCGAGTGCGCTGACGATGTTGCGGATCGGGCTCTGGAGGAGACCGATGATGTCACCGATGAGCTCTTCGCGGGTCTTGATGGAGGCGAGCTGGTCGAGCTTGTCTGCGCCGATGAAGACGCAATCCTGCACATAAGCGCCCTTCACGACAGGCTTCGCAAAGCCTTCACGCTGGAGCTTCTTGATGAGCTTACCAGGCGCGGACGGGACGTTGGTGTACATGATGGCGGTGTTGCCGACCAGGGTCTCGGACAGAGACTTCACTTCCTCGTTCTCCAGGCCCTTGAGGACGTGGGCGAAGAGGGTATTCTTGACAACGCTCAGGACAATGCCTTCGTTGAAGCACTCACGACGGAGCTTGCTCGTCTGACCAGCATTCAGCCCGGCAATATCGGTAATGTAGAAATTAGGATACTGCTGAAGCTGCGCTGAGATGCTTTCAATAATTTGACCTTTTGCTTCTTTTTTCATAATATTGAATTTTTACTCAGCACCTTTGGAGAGGAATGCCTTGAGATCGATTTTAACACCGGCGCTCATGGTGGAGCACAGGGCTGCGCTCTTCATGTAGGTACCCTTGAGGGCCTGCGGCTTGAGCTTCGCGATGGCGTTGAGCACCTCCGCGGCGTTCTCGTAAAGCTGCTGGGCGCTGAAGGAGGCCTTACCGATGCCCGTATGAACAATACCGGTCTTGTCGACCTTGAAGTCGATCTTACCGGCCTTGGAAGCCTTGACGGCAGCGCCGATCTCCATGGTGACCGTACCGGTCTTGGGGTTCGGCATGAGGCCGCGGGGACCGAGGACTTTACCCAGGGCACCCACCTTGGCCATCACAGAAGGCGTACAGACGATGACGTCAACGTCCGTCCAGCCACCCTTGATCTTCTCGATGTAGTCGTCCAGACCCACGTAGTCGGCGCCGGCTTCCTTGGCCTCGTTCTCCTTGTCGGGAGTACAGAGGGCGAGGACGCGCACCACCTTACCCGTTCCGTTCGGAAGGGTGACCACGCCACGGATCATCTGGTTGGCCTTACGCGGGTCAACACCGAGGTTCGCGGAGAGCTCGACGGTTGCATCGAATTTAGTAAACGTGATATCCTTTACCACCTGGCACGCCTCAGCGAGCGGATACAGCTTGTGAGAATCGAACTTCTCAGCAACTGCTTTCTGATTCTTAGTCAATGTTGCCATAACGCGTGTCGATATTAAAGGTTCTCAGGGAACTCACCGGTGACGGTGATACCCATGCTTCTTGCGGTACCTGCCACCATGCGCATCGCGGATGCGAGGGTGAAGCAGTTGAGGTCCGGCATCTTGCCTTCGGCAATCGCTTTGACCTGGTCCCAGGTGACGGAGGCGACCTTCTTACGGTTCGGCTCGCCGGAAGCCTTGTCGATCTTAGCGGCTTCTTTCAGGGACACAGCCACAGGCGGCTGCTTGACTTCGAAGGTGAAGGACTTATCGGAATAGACCGTGATGACAACGGGAAGGGTCTTGCCAGCCTGGGCCTGCGTGGCTGCATTGAAAGCCTTGCAGAAATCCATGATGTTCAAGCCTTTGGAACCGAGTGCAGGTCCTACCGGAGGTGCAGGATTGGCAGCTCCGCCTTTAATTTGGAGCTTAATGAATCCGGTAACTTCTTTTGCCATGATAAATGTTATTCTTTAGTTACTTGCGTAAAGCTGAGTTCGAGTTGGGTCTTTCTTCCAAAGATCACCACAATTACTTTGACCTTGCTCCGGTCTTCCAGAATCTCGTCGACGACGCCGCTGAAACCGCTGAACGGACCGTCCGTGATACGCACGGACTCGCCGATCTCGTAGTTTACGAGGGTCTCTGCTGCGTTGTCAGCATTCTCGTCCTGAACGCCGAGGATCCGCTGTGCCTCTTCCTCGCGGATAGGCACCGGGATGCGCTCGAACTGGGCACCGGTGGTCGTTTTCTTTTCGGTGAGGAAACCGGACATGCCGGGGACAAGGTTGCGGATGATGTTCTCAAGCTTGGCACTGAGCTCGGCATGGATCAATACATAACCAGGGAAAAGCAGCTTGTCGACTGCCTTTCTTTTGCCGTTTTTAGTGACAATTTCCTTTTTTACGGGAACCAGTACCTGAGCTACGGTATCCTGAAGTCCGCTTCTTTCGATCTCTTTCTCGAGATAATCTTTAGCCTTCTT
>JBGUXJ010000158.1:0-4906 GCA_045222055.1 Candidatus Cryptobacteroides sp. | reverse complement strand
CCGGGAGCGGCCTCCTGGCCCGGGTTGCCGTTCGTCATGACCATGATGCACGGTTTCGCCTTGCCTTCGGCAATCAGGTTGTCCATGATATAGGCAGCGCGGCCGAGTTCGCTCCAGGCGTTCTCGTCACCGCCGGCGCCATGGAGGACATACAGTACCGGATACTTGGTCTTGTTGCCGACATTCTCATAGCCGGCCGGGGTATAGACCGTCATGCGGCGGGTGATGCCCAGGGTCGGGCTGTTGTACCAGACTTTGGAGACGTTGCCGTGGGCGACCTTGCCGACCTTGTAATAATGGCCCGGGTCGCTGTTGTTCCGGCTGACGATCACGATGCTGGTATACGTCGAGATGTCGCGGTTCTGGAAGATGTTGGACGGGTCAAGCATCCGCACGCCGTCCACGTTGAAAGCATAGGAATACAGTTCGCCGGGGAGCGGAACGGTGGTGTACTCCCAGACGCCGTTCTCCTTCTCCACCATGTCGACGGTGGTCGTGGCATCGGTGGCGCCTTCCGGGATCGCCGGCAGGAAATCACCCGTCACCGTCACTTTGACGGCCTTCGGGGCCCGGAGACGGAAAGTCACCGATCCGTCCGGGTTGACTTCCGGAGAAGTGATATTGGTCGAAATGCCGAGGGCCTGCTGGGCAAAGGCTCCGGTGCACAGCGACAGCGCTGTAAGGAAAAGCACGAGTTTTTTCATAACAAATGCATTTGTTGATTGTGTGTTACAAGATAAGCATTCTTTTTCAAACCTTGTCTCCGCATCATGCAGTTTCACCGCTTTCCCTAAACCGCTCATGCCGGGTTTTCCCCCATCCACACCTATAAAACGATTAAATTCGCTTTTTTACGCCGTTGGAATTAAACCTACGCGCGAGAATCCCGTCAAAAAGGGTGTTGAATAATCGTACAGTTTTTATGAAGACCGCTTTCAGGCAACTCATCATTTCCCTCACCTTGACGCTGTGCAGCGTCGGTGCATTTGCCCAGCACAACATCAAAATCAAGCTCCAGGACGCCACCAGCGGCGAACCGGTCGGCTTTGCCACCGTTTCCCTGACCGTGCCCGGGCGCACCAATGCCTATAAATATATCCTGACCGACGACAAAGGGGCCGGCACGTTCGAAGATGTGCGGAAAGGCACCTACCAGGTCAAGGCCGAGCTCCTCGGCTACAAGCCCTATACCCAGACCATCGAGTTCGACGCCAAGAAAGAACTCGACCTCGGCGTCATCAAGATGAACGTCGATGCGGAAGCCCTCGATGCGGCCCGCGTCTCCGATGTCGGCAACCCGATCATCATCAAGAAGGACACCATTGAATATAATGCCGAGTCCTTCAAGACCACCGAGAACGACATGCTCGAGGACCTGCTGAAGAAACTCCCGGGCGTCGAAATCGGCGACGACGGTTCCATCACCGTCAACGGCAAGACCATCGACAAGATCACCGTCGGCGGCAAGACCTTCTTCCAGAACGACCCGACCATGGCCTCCAAGAACCTGCCCGCCAAGATGATCAAGAAACTCAAGGTCATCCGCAAGAAGAGCGAGCAGGCCGAATTCACCGGCATCGACGACGGTACGGAAGAGAATGTCCTCGACCTGTCCGTGCAGGACAACATGATGGACGGCTGGATCGGCAACCTCACGGTCGGCGGCGGCCATGACATCCCGGAGAAGGGAGTCTATAACGACACCGACCACAAATGGACCGAAGAAGGCTGGCGCTTCACGGAGAACGGCATGCTGGCCCGCTTCTCCACCGGCAAGCAGATCGCCCTCATCACCAATGCCAACAACGCCAACAGCATGGGCTTCGGCGGTCGTATGGGCGGCTTCGGCGCCAACTTCGGCGGCTTCGGCGGCGGTGGCGGCGGCAACGGTATCACCACGTCCTGGATGGTCGGCGTCAACGGTGCCACCGACCTGTTCGACGACAAGATGCAGCTGACCGGAAACTATGCCTACAACGGCGCCGACAACGACGTACAGCGCGAGAGCTATACGCTCAACTACCTGGCCGACGGCTCGCAGATCGCCAATACGTCCAACAATTTCAGCGAAAGCAACAACGACGGCCACCGCGTCGGCATGCGCATCGAACACAAGTTCTCCAGCAGTTCATCCCTCCTCTTCGAGCCGCAGGTCAACTTCGGAACCAACCACAACACGACCGGTTCCAACCAGTTGCGTGAAAACATCAACAACGGAGTCGCCTCCAAGGCGAGCGAAGGCTTCACGGCAGGTTCCTCCGACGGGCGGAACCTCTCCACCAGCGGCCGCCTCCTCTGGCGCCAGCGCCTCGGCCTTCCCGGCCGTACGATGACCGTCAACCTGAACTACAACTTCACCAACAGCACCACGGACGGATTCAACCAGTCCCTGACCACCAGTTACTTCGGTGACACCAAGAAAGATTCCATCATCAACCAGCGTTACGAGCAGAACTCCAAGAACGCTTCCCTCGGCGCAACAATCACCTATACCGAGCCCCTCGGCAACAACTTCTATGTAGAAGGCAACTATTCCTATACCTGGAACCGTTCCTCCTCCTACAAGGATACCTACAACAGCGGCATCAACCCGGATCCGTTCACCGGCGGCGCAAGCCAGTACAGCCGCAACGGCGAGACCTTCGACCCGACCTATTCCAACAGCATCATCAACCGGAACAACAACCAGACGATCGGTGCCAACCTGCTCTACCAGAGTAACAATCTGAACGCTCAGGTCGGTATCAGCCTCCTCCCGACGCATACCTACAATTCGACCACCCGCAACGGCGAAGAGAAAACCTATGACAACAAGGTCCTCAACTTCTCCCCGCGCATCATGGTCCGATACAATTTCAGCGACTACACCAACTGGATGATCCGCTACAACGGCCGCTCCAGCCAGCCGTCCGTCAACCAGCTCATGCCGGTCCCGGACAACTCCAACCCGCTGAGCGTCAGCTTCGGTAACCCGTACCTCAAGCCGTACTTCAACCACAGCGGCAACGTGGAATACCGCCACAGTAACACCCAGAACTTCTCGTCCCTGACCGTGAACGTCAGCGGCGGAATGGTCACCAACCCGATCAGCAATACGACCTGGTATGCAGCCAATTCCGGCCAGTATTCCTATCCGGTCAACGCCCCGAATTCCTACAATGGCGGTCTGCGGGTGAACTACAACACCCCGATCCTCCATTCCGACTTCTTTACGCTCCGCACCGGCGGCAACGCCAACTACTCCCAGTCCTCCAACTACGTGGAGAAGAACCGCGGCAGCATCGACATGACCCAGTATTACAACAACGGCGAGTTCGACTACGAACTCTTCCACAAGGACTACGAGGACCTCGGCAAGAGCGACAAGTTCATCACCAACAAGATGCAGAACCTGAGCTTCTCCGGAAACCTCAATGTCGTCTTCCGCAACGACTACTGGGAAGTCACCCTCGGCGGCCGCACCAGCGCCCGCAAGTCCTGGTACACCGTCTCCACCGGCGCTTCCACGAACATGACCTGGAACAGCCGCGCCACCCTCGAGATCGAATGGACCCCGCTTGGCGGCTGGACCATCAACCCGACCTACGACTACGTCTGGTACAACGGCTACACCACGACCCAGGATCCGGAACACCTGCTCAACCTGACCATCAGCAAGACCCTCGGTTCCTTCACCGTCGGCCTGCGGGGCTATGACCTCCTCAACCAGGCCAAGACCCTCAACATCAGCGAGAACGGCAACTACTACTCCGAATCCCGCACCAACATGCTCGGCCGGTATGTCATCCTGACGGTCGCCTACCGTTTCGGCTCCTTCGGCGGACGCCGTGGCGGCATGCGGATGAGCGGTGGCGGCATGCGGATGGGCGGTGGCGGCTTCGGCGGCGGTCGCGGACGGTAAACGTCCTCTCCGACATGTCTGGCCTCGCAGGCGAAGCGTCGCCTGCAACGTAAGACATTAATATAGAATAATTTATGGATTTTAAGGTTGCTAAAAAACGCACCTTAAAATCCATAAATGTTTTGTAATCAGTCTATTATGTTGCAGGCTACCCGGCCGCTTCGGCAAGTTTCTGTGCCAGTTCGAGGAAGGCAAGGCCGTCCGGGCGGGAAGACAAGGCCGCCGGCTCGCCGGCATCGCCGCTCTGGCGGATGCTCTCGACGATCGGAATCTGGCCCAGCAGCGGGATACCCAGCCGCTCCGCCATCTTCTTTCCGCCTTCCTTTCCGAAGATAAAATACTTGTTCTCCGGGAGTTCCTCCGGCGTGAACCACGCCATGTTCTCGACCAGGCCGAAAATCTTCCGGTTCACCTTCTCGTTGCGGAACATGTCCACACCCTTCTCGACATCGGCCAGGGCCACCGCCTGCGGGGTCGTCACGATCACGGCCCCTTCCATCGGAATGTCTCCGACCAGGGTGATATGGATGTCGCCCGTTCCCGGCGGCATGTCCACCAGCAGGAAGTCCAGCGGACCCCACTGCACCTGCAGGATCATCTGCTTGAGGGCGTTGCAGGCCATCGGCCCGCGCCAGACCAGCGCCTGGCCCGGAGCGGCGAAATAACCGATGCTCATCCACTTGACCCCGTATTTCTCGATCGGAAGGATGGTCTTTTCATCCTCCGCCATCAGGGGCTGGGCCCCCTCGGTTGCCGTCATCAGCGGGACCGACGGCCCGTAGACATCCGCATCCGCCAGGCCGACCCGGTAACCCAGCCGGGCCAGCGCCACGGCCAGGTTCACCGCAACCGTGGACTTACCCACGCCGCCCTTGCCGGAAGCGACGCCGATTATATGGCGTACCTGGGCGACTTCGTCCAACGTCAAGTCATTGACATTCTGCCGCTTCTTCGGCTCTTCCTCCTGCCGGACCACGGCCTTCACCTCGATCTGCGTCCCGCCGG
>JBGUXJ010000157.1:0-41118 GCA_045222055.1 Candidatus Cryptobacteroides sp. | reverse complement strand
TGTCATCTACGTCGGCGATGCCATAGAAGCTGATGCCCTTGGCGTTCGGCATGTAGCCCTTGAAATCCCAGGAGTAGTTGTTGGTGTAGCAGTCGAACCGGATGAGGTCGGACCGGCGCCAGTTCTCGCTCCAGAGTTCGCGGGAACGCTCGTCCAGCAGCCAGCGGTAGGTCAGTTCGCTCAGGGAGATCCGGCCGTCAGTGTCATTCTTGCCGGCCTGATGGTATTTGTCATGGCAGTAGGCGCGATCACGCACTTCGTTGACATACCCGAGAGCTTCCGCGTTCGCGGTACCGCCGTTGCCGCGCATGATCGCCTCGGCCGCCATCAGGTAGACGTCTGCCAGGCGCATGACCGGGAAGCCGACGTTGGAGTACTTGGACGGCTCGCGGACCACACGGTCCTTCATGACGTTGCGCCACTTGGTGTAGAGCGCGCCGTTCGGGGCGGAACCCTTGACCGTGGTGTTGGTCGGATCGGCGTCGGCGTAGAGTTCCTTTACGAGCGGGGCATTCTTGCCGTCAAGCTTGCCTTCGGTCTCCGGACCCATGAACAGGAGGGCGCGGTGGTCCTTCTTCTGGTCGCCCCAAGGATCGGCATAGTGGAAGTCACGGTCTTCCTCGGCAAATTTCTCGACGAACACCTGGCGCATGCAATGGTTGCCGCCCCACTGCTCGGTGATGCCGAAGTCCAGGCCGGTGCCGGCGGCGATCATCGCGGAATGCAGGTTGGCCTTGATCAGGTAGTTGGTGCTGCCGGAACCGTTGACATGGTCGGTATCGGAGGCCAGGCCCCAGATGATTTCCTTGGACGTGTTGTTGTCCGCCAGGAAGTTCTCGATGTAGTTCGGAGCCAGGGAGAAAGCGCCGCTGTTGATGATCTTCTTGCAGTAGTCGAGGGCCTTGCCGTAGTCGGTGTTCGTGCCGGCATAGACATGGCAGCCGAGGTAGATGCGGGCGAGCAGGAACTGGGCGGAAGCCGCGTTGGCACGGCCCCAGACCCGCTGGTTGGCAGGCATCAGGTCGTTCTGGATCTCCTCCAGTTCGGTGGTCAGCCAGGAATAGAGTTCCTTGCGGGTCCACTGCACCGGATAGGCACCGTTCGGAGAGGTCTCGTCGACGAAGCCGACGTCGCCGAAGCTGTCCATCAGGATGTAGTACATGTAGGCGCGGATGAATCGGGCCTCCGCACGCCAGTAGCCGACCTCGTTCTTGCAGGCGTCATAGACACCGTTGTCCTTGAGCTGGCTTTCCGTCGTACGGCGGAGCAGGTCATTGGTGTAGGAGATGATCAGGTAGCAGCGGTAGTACAGCCACATCGGGAACTGCGTACCGGGTTCCCAGTTCATCGCCGTCGCGTTGCGCAGGCCGTAACCGGAACCGGAGCGGTTGTACATTTCATCGGAAGGGGCCTCCTGGGACCAGTAGAGGGCACGCAGGAAGGTCGAACGGCCGGCATCCCAGCCGGACAGGTCGTCACCGCCGTGGCCGGAACCCTGGTTTTCGCAGACCATGGCCAGGTAGCATTTGAGGAAGAAGCCATGGTAGCCTTCGTAGGTCGAGAACACTTCGTCCTCGGAAAGCGCAGCTTCGGACTCCGGGAAGAGGTCCAGGTTCTCGCAGGAAACGGTCAGGAGAAGCGCTGCGGCGCAAATGGCATAAAATATCTTTTTCATGACGGTCTTCTGGTTAAAAATCGATGTTCAGGGAAAGCATGGCGATACGCGGACGCGGCGTCGAGGAGGAATCCATGCCGCCGAAGACTTCCGGATCGATGCCCGGGTAGTTGGTGATCGTGAAGACGTTCTGGAGACCGAGCGCCACGCGGCAGCTGCGGAACCAGCGGGTCTTGTTGAAGGTGTAACCGGCAACGATGCTGTCGAGCTTGAAGTAGTCGCCCTTGTAGAGCCAGTAGTCAGACTCGTAGTGTTCGATGGACCAGTCGGGGATCACGCCCTTGAAGGTGTTGGTCGGGTAGTTGTTGTACTGGCTGTAGAAGGAATAGTCGCAGCCGCCGTACATGGTCTCCCAGAACACATACTGGCCGAAGCCGTAGTGGGAGTTGATGCCGAAGTCCCAGTTCTTGTACTTGAGCTGGGAAGTGAGACCGCCGTAGAACGGGACGAGGCCGCTGCGGTCCTTGCCTTCCATCCAGCGGGCGGAGTCGGAGGTGGTGTCGGTCAGGTATTCCTGGGAATCCGGATCGTTGGAATCGTAAGCCGGGTTGTACCATTTCTCGACGGCCTTTCCGTTTTCATAGACCTGCTTGGCCAGGTAGAAGGTCTGCGGCTTGTGGCCGACCTTGTTGACCCGCATGTACCGGCTGGAGTTGCCGATGGTGATGTAGGCGTCAGGATCCTCGTAAGCCGTCAAGGATTCAATGCGGGCATCGTTCCAGGCGAAGTTGGTGTTGATGGTCCAGTACAGGTCGCGGGTGCTGACCGGAACGAAGCTCAGGGACAGTTCGAAACCACGGCTGGACATCTCGCCGATGTTCTGGTCGAGGGCGTTGGAGAAGTTGGAACCGGCCGGAATCTTGACCGAGTTCATCAGCAGGTTGTCGGTCCAGCGGTAATAGTATTCCATGCTGCCGCTGACGCGGTTCTTCCAGAAGCCGAAGTCGAGACCGATGTTCTTGGTCGTGGTGACCTCCCACTGGATGGTACGGTCGAAAGCGGTCGGCCGGTAGGCGTTGTACCAGGTACCGTTGTCCAGGTAGGAGTGGTTGTCGTCGGAGACATAGTAACTGGCCTGGTAGGCATAGCGGGTACCGATATCCTGCTGGCCAGTCTTGCCGTAACTGGCGCGGAGCTTGAGTTCATTGATGAAACCGAGGTTCTTGATGAACGGTTCCTTGTCAAGCTTCCAGGCGATGGCCGCGGACGGGAAGTAGCCCCAGCGGGTTTCCGGCGCGAAACGCGAGGAAGCATCGGCACGCATCGTGAACGTGAACAGGTACTTCTCGTTGAAGATGTAGTTCAGGCGGCCGAACCAGGAGGCGAGGCGGAGTTCGCTCTGGCTCTTGGACTCGAGGCTGTTCTCGACCTGGTCGCCGTCGTTGTAGAAGGAGGCGGAACTGTAGTTCTTGCCATAGTCACGCTCATACGAGTGACCGACGGTCGCATCCACGGAGTGCTTCCCGGCGAAGACATGCTTGTAGTTCAGGAAGTAGTCGATGTTGTAGTGGAAACTGTCGGACGTGCTGTAGGAATTCGTACCCTGACCGCCCTTGCCGAGGGCCACCATGGAGGAAGACCAGGTACCCGGGGCGTTGTCGCGGCCGAGGTTCTTGGTATAGGAGTTATACTTGTTCCCGTTGAAGGAAACGGTCGCGGACAGATCCTCGAACCCGTGGACCTTGTAGACGAGGGAAACGTTCGCGGAAAGGCGGTTGTTCTCGCTGTAGCCGAAGCCCGGATACAGGGCGCTGGCCACCTGGTTGCCGGTCGAGATCGGGTTGTTACCCTGGGCGTCGGCGCCGAACATGTTGAAACCGAAGGCCTTCTTGTCATAGGTGACACCGTTGACCGTGGCCGGACCATAGTCGGTATAGATCGGACGGGTCGGGTCGGTCAAGGCCGCGGAAGTGATGGAACCGCCGCTGGCCGGGGACTTCTTGTAGTTCTCACGAAGGCCGATGTCGAGGGCCAGGTGGTCGTCCAGGAACTTCGGATTGAGGTTGACCGAGGCGGTCCAGACATCCTGCTTGTTGCCCTTCACGACACCCTTGCTGTCCTGGAAACCGACGGAAACGCGGTACGGCAGGTAAGGCAGCGCACCCCGGAGGGAGACGGTGTGGCGGTGGTTGAAGGCCGTCTGGCTGATGGCTTTCTGCCAGTCGGAATGGGCGTCGCCCAGCAGTTCGGCATCCCAGCCACGGCGGATGTATTCCTCGCGGAACTCATCGGCATCATAGACCTCGAGTTTCTTGTAGGCATAGTTGACGGAATAGTCACCCCTGTAGGATACCCGCGGCGCGACAACCTGCCGGCCCTTGGACTGCGGACCTTTCTTGGTGGTGATGATGATGACGCCGTTCGCGCCCCGCGCGCCGTAGATCGCGGCGGAGGAGGCGTCCTTCAGGACGTTGACGGACTCGATGTCATCCGCATTGACCGAGTGGATGCTCTCGCCGACCATTCCGTCAACGATGATGAGCGGCTCGTTGGAGGCGTTCAGGGAAGCGCCCTGGCGGATACGGATCGTACCGGTGGAACCGGCGGAACCGGAACCCTGGGTGATCTGCAGACCGGCGATCTTACCGAGAAGGAGGTCTTCGGTCGTGTTGGCTTTCACACGGTTAAGTTCATCCGGCTTCATGGCTACGACCGATCCGGTGGCATCGGATTTCTTGACTTCACCATAACCGATGACAACCACCTCGTCGAGGTATTCGTTGTCTTCGGACAACTGGATCCGTCCCGGCACCTGGGATGCCTTGAAAGAAACGGTCGCGTAACCGATGCAGCTGACCTCGACGGTCGCATCCGGCCCGGACACACTGAGGACGAAGTCACCGTCCAGCCCGGTTGACACACCGTTGTTGGTCCCCTGTTCGACGACGGTGGCTCCGATGACCGGGCCTTGCGCATCGACGACAGTACCTCTTACCTGGTATCCGCGCTGGGCGGACACCACGATGGACGACATGCACAAGAGCATGACGGCCAAGAGTTTTGTACAGATACTTTTCATAAGGAGTGATTTGGTAGAATATAGAGTATTAATTATATGCAAAACGTTTTAGGCAGTATGCAAATTTTATTTTTTTCCGACATAATTGCAAAGAAAAATCCCGTTCTGTTGATTTTTGTGCGTGAACGGTCATTTTTTCGCGACGAATGTACGGAGCACCCGCACGGTTTTGCGGATTGCGTGAAAGTCCGTATCTTTGCATATCTTAACTATATACTCTATGTCTGGCAGTAAAAGAAGCAATCGCGGCAGAGTCACGAACGAAATCAAAAAACACAAGAAGAACCAACATCCCGAATATGAAGGCCTTGCGCAGATGACGCGCGACGGCAACCTCTTTGTCAAGGTAGAAGAACTCGAAGACGACGTCTTCATTTCCGCGGCCAAGGCCCGCGGCGCCCTGAACGGCGACCGCGTCCGGATCGCCCTCACCCGCCCCCGCGTCGGGAACAAGCACGCCGACGGCACCGTCATTGACATCCTCGAACGCACCAAACGGCCCTTCGTGGGCGTGCTCCACATCGTGGGCGCCCAGGCCTGGGTCATCATGCAGAGCAAATTCATGCCCTATGACATCGTCGTCGACATCGTCGATCCGAAGGGCACCCCCGCCTTCCGGCACAAGACCTCCCAACAGACCACGGAGCGGCGCGAACTGAAGGGCGCCCTGCGCCAGCTTGGGAACAATGAGTACGCGGTCACCGGCGTCTATGAGACCGTCGACGGCGAGGCGCGCGAACTGCGGGCCCATGTCGGCATGAAAGTGGCCGTGGTCGTGGACAGCTGGGTCCGCGGCGAACGCTATCCCCACGGGCAGATCGTCGACGTGCTCGGCGAACTCGGCGACAACAACACCGAGATGCATGCCATCCTCGCGGAATACGGCCTCCCCTACCGGTTCGAGCCGGACGTCGAAAAAGCCGCCGACGCAATCTCCGACGCCATCACCCCGAAAGACCTCAAGGGCCGCCGCGATTTCCGAGACACCCTGACCTTCACCATCGACCCCGCCGATGCCAAGGACTTCGACGACGCCCTCTCCTATAAGAAACAGGCCGACGGCAACCTGGAAATCGGTATCCACATCGCCGACGTCTCTTACTATGTCCGCCCCGGCAGCGCCGTGGACAAGGAGGCGCAGGCCCGCGGCACGTCCGTTTACCTGGTCGACCGCACCGTCCCCATGCTCCCCGAGAAACTCAGCAACAAACTCTGCTCCCTGCGGCCGCACGAGGACAAGCTGACCTTCTCCGCCGTATTCACCATGACCCCGCAGGGCAAGGTCCTCGACCGCTGGTTCGGCCGGACCATCATCGATTCCGACCACCGCTTCAACTATGAAGAGGCGCAGGAGATCATCGACGGCAAAGGCGACGGCGGCGCCCCCAAGGAAATCGGCGCGGCCATCCTCGACCTCTGGAAGATCGCTTCCCTGCTCCGCCACCGCCGGTTCGCGGCCGGCGCGATCAGTTTCGAGCGCCCCGAGATGAAGGTGGAATGCGACGAGAACGGCAAACCGCTGTCCGTGCGCCAGTTCATCTCCAAGGAAGCCAACTGGCTGATCGAGGAGTTCATGCTGCTGGCCAACCGCAGCGTGGCGGAATACGTCGCGACCGACGGCAAGATGGACGGCAAGGAGCGCAAGACCGCCAAGACGTTCGTCTACCGTATCCA
Organism: Candidatus Cryptobacteroides sp.; assembly: GCA_045222055.1. Taxonomy (GTDB): domain Bacteria; phylum Bacteroidota; class Bacteroidia; order Bacteroidales; family UBA932; genus Cryptobacteroides. The sequence continues at coordinate 34,750 of JBGUXJ010000157.1, read as the reverse complement.
TGACCTGCCGAACATGGAGAAACTCGGCGGACTGTCCGAATTCGCCTCCGGTTTCGGCTACAAGGTACAGTTCGGCGAAGGAGAGAAAATCTCGGCCAAGCTCAACGGCCTGCTTGCCGACGCGAAGGACAAACCCGAGTTCATGGCCTTGGAAATGATTGCCTTGCGGGCCATGGCAAAGGCGGCCTACAGCACCGACAACATCGGCCACTACGGCCTCGCCTTCAAGTTCTACACACACTTCACCTCCCCGATCCGCCGGTATCCGGACCTGATGGTGCACCGGCTGCTGGCCCAGTACCTGGACAACGGCGCCTCCCAGAACAAGGATTATTTCCAGGAACAGTGCGTCCATGCCTCCGAGCGGGAGATCATCGCGGCCAACGCCGAACGGGACAGCATCAAGTACAAGCTGGTCGAATTCATGCAGGACAAGATCGGACTGGAGTTCGACGGCCATGTCTCCGGCGTGACCGACTGGGGCATGTATGTGGAGATCGAGCCGACCAAGATCGAGGGCATGGTGTCCCTGCGTGAGATCCGCTCCGACTTCTTCGAATTCGACGAGAAGGGCTACTGCCTGCGCGGCCGGCGCACCGGCCGGGTGTTCCGCCTGGGCGACCCGGTCCGCATCCGTGTCAAGATGACCAGCCTGGAGCAGCGCCTGCTCGACTATGAACTGGTCGAGGAAGGATTCGAGAAAGGTGCCTCCGGCCGCGACGGACGCGACGGTTCCAGCCGCCCTGGTCATGACGGTTCCGGTTATCCTGGCCGCAACGGTGCCGGCCTTTCCGGCCGCACTGGACGCGACAGCCGCGACGCAGAAGGAGCCGGCTTCTTTGACAGCCGGTCCCAGACCCCCTTCTTCGACGATGAGACCGGATACTCCGACCGCGACATCGAGGCCGACCCGTACCTGCACGGCGGCTCCCGGAAAGCATCCGCCGGCTCCCGGAGAGCATCTGGCGATTCTCGGAAAGTATCTGCCGGTTCCAGAAGAAGTTCCGGCGGTCGGAGCGACGCTTACGGAAAGGAAGAAGCATCCACGCGGCCCGGCAACAAGGCCGCACGCAAAGCCAAGGTCAAGGAAGCCATCAAGGCCGCCAAGAAGAAATCTTCCCGAGGAAAACGGTAAGCCCTCAGGAAATGTAATCATATATCATGCAGCATTTTATCCCCCTGTCCTGTTGTAAAAATGCATCAGGACAGGAGGATAAAGATTTAGTAATGAGCCCATTGCATTTCTTGGTAACTTTTCGCCGGTTTTTTAATAAAGCTTGTTTTTCCCGTTTATATTCGTGACCTTTGCTTTTGGAGCCGGGCCGGTCGGCCCGGGCCGTAAATATCGAGCAGAATGGGGCATGAAGGGAAGAAAGCGAGCCGTGATTTCTGGCTCCGTACATCACATTTATCAGCGCACATTAAATGGAGAACTGATCTTTTACACCATCCGTGACCATCTCGTGCACTTTTCCATCCTGTCGGTTTGTGCCAGGCGGTACAGACTGACCATATTGGCCCTATGTCAGATGCCGGAGCATCTTCATCTGACAGCAAAGCCGCTCAGTAAAAAGCAATTGGCCGACTTCGTCAGGGATGCAACCGCTTGTTTTGTCCGGGAATACAATAGAGCCGTCGGCCGTACCGGGCCGCTATTTGATTCCCGGTTCGGAAGCGCGCCAAAGACCAAGGAAAAGAAGGTGCGGGAGAATCTCGTCTATGTCTACAACAATGCCGGCGAGCGCGGGCTGTGCACATACGCGGAGGAATACCCATGGAACTTCCTCGCCTATGCCACATCCGAACATCCGTTTTCCAATCCCTTCGTATACAGCAAAGCCTCCTGGCGCATGAAAAAAGCGGTACGGGAAGCGAAAGTCCGGGCCCGCTCCGGAGATTTCCTCCGTTACAGCTTTCTGGAAAGGATCTTCGCAGGTCTTGACCGGGAAGAAAGCGCACAACTCACGGATATGCTCGTTCGCCTCTACTATTTCATTGATTTTGAGGCGGACATCGCTTATTATGGATCCTTTGAAAAAATGCTGGCTGCCATACACTCCAACACTGGGACCGAATATGATATCCGAGAAGTTTTCGATGCTGGTACGGACAGGGTCTACGCCAAAATGTCGATGGTCATCTACAAACTTGGAAGGTACCGGAATATCCGCGAAGCAACGGTCGCTTCCCCAGATGAGAAAGTCCGGCTGTTCCATCTGCTGCAAGAAAAGACGGAAGCCACCGGCAGGCAGATCGCTAAATTCCTTCACATGATGTAGTAACCAATCCCGGTTCCTCAACTCGTAATATTTTGCAAGAACTGCAATAAGCTCATAATCAGACATCAACGACCATGTCCTGTTGTTATTTTTCAACAGGAAACATGCTTAAAATGCTGAACATTAGGCCGTTGTATTTCCGGCTTCCCATATCATGAAAGAGGAGCAGAAGGCATGCAGGGGCGAGGTTCGGAGCAGGGGTCAGGACTCCTGTCCGTTGCAGATCGAGAAGTATCCGGAAGCAGAATCCAGAAGGAGGCGGAAGCAGCATCGAGAAGGATCCGGAAGCAGAATCGAGGAGGAACCGGACGGGAGGAAAGACGGTTTTCGCCGGGTAATGGCCGGAATGTCAGGAAATGTGATTAAATTTGTAGGATTAACCGCAGATAATTACAAACAGATACCATGAACAGAAAAGTACTTCTCATGATCCTTGACGGCTGGGGCGAAGGCCGCCATGATTATTCCAACGCCATCTGGACCCAGGGCACCCCGAACATCGACGCCCTCCGCGCCAAGTATCCTTACGGACACCTGCAGGCCTGCGGTGAATATGTCGGCCTGCCGGACGGACAGATGGGAAACTCCGAGGTCGGTCACATGAACCTCGGCGCCGGCCGCGTGGTCTACCAGGACCTGGTCAAGATCAACATCGCCTGCCGTGAGCACAAACTCCTCGAAAACAAGGAAATCCGCGCCGCTTATGACTATGTCAAGCGCACCGGGAAGAAACTTCACCTGATGGGCCTCACCTCCCATGGCGGCGTGCACAGCTCCCTGGATCATGTCTATGAGTTCCTCCGCGTCGCGAAGGAAGAAGGCCTCGAGAAAGTCTATGTCCATGCCTTCATGGACGGCCGTGACACCGACCCGCGCAGCGGCCTCGGCTTCGTCCAGGAACTCGAGCAGAAGATGGCCGAGACCACCGGCAAGGTAGCCACCGTCTGCGGCCGCTTCTACGCCATGGACCGCGACAAGCGCTGGAACCGCGTCAAGGAAGCCTATGACCTGCTGGTCGAAGGCAAGGGTGCGCAGTTCACCTCCGCCACCGCCGGTATCCAGGCCTCCTACGACGCCGACGTCACCGACGAGTTCATCAAGCCGATCGTCGTGGTCGACGCCGCCGGCGATCCTATTGCCAAGGTCGAGGAAGGCGATGCCATCATCTTCTACAACTTCCGCAACGACCGCGCCCGCGAACTCACCAGCGTCCTGACCCAGCACGACATGCCGGAGGAAGGCATGCACACCATTCCGCTGTACTACTGCTGCCTCACCCCCTATGACGCCTCTTTCCAGGGCGTGCACATCCTCTTCGACAAGGAACTCGTGCAGGACACCCTCGGCGAGACCGTCTCCAAGGCCGGCAAGCACCAGCTCCGCATCGCCGAAACCGAGAAATATGCCCATGTGACCTTCTTCTTCAACGGCGGCCGCGAGACCGTGTTCGAGAATGAAGACCGCATCCTCGTCAACTCCCCGAAGGTCCCGACCTATGACCTCCTCCCGCAGATGAGCGCTCCCGAGGTAGCCGAAAAACTCATCGACCAGATCCGCAGCGAGAAGCAGGACATGATCATCCTCAACTTCGCCAACGGTGACATGGTCGGCCACACCGGCGTCTATACCGCCGTGACCCAGACCGTCGCCTGCATCGACAAGCTCGTCGGCCGCGTCGTCGAAGAGGCCATCGCCCATGACTATGTCGTCCTGCTGACCGCCGACCATGGCAACGCCGACTTCGAGGTCAATGCCGACGGCAGCCCGAACACCGCCCATTCCCTCAACACCGTGCAGTTCGTCGTCATCAATGCCGGCGAAGACGTCCGGAAGGTCAAGGACGGAGCCCTGTGCAACGTCGCCCCGACCATCCTCAAGCTGATGGGCATCCCGCAGCCCGCCGCCATGACCGCCGAACCGCTGATCTAAGCATACATGAAAGCCCTCCGTTACCTGGCAGCCTTCGCCGCCCTCTGCCTCCTCTCCTGCACCGGCAGGCAGCCCGCATTCCAAGGCCCCGTTTACCTGGACCAGAACGCTGACATCGAAGCGCGGATCGACGACGCCCTGGCCCGGATGACCCTCGAGGAAAAGATCAAGATCATCCACGCCCAGTCCAAGTTCTCCTCCGCCGGCGTTCCGCGTCTCGGCATTCCGGAACTCTGGACCACGGACGGTCCTCACGGCATCCGCACGGAAGTGCTGTGGGACGAGTGGGAACAGGCAGGATGGACCAACGACTCCATCGTGGCCTTCCCTGCCCTGACCGCCCTTTCCGCAACGTGGGACCGCGACCTGTCCGCCCTGTACGGCAAGTCCATCGGCGAAGAGGCCCGCTACCGCGAGAAGGACGTCCTCCTCGGCCCGGGCGTCAACATCTACCGGACCCCGCTGAACGGACGTAACTTCGAGTATATGGGCGAAGATCCCTACCTGTCCGGCCAGATGGTCGTCCCGTATGTGCAGGAAGTCCAGAAGAACGGCGTCGCCGTGTGCGTCAAGCACTTCGCCCTCAACAACGAGGAGACCTTCCGCCACACCGCCGACGTGGACCTGGACGACCGTGCCCTCTACGAGATTTACCTGCCTGCCTTCAAGGCTGCGGTACAGGAGGGTCACGCCTGGTCCATCATGGGCAGCTACAACCTCTACCGTGGCCAGCATGTCTGCTACAACGAGCGGCTGATCATGGACATCCTCAAGGGAGAATGGGGCTTCGACGGCGCCGTGATCTCCGACTGGGGCGGCGTCCATGAGACCGATGCAGCCGTCAAGAACGGACTGGACCTGGAATTCGGCACCTGGACCGACGGCCTCACCATGGGTGCGACCAACGGCTATGACGCCTACTTCCTCGCCAAGCCGTACCGCGACGGCATCCTCGCCGGGAAATACGGTACGAAGGAGCTGGACGAGAAGTGCCGCCGGGTGCTCCGGCTGATCTTCCGCACCGCCATGAATCCGAACAAGCCGTTCGGTGCCATCAATTCCGAAGCGCACTATGCCGCCGCCCGCAAGATCGGCGCGGAAGGCATCGTCCTGCTCAAGAATGACCGGAACGTCCTTCCGGTGGCCCCGGAGGTCAAGCGGATCCTCGTCGTGGGTGAGAACGCCGTCAAGATGATGACCGTCGGCGGCGGTTCCTCCTCCCTGAAAGTCCAGCACGAGATTTCTCCGCTCGACGGTATCCGCGCCCGCGCCGGCAAGGATGTCGAAGTCCTCTACGCCCGTGGCTATATCGGCGATACCGGCGGTTCCTACAACGGAGTCACCTCCGGCCAGGACCTTTCCGAGAGCCGCAGTCCGGAGCAGCTGATCGCCGAAGCCGTGGAGATGGCTTCCCAGGCCGACCTCGTCATCTTCATCGGAGGCCTGAACAAGAGCAACAACCAGGACTGCGAAGGCACCGACCGCCGCTCCCTGGACCTGCCCTATGACCAGGACGCCGTAATCGAGGCCCTCGCCGCCGCCAATCCGAACTTCGTCGTCTCGCTGGTCAGCGGCAATGCCGTCGCCATGCCGTGGGTCGACAAGGTCCCGTCCATCCTGCAGACCTGGTACCTCGGATCCGAGGCCGGAAATGCCCTGGCAGACGTGGTCTTCGGCGACGTGAATCCGAGCGGGAAACTGCCGTTCACCTTCCCGAAGCAACTGACCGACTCCCCCGCCCACCAGCCGGGCATGACCTTCCCGAACCGGAGCAAGGTCACTTACGAGGAAGGCATCTTCGTGGGCTACCGCTGGTTTGACGAGAAGGACATCGAGCCGCTCTTCGCCTTCGGACATGGCCTGAGTTACACGACCTTCGAATATGGCGAGGCGAAACTCGACAAGACGTCCCTGGCCGGGAACGGCACCGTGAAACTGACGGTCAAGGTCACCAACACCGGCAGCCGGGAAGGCGCTGAAGTCGTCCAGCTCTACATCGCCGACAAGGAATCCTCCCTGCCCCGTCCGGAGAAGGAACTCAAGGATTTCCAGAAGGTCCGCCTCGCTCCGGGCCAGTCTGCTGACGTGACCTTCACGATCGGTGTGGACAAGTTGAAATTCTATGATCCGTCCATCGCGGACTGGAAAGCCGAGAAGGGCGACTTCGAGGCACTGGTCGGCGGCGGTTCCGACGACATCCGCACCCGCGTGGCGTTTACGTTGAAATAGCTTGCTACACTGAAACAGCCTGCGCTACTGTAAATAGCCTGTGCTGCTGATAACAGCCTGCAACGTAACAGACTAATAAACAAACAATTCCGCATTTTAAGGATGGCGACTTCGCTACCTTAATATGCGGAATTTCTTATTGCTCAATAACTTACGTTGCAGGCCTATTCCCTCCGGAAGGGCCATCAGATACACCCTATAAGCAGGCCAGGATGTCGCCGAGCAGGCCACCGGCAGTCTGGCGGGCACCGGCTCCCGCGCCCTGGATCAGCAGCGGGGAAGGATAGTCCTCCGTGGTGATGACAGCCGCGTTGTCCGTGCCGCGAAGCCAGTACAGCGGGCTGTCAGGGCCGACGCTCTCCAGCCGGCAGGTCGCATGGTAGGACCCGTCCTCGCCGATGATAAGCGATGCAATATATCTGAGCTTCAAACCCTTGGATGTTGCCTCCGCATGCCGGCGGACAATTTCGTCCGCTTCCGGCACCGGTTCCATGTCCACCTGCGCCTCCTCCAGCGGAATACCGGTCTGGCGGGAGAGGATCAGCAGTTTGCGGAGCACGTCCCGGCCGCTCAGGTCGATGGACGGATCCGGCTCGGTATAACCCTTCTGCCGGGCTTCCTCGACGATGTCCGAAAAAGGCACCGTGCCGTCATAGCGGTCGAACAGATAGCCCAGCGTACCGGAAACGCATGCCTGGATCTTCTGGATCCGGTCGCCGCAGTTCAGGACCTTGTCGATGGTTTCGAGAATCGGCAGGGCGGCGCCAGCCGTCGTCTCATAACGCAGGCCCACGCCGGCTTTCAACGCCTGGGCCTTCAGCGCTTCATACTGCTCATAGGAACTGGAGAACGGTATCTTGTTGCACGCCACGACGGGATAGCCCGCGCGGAAGAGTTCGGGATACCGGAATCCCAGGTCCGGATTGGCCGTGCAGTCCACGAAGACGGACCCTTCCAGGCTCAGGTCCAGCAGGGCGTCGAAATAGGCGTTGTCCGCTGCGCTGACACCCTCCGCCAGCGCTTCCGCCGCCTTCGAAGAATCGATGCCCTCGGTGGCGATGACATACCGCCGGCTGTTGGACAGCCCGCAGATGCGGATGCTCTTGCCCGTGCGCGCCGCGATGGCCGGAGCGTTCTTGGCGATGATCTGGACCAGCGCCTTGCCCACGGTCCCGAAGCCGGCGATGAAGAGGTTGACGCTCTGCAGGGCGGCTTTGTCAAAGAATTCCCGGTGGACCGCCCGGATGGCCTCGTCGACCCGGTCGGAGGGCACGATGACGGAGATGTTCCGTTCGGAAGAGCCCTGCGCCGTGGCCCGGACCGGAATGCTGCGACGGCCCAGGGCGGCCAGCATGCGGCCGGTGGCACCGCTGTGGCCCAGCACGTCGTTGCCGATCAGGCAGACGATGGAGAAACCGGTCTCGACCTTGAGCGGCTGGAGCCGGCCCTGGGAAATCTCCCAGGCGAAACAGGCGTCCGCCGCCTGCTTGGCACGCGGGGCATCCGCCGCGGAAATGGCGATGCACATGGTATGGACGGAAGAAGCCTGGGTGATCAGGATGATGTTGATCCCGGCGCGGGACAGGGCGTCGAACAGGCGGGAAGAGAAGCCCGGAATGCCCACCATGCCGCTGCCCTCCAGCGAAATCAGGGCGATGTTGTCCGAATTGGAGATGCCCAGCACGTCATCCGCGCCCTGCGGGGGATACTTCTCCACCAGGGTGCAGCCGCCTTCGGGATCAAAGGTGTCCTTAACATAGATCGGAATCCCCTCCTCCACGACCGGCTGGATGGTCGGCGGATAGATAACCTTCGCCCCGAAATGGGACAGTTCCTGCGCCGAGCGGTAGGAGATGTTCCGGATGGTCCGGGCGGTCGGGACGACCTTCGGATTGGCCGTCATGATGCCGGGGACATCGGTCCAGATCTCCACCAGCCGGGCGCGGATGCCTACGGCCAGCAGCGACGCGGTATAATCGGAGCCGCCGCGCCCGAGGGTGCGGACCCGGCCCTGCGCATCCGAGGCGATGAAACCCGGCACGATGAACAAGGACGTATGCCCGTCGATCGCCTCCCGCACGTGCCGGTACGTCGTCTCCAGATCGACCTCGCCGTCGCAGACCCGGACGATCTCCCTGGTATCCAGCCATTTGCAGCTGATGCCCAGCGAAGTGAACTTCGCGAAGATGATCTTGGTCGAGAACAGTTCGCCATAACCCTGGATGGCGTCCAGGCTCGTCGGACTGAGTTCTCCCAGCAGGAAAACGCCCCGGACGGTGTCGCGCAGTTCTCCGAAAAGATGGTCGACCGTCGCGGTCACCTTTTCCTGGAATACGGTCGGGAGCAGTTCCCGGATGATGGTATGGTGGCGGTCCTGGAGTTCCTGCAGCAGGTCCAGGCAGGATTCGTCCCGGGCAGCGGCCTTGCGGCCGATCTCGATCAGGGTATCGGTACAGCGGCTGACGGCGGAGCAGACGACGATGGTACGGTCCTGCTCCAGGGCTTTGGATACGATGCCGGTAACCCGGCTGATGGCGGAGGCGGAGGCAACGGAAGAGCCACCGAATTTCAATACTTGCATAGTTCGTCGAGAATAGGTTGGAGGATGGCGGTCAGCTGGTCAAACTCCAGCAGGAAGCCGTCGTGTCCGAAATCGGACGTGATTTCCCGGTAATCCGCACCGGGGATGTGGAGGGCCATCGACCGGATTTCCTGCGCCGGGAACAGCCCGTCGGAGGTGATGCCGATCACGGTGGTTTCCGCCGTGATCCGTCCGAGCGCGGCGGCGACCCCGCCCCTGCCCCGGCCGACATTGTGGCTGTCCATGGCCAGGGTCAGGTAATAATAGGAATAGGCGTCGAAGTCGCGCCGGACCAGTTTCTCGCCCTGATAGCGCTGGTAGGAACCGGCCCGGTCCGCCAGCAGGGTGTCGGGATCGGTTTCGGATTGGGTCCGGCAATACCCCTCGTAACTGCGGTAAGAAAGCAGGGCCTGGGCGCGGGCGCATTTCAGTCCGGCCGCCCCGCCTTGCAGGTTTTCGCAACGGCGGAAGGTCGGATCGGCCTCGAGCGCCATCCGCTGGGTCTCGTTCAGGGCGGTCGCCCAGGGAGAAATGCGCGGTGCGGTCGCGATGAAAAGCGCACGGCGGATGACTTCCGGTTCGGTCACGGCCCATTCCACGGCCTGGAAACCCCCGATGGAACTGCCGATGATAAGATCAATCTGATTGATTCCCAGATGCTTCCGTACCAAGATTGATGCATGAATCATGTCCCTGACCGTCACGGTCGGGAAACCGAAATAGAAGGGCTCTCCCGTGGCGGGATTCACCGAAGCCGGGCCGGCCGTGCTGTATGAAGAACCCAGCATGCCGACGCAGACGACGAAATACCGGTCGGTATCGACCGGCCGGCCGGGGCCGACGAGTTGCGGCCACCAGTCTTCCACGTCGCTGTTCGCCGTCAGGGCATGGCAGATCCAGACCACCTTCCCGTCACGGGGGCCTACGGTATGATAGACCACTTCGAGAGACTCGAGGCGGCCGCCCGCTTCGAATTCGAAAGGACCTGTGATGAGCGTGTGCCGGATCATGCAAGGGCCTCCTTGATGGCTTGGTCGAGATCGGCGATGATGTCTTCGGGATCCTCCAGCCCGATGCTCAGGCGCATCAGGTCCGGAGCGATGCCGGCCGCCCGGAGCTGTTCGTCCGTGAGCTGGCGGTGGGTATGGGAGGCCGGGTGCAGGATGCAAGTGTAGCAGTCAGCGACATGGGTCTCGATCGTGACGAGCCGGAGACTGTCCATGAACTTGTTGTCCACGGCACGGCCGCCCTTCAGGGCGAAGGCCAGGACGCCGCAGGAGCCGTCCGGCAGGTATTTGCGGGCTTTTTCATGCTCCTTGTCCCCCGGGAGTCCGGGATAATGGATCCACGCCACGGCCGGGTGGGCCTGCAGGTATTCCGCCACCTTCTGCGCGCTTTGGGTGTGGCGCTCGAGGCGGACGTGCAGGGTCTGGAGTCCCAGTCCGAGATAGAAGGCGTTCTGGGGGCTCTGGATGGAGCCGAAATCGCGCATGAGCTGGCTGGTCGCCTTGGTGATGTAGGCGAGTTTCCCGAATTTCTTGGTATAGGTCAGTCCATGGTAGGAAGGGTCCGGGGTGGTCAGGCCGGGGAACTTGTCCGCATGCGCGTCCCAGTCGAAGTTGCCGCTGTCGACGAGGGCGCCGCCGACGGCCACGCCGTGACCGTCCATGTACTTGGTCGTGGAATGCGTGACGATGTCGGCACCCCATTCAAAGGGACGGCAGTGGACCGGCGTCGCGAAGGTGTTGTCGATGACGAGCGGGACGCCGTTGGCATGGGCGATCTTGGCAAATTTCTCGATGTCAAGGACTTCGACGCCGGGGTTGGAGATGGTCTCGCCGAAGACGAGTTTGGTCTCGGGACGGAAGGCGGCCTGGATCTCCTCTTCGGAGGCATCCGGGTTGATGAAGGTCACGTCGATGCCGAGCTTGCGGAGCGAGGTGCCGAGCAGGTTGAAGGTGCCGCCGTAGATGTTGCCGGCCGCGATGATGTGGCCGCCGGCCTCGCAGATGTTGACGCAGGCGAAGAAATTGGCCGCCTGGCCGGAAGAGGTCAGCATGGCCGCGACGCCGCCTTCGAGGGCGGCGATGCGGGCGGCGACATGGTCGTTGGTCGGGTTCTGCAGGCGGGTATAGAAATATCCGGCGTCTTCCAGGTCGAAAAGGCGGCCCATCTGGTCGCTGGTCTCATAGCGGAAGGTCGTGCTCTGGATGAGGGGAATCTGGCGGGGTTCACCCTTTGCGGCCTGGTAGCCGGCCTGCACGCACAGCGTGCCGATATGCAAGTCTTTGCTCATATGTCCAGTTCGTTTTTTTTCATTCAATTCTGTTTTTGCTTGCATTTTATTCCAGACTGTCCGGAAAGCCCCGGTCCTTCGGACCTCCGTCCTGTCATTCGCTTATGCTCATGACACCCGCTCATGGGGCCGCGGGCGTCCACACTTTCCGGACTATCTGGAACAAAATGCGGATACAAAGGTAGGATAAGCAGAATGAAATTTCAACAAGTTTGAAAAGATTGGAAAATTTTGCTAAATTTGCAATAAATCACAGAACCAATAGCAAGAAATCCCTTTCCATCGGCTCAAAAACAGAATATTATTCCATGAACCCTTCGACCCTCGACGAGACCGACCTCAAGCTCCTGCGGCTCCTGCAGGACGACGCCCGCCTGACCACCAAGCAGCTGGCCGCACGCGTCAACCTCTCCACCACCCCCGTGTTCGAACGGCTCAAACGCCTCGAACGCGACGGCTACATCCTCAAATACGTCGCCGTCCTCGACGCCGAAAAACTCAACCTCGGGTTCGAGGTCTTCTGCTCTGTCAAGCTCAAGCAGATGAGCCGCGACGTGGCGATGAACTTCGTACGGGTCATCAAGGACATCCCCCAGGTCACCGAGTGCTACAACATCTCCGGCGAGTTCGACTACCTGCTCAAGATCCACGCCCCCGACATGAAGTACTACAACGAGTTCGTCATCAATGTCCTCGGCACCGTCGACTCCATCGGCTCCATCCAGTCCTCCTTCGTCATGAATGAAATCAAGCACACCTGGGGCCTCAACCTGTAAAAAGGACGGCCGGTCTATGAAAGAAAACCCCGGCAGGCCTTCGGAAAGGCGCCGCCGGGGCTGACGAAATACAGTTTAACGAACTATTCGTAGGTGACCGTCCAGGTCAGAATATCGAATTCGAAGCCGTTGTTGTTGGTGAAGGTCACGCTTTCCGTATCCTCCGTCGGTTTCCAGGAATGGTTGCCGCCGTCGCGGACATAGGTGCCGGTGGACGGGGTGAAATCACCGCGCGTACCGTTGTAAGTAGGCGTGAACTTGATCTCGAGCAGGTGATACCCCGCCGGGACGCTGACCGTGAAATACCTGCCGTAGGCCGGGATTTCCATGCCGTAGCGTCCGCCGTAATAGTAGCACTGCGGGCCGAAGGAGATGGTCACCTCCTCGACGGTCGTATCCATGTTCGGATTGATCGAGAGGGTCTTGATCTCGCGCTTGACGGTCAGGGCCGCTTCCGCCACGAAATCACCCGCCTTGACGATGACCTTGGTCTCGCCCGGGGCGATGGCGCTCAGGAGACCGTCAGCGTCGATGGTCGCGATGCTCTCGTCCTCCACGGACCACTCGAAATCAAGCGGTTCGGTCACGTCGGCCGGAAGCAGGGAGGCAGTGAACTGGAAGGAATGGTTGGCGTTCACTTCGGCGGAAGCCGGGGTGATCGCGATGCCTTCGGCATTGCGGCGGACATGGATGTCACAGGTCGCGGAGACGCCGTTGATGGCGACGACGACCGTGGCGTCACCGCCGCCGACCGCCTTGACCAGGCCTTCCTGCGAGACCGTCACGACGGCTTCGTCGGAAGAGGACCAGGTCGTCGTCAGCGGAACGTTGATGTCCTCCGGACCGGGCGTGGCGGTCAGCTGGAGTTCATCCCCGTACCAGAGTTCGGCAGCGGTCTTGTCCAGCGTCACGGTGACGACCAGGGAGGTCACGGCGACCTTGCACTCGAGGGTGTTGGATCCGGACTTGGCCAGGATCACGGTCTCACCGGCACCCACGGCCGTGACGAGCCCGTCCTCGACCGTGGCCACAGCCGTGTTCTCGGAAGACCAGGTCACCTGCGCGGCATCCTTCGGCGTAACGGTCGCCACCAGTTTCTCGCTCGTACCCTTGTTCAGGGCAAGGATGGTGCGGTTGAGGAAGAAGCCGGCGCCGTCGTTGGTACCGACGATCTCTTCCTCTTTCTTGCAACCCGCGAGGACCGCCGCACAGGCGGCCATCGCGATGATATAATGGATTGCTTTCTTCATGGCTTTCATTACTTGATAACGATTTGGGCGGAAGGGTTCGCGGTCACTGTGACACGGTCGGCCTGCGCCTGCGTCATGTAGATGGTCCGCAGCGGGCCCTCCATGGAACTGTACTGACGCTTGGCGTTGAGTGTCTCCAGCGCCGGGCATCCGCTCACGTCGAGCGTCGCCAGTTTGTCATAGCCGTAGGCCACGACCCAGCTGGAGCACGCGATGACGATGGTTTTGATGTTCTCGCCCGAGATCTTCAGTTCCGGGTTGTTGAAATAATGTCCGTTGTCAAAGGAGAGCGAAGAAACCGGGCAGGAACCGAGGTCGATGTTGGTCAACGCACGGCAGCTCGAGCCGATCGAAAGGTTCGAGAGAGCCGGGAACACATCGATGCCGGAGATATCGGAAACCGCGGTGGAACTGATCGAAAGGGAGGTCGAAGTCTTGCCGGTGCTGGTCACTTCGGACTGTCCGGTGACCGGATCCACGAGGACCCAGCCGGCGTTCTGCAGCAGACTGGCCAGCGCGGGGTCCGCGAAGGTGGCGAGGACCGGGTTGGGATCTTGCTGCTTGACATAGACGGCACCGTAGGTGACGGACGTGGAAGAGCCCTTGTAGAACGCAATGTCCTGGGCGCGGCTGCCGTCGGTGGCATCCGCATGCAGGGTGACAGTGCGGGTCTTCAGGCCGGTCTCGTCCATTTCCGTCTCGCTGGAAGCGGTTTCCGTCAGCCAGGACGCCAGGTTGTAGTTGACGTCGAAGTTGGTCCGGATGTTCAGCGTGACATCCATGGCCTCGAGTCCCTTGACGACCTTGCGGCCTTCCACGGCGAACGCCGTGTCGCGCTGGGCCTGGGTCAGGTCCACGGAGACGGTCGAGCCCTCGCCGGAGATGGAGATCCTGCCTTCACGGGCCTTGAACTCGCGGGAGCGGGCGACGTTGAACTTCAGGATCCGCTTTCCGAGCGCCTCGGTCGCATCACCGGCCGTGATCCAGTCCGCGCCGCCGAAGTCACAGGTCAGGTCCCGGACGTTGGACTTCAAAGTGACGGTAACGGTGGTGGCATCCGGACCGACGGAGACGGCCTCGTCGCTGAGGAGATTGATCGAGAACGTCGGGGCGGAAGTGACGGCCAGGGTCTTCACGGCGCTGCCGGCAAAGACCTTGAAGGTTGCGGTGCGGGCGGCATCACCCTCGTTCGGCGCCACGGTAAGCGTAAGGTCCTGGCCGGACTGGCCGCTGGTCTTGGTGAAACTGACCCACTCGGCGAAGCCGGACACGCGCCAATCCTCGGAAGAGGTCACCTTCACGTTGAAGGATGCGCCCTCCGGGCCGGCGGTAAGGGATTCCTCGGAAAGCGTGATGGAACTTTCGTCCGTGGCTTCCGGGCTGTCCTTGCCGTTCTTTTCGCAACTGCATACCAGCAGTGCGGCTATCGCAAATAAACTGATAATCTTTTTCATACGCTTACCAGGTTATGGGTTTGGTATTGAGGGACTTGGTCTCAGGATAATAGATCGCGGGCTTCTTGAGCGGAGAGCCGAGCACCTTCTGGGAAAGGATGTTCATCGCATTCCAGTCGGACTGGCGGCCCTGGGTGTTCCACAGGGAGAAGACCATCCAGAAACCATATTCGGAATTCACGAAATTCTGGGCCTCGGACTCCGTCGGGATATAACGGCCCTGGGCGAATTCCGTCGACTGATAGGAGCAGGCGGACAGGGAGGACTTGCCGTAAGGCACGGCCCTGCGGCCATAGTCTCCGTTGAAGATATCCATGTACTCGGACGGATCGACACCGTCGACTTCGGCGTTGCCGAGGGCGGAGCCATACTGGTAGGAGACCATCTCCTTGTCCGGCATGAGTTTCTTGGTCTCGAAATAGAGACGGTTGCCCTGGGTCGTGGAGTGCGGAGCGAACAGCGGGTTACTCAGGTCCGGGCTGTTGGAATACTCGTCATCATAGTTGATGCCGTCGAAACCATAGCCGTTGACCACGGCGGCCACCTTCTGCGCGAACTCGCGGCAGCCCAGGTCGCTGAGCTGCGCCAGACCGGATTCGTCATGGTTGCCCAGGATGCTGAGGATCACCTTGACGCCACGCTCGCGGAGCGGCTTGATGACCTCGTCGTAGTGGTCGAGGATATACTGGCACTGCGGGTTCGAGAAGACATAGACCTCGCCTTTCTCCCGGTCATAGTTGATGTTGTAGGCAAACAGCACCACGTAATCGGTCAGCAGACGTCCGTCCTCGGTTTCGAACTGGAGCATGTTGAGCGGATTGGTGTTGTTGACCTCGATCCAGGCGATGATCTTCTTCTCCCCTTCCTTGCGGACCACGGAAGACTGCCAGGACATGTTCTTGACCAGATAGACCAGATGGCTCTCGTCTTCGGAGGCCTTGACGCCGTCCGTGGAGACGACGGCCTTCAGCGGAAGGACGTAGGTGGCCTCTTCCTTGTCATCGAAGGGTTGCAGCGTGACATTCAGGGAATAGGAACGTGTCTCGTCCGGAGCGACGACGATCTGTCCTCCGTTCTGGATCGAGAACTTGTCCTGCGGATAGAGCCGGAAGGACGTTCCATGCTCCTGGTTGTACGCTTCCAGATAGGCGGCATCATATTCGACCTTCACGTCCACGCCTTTCTTCGGGGCGCGGCCGAGGGCGACGGACACCGAGGTCTCGTACGCCTCCTGGCGGAGTTCGACGATGTTGCTGACCCGGTTGGTCCTGCTGTCGCGGAGCGTGGCTACGAGGTTCTCGACGTTGGCGTAGTCACCTTCGTCGACATGGTCCACGACGATGTCATCGGCGCAGGCGGCCAGCGAGAGTCCGAGACTCAGGGCAGCAGCGTAATAAAATATCTTTTTCATGTTCATTCCTCCTTTGCTTTAATCTTCGGGAAGGCTGACTTTGGGCCACTTGGTAGCGCTGTCCAAGGTCAGGTCGTTGCCGTTGGGACTGTAATCCTTCAGGGTCGTGCCGCCGCCGTCGTCCATCTTCCAATAGGCGATCAGGCCTTCGGAGGCCGGATCGACGAAATAGAAATGGTTCGGGGCCTGGATCTCGGCCTGGGTCAGGCAGCGGTCCCAGATGCGGACTTCGGACATTTCGCCGTCGAGGTAGCGGTCACCGGAATAGGAGTAACCCAGCCAGAAATAGCGGCCGGAGACCTCGCTCTTGTCGGAGCCATAGGCACCCCAGGTCACGGAAGAACGGTTGCAGTTCTCGCCGTCCAGCACCTTGCGGCCGTCGAAATAGACCGTCACGGCACCGGCGTCGAAGACACAGGCGATGTGGGTCCATTTGCCAAGCTGAAGCAGCATGTTGGAGTTGGTCAGGTTGCGGGAAGAAGCGATCTGCAGCTGGTTGTCCGGCACGCCGGCGTCACCGATACGGAGCAGGAAATGGCCTTCCACGCCCATGACCGTGGAGATCAGACGGCCGGCCTGGTTCTGACGGACCAGGGCTTCCGCCGTGAAGTGGGTCATGTTGGTGAACTTCTCAGGCGTCGCCCAGGCCTGGGCGGCCGCACGGTTCTCGGTCATGTTGCACACGACGTTGATCAGGGCGGCACCCTTGAACACATAGTAAACCACCGTCTTCGGAGCGATGACGTTGATTTCCGTGACATTCTTCAGGACGATCGGCATGACATAGACCGTGTTGCGGTCCAGGTTGCCGATGCCCGGGAAGGTGACGGTCGCCTCGTTGGAAGTATTGGCGCCCGCGGCGATCGTCACTTCCGGACTCTCGATGACGCAGTTGTCATACGGAAGCGGCTGGGCCTCGGGGGCCTCGTAGATCGTACGGTAGTTCTCCACGTAATCCTGGTCAGCGACGAAGACACCGCCGATCGCCTCTTCGACCGGCAGGGCCGTACCGATGGACAGCGTACGGACAACGTCCGCATCACCGGCCTTGACGAGGATTTCCTCGGAGGAGACACCGGTATTGATATAGAGTTTGTTGGTGAAATGGTGCTTCTCCATCGCGTCCTTCTCGGTCTGGCAGCCGGCCAGGACCGCAAGGCCCGCAAGGACGGAAAAAGCGTATTGAATCAATTTCATGGTCATTCCTCCTTATTTAACGGGTGAAGGGTTCATGATGGAGATCGCCTTGCTTATCTGGGAATAAACATGGGTGATGTCATAGTAGTCGAACTGGGCATGGTCGACGCAGACGCCGGACTTGCCGTAGCCGGCCGCCGGAGCGACGGCCCAGTTGGCGGCACCGACGATGGCCGTGCCTTCCACGAACGTGCCGTCAGTGTTGGCCGGGTCCGTGATGTCGATGGCCGTCACGCCGATCACGATGCGGTCAGCCGGGACGTTCGCGCCAAGCGCGAGATTGACGGCATAGGAGTAGCCGGTCGTATTGGTGACGGACAGGGCCGGGATGATGACGAACTTCGCGGCTTTGAGAATCTCCGTTCCGGCGACGATGTATTTCGGAGTACCCTCGAAGAAGACCAGGCCTTCGGCATGGGCGGCGACGAAAGCGTCGACCTTGGAGAAGAAC
Source organism: Candidatus Cryptobacteroides sp. (assembly GCA_045222055.1). Classification (GTDB taxonomy): domain Bacteria; phylum Bacteroidota; class Bacteroidia; order Bacteroidales; family UBA932; genus Cryptobacteroides. The sequence goes on along the minus strand of JBGUXJ010000157.1, from coordinate 16,897 downwards.
GCCTGCTGACGGGCGGCGACATCCGCCTTTTTCTCTTCGTTGAAGGAACTCGGATTGGCACCGTTGAAGATGACGTTGATACCGTCAAATCCTTCGTTGTCGGGGATTTCCAGTTCCCGGGCGACACGTTCGCCCATCCAGGCGACGAAGCGCTCCTGGGTATCGGTTCCGCGGGGGTCGGACGCATATTTGTCGGCCTGGGCTACCTTCTCCTCGTCGGAGAGGGCCTCCCATTCGGCGTTCTTGGCATCCGTCTCGTCGGCGAGGATCGCGTTGTACTCCGCCAGCATGGCGTCCCAGCTGACGTTCATCAGGGTCCTGATTCCCTTCTTCTCGCGGATCTCGCCCATCTCGGTGCGGATCTGGTCGTTCAGCAGGGACGGGTTGTTCAAGATGACATAGTCCACGCTGTCCGGCAGGCAGGAAATGTGGTCCGCACGGCCGGAAGGAGCCTCCGCCTTGTTGTCGAACTTGGCGATCAGCACCTGGTGTGCCGAGGCATGGTAGTCACGCAGGGATTGCAGATACTTGGCATAGAGGTCGGGGTTCTTGCTCTCCAGCGTCTCGTAGACCACCTTGACCGGTTCGGTCTCGGTCCACTTGTCGCAGGCGGAGAAAGCCATCAGGCCGGCTGCCATCAGCATCAGGAAAGTATGCATGTATTTCATGGTCTGTCCTCCTTACTTTACATTGGGATTGCAGTCGAACCAGGTCCGGGTCGCCATCTCGTCGGGACCTCCGAGAAGGCCGACGGCGGCACGGAGGTTCGCTCCGTTGTTGATATACTCGTCGGAAGGATACTTCATCCGGCGGGCGCCGAAAGCGGAATCCACCAGGCCGTTGGACTTGTTGCCCTCGGCGGTGGCGGGCAGGATGTGCGGATAGCCGGTACGGCGGATGTCCGCCCAGCTCTCGTTGCCGAGCAGCCAGTTGGCGATCCACTTCTGCACCAGGATCTTCTCCTGCTTGCGGGCGGTATCGGCATTCTCCTCCCAGGCGACGGTCACGTCGGACAGGGAACCGTCGTAGCTGTTGCTGCCGATCGGATCCACATACGCGGCGGGCTTGCTGGTCGCATCGGCGATGTAGGCCTCTGCGCCGCCGACGCCCCACTGGTCGAAGGACAGGCGGATGCCTTCCTCATAGAATTCCTTGGCCGTACCGCCCATCTCGAATCCGAAGACCGCGACGGCCTCCGCTTTCAGGAAGGCGACCTCGGCCGCGTTCATCCAGACGAACGGATCGTCCATCTTGACATTGACCGTGCTGTATTTGTGCATCACGTCGTTGGCCGGCATGACGATACCGTGGCGGAGGCCGACATAGTCATAGCCCTCGAACTGGCTCTTGCCGAAATAAGCGGCACGGCGCGGATCGTTGTAACCGTTCATGTAGGCGATGATGTCGGCCGCGGCCATGGAGTCGCCTCCGTTGTACTCGACCTGGACCACGTAGAACGGGTTCTTCGCATTGGCGTTGAAATTGTCGTAGCGGGCATTGTCGGCGTTCGAGGAGAGCAGGCCGGCTTCGCTGGAAGCCGCTTCCTCCGCGGCCTTCTTCGCCGTGGCGGGATCCGCATAGACCATGCGCATGGCCAGGCGGAGTTTCAGGGAATTGGCAAATTTCGCCCATTTGGCGACATCACCCTGGTAAACGACATCCGCGGAAGCGTTGATGTTGCTGCCCCGGTTCGCCGACAGCACCTCGATGGCTGCATCGAGGTCCTCGAGCATATGCTTGTAGGCCTCTTCCTGGCTGTCATATCCGACCTGGATCTTTCCGCCCACGCCGATCTGGCTGTACGGAATCGGACCGTAGGTATCCGCCACGCGGTGCAGGACCGCGACCTTGATCACGTTGGCGATCGACAGGATGATCGGATCCTGGGTCAGGTTGCGGACATCGCCGTAGTTCGAGAAGAACGTCGGGATGATGCGGTTGGAGGACAGCAGGACGTTCGTCCAGTTGTCGGTCGGGTTGTAGTTCGAGATGGTGTTGGCGAAACCCTGGTTGGAATCGGCGAGGTAGCCGGCCATCGGGCCGCCCAGCAGGCACTCGGTGAACTGCGTAGTATTGACGTCGTTGGAAATGACGGCGCTGGCCATGCCGGTCAGGGCGGCACGCAGGGCGTAGCCATCCCGGAGCATCTCGTCGTTGGTCACGCCGTAGGGATTGGAGTTATACTGCTCGAAATTCTTCGTGCAGGCTCCGGCCAGAAGGATCAGGGCAGCGGCGCCCCAGATTTTCATGATATTCTTTTTCATCATCCGGTCCTCCTTAGAAATTAAGCCGTACATTGAAACCGAAATTGCGCGTACCCGGCATCATGAAGTAGTCGATGCCCTGGTAGTAGTTGTTGGTCGTGGTGGCCGTTGCTTCCGGATCGAACGGGGCCTTGCAGTAAATCATCCACAGGTTGCGGCCGACGACCTGGACCGTCAGGTCGAACAGGTTCCACAGGTGCCTGCGCGGGATCGTGTATCCCACGGAGGCCTCGCTGAGGCGGACGTTGGTCGCATCGTAGGTATAGAACTGCGGGACCGTGTCGCCGCCGCCGATGGCGGAATACCACTTGTTGGCGTCGATCAGGTCGGTACCGTTGACGAACAGGCCGCCGGCGTCACGTGCCGCAGCGGAGGCCTCGGACACGCCGTAGCGGTCGAGCATGGCCTGGGTGCGGGAGAAGACGATGCCGCCCAGGCGGGCCTGGACCATCGCGGCGGCGGAGAAGTTGCCGAAACGGAACTCGTTCCGCCAGGCCATGTTGGCCTTCGGAAGGATGCTGCCCAGCTTGATGTAGTCGCCGAAGGAGGTGAAGGCCTCCGTGGCAATGGTGCCGTTCTCGTTGACATAGACGTCACCATGGTTGTCGCGCTTGAGGTCGGCACGGGAATAGATGTCTCCGAGCGTGCCGCCTTCCTGCAGGATGAAACGGGCATTGCCGAGACCGCCCATGTTCAGGAAGTCCACGCTGAATTCCTCGCCGGTGACCGGGTTGGACACGTTCTGGGCGAGAGAGACAATCTTGTTGCGGTTGGTCGAGAAAGTATAGTTGGTGTTCCAGCCGAACCTGCCCCAGGTGTGTTCATAGCCGAGGGAGAGCTCGATACCGGTGTTGCGGACGTTACCGGACTGGATGTAGATGTCCGAGTAACCGGAACCGGAGGAGATGCCCGGGTTGAAGGTCTGGTTCTTGGTATCGGTCAGGTACCAGGAGATGTCGAAGCGGAAGCCCTGTCCGAAGCGGGACTGCAGACCGGCCTCGTAGGAGGAGGTCATTTCCGGCTTGAGGTCGGAGACCGGGTAGGCCGTCTGGGTCTTCCAGGACTGCTGGCTGTTGTCCCATTCATGGAGCGGGTTGGCGATCCAGCGCTGGTAGGAAGTACCGACCTGGGCGTAGGAGCCGCGGACTTTCAGGTACTCGATGAATTCCGGCAGGTCAAGCGCCTGGGAAAGGACGGCGGAAAGACCGACGGAAGGATAGAAGAAGGAGTGCTTGGTCGAGCCGGGGCCGAACAAGCGGGAATCCCAGTCGTTACGGGCGGTGAGGGTCAGGTACCAGGCGCTCTTGTAGCCGAGTTCGACGGAAGCGAAGAGACTCTGGGTCTGGTCATGATAGCCGCCCTGGCCGTTGACGGGTGCGCCGATGGCGTACACGTTGAAGATGTTCGGGATGTTCTCCACGCCGTTGGAACCGTCGCCGATGCCGCCGCCGACCGAAGTCCAGTCATTGGTGTAGTCGGACAGGATGGCACCGAGGTTGGCCTGCAGGTTCCAGTCGTCGGTAAGCGCCTTGTGGATGTCAACCATCGCGTCGGCGTAAGTCTGCTTGTCCCCGATGTTCTGGAGTCCGTAGTAACCCTTGTCGGAACCGCCGGTAAGCAGGTTGTTGGTCGTCGCATAGTAACGCTCCTCGTACTTGGTCGCCGTGTTGTCGATCCGAACCCGGCCGGTCGCGCTGATCCAGTCGGCGATCTTCCAGGTCAGGCCTGCGGAGGCCATGTAACGGTCTTTCTTGTTCGTGCGCAGGTCACGGTAGTTGATCCAGTACGGGTTCTGCATCACGATACCGCCGTCGCCGGAGGGCCAGTACTGCGTATAGATATGACGGCTGCTGTCCCAACGCTCGTACATCCGGATGTCCTCCCAGGAATCGCCGCGCGGGAACAGATAGGCGCTGACCAGCGGGTTGTTGTACAGACCCTGGTTGATCATGTTGCGGTCGTTCTGGCGGACGTACTGGAAGCTCAGGTCGAGCATCAGTTTGTCGTCCAGGAAGTTGGTCGTATTGCGGATGGAGAAGTTGTAGCGGTTGTAGGCATTGTTCGGAACCGTGCCGCGGGCGTTGATGGCAGCCGCGGAGAGGTAGGTCTGGTTCTTGTCCGTACCCGTCGAGAAGGAGATGCTCTCGGTCGTGGTCACGCCGGTCTTGAAATAGTCCTTGGCCGGATTGTAACCCATATAGGAAAGATCGTTGAGCTTGCGGCCCCAGCTGTAGACGGAGGAACCTTCGGAGGACAGGTAGTCACCCGTGCCGTAACGGTCCTGGAATTTCGGGAGGAAGGTCACGTTGGAGATCTCCGTGTTGCTGGCGACGGTCAGGGAGGTCTTGCCGGCCATGCCCTTCTTCGTCGTGATGACGATGGCGCCGTTCGCACCGTCCTGGCCGTAAAGGGCCGCGGCGGCCGCACCGGTCAGGACCGTCATGGATTCGATGTCTTCCGGGTTGAGGTCGGCGATCGGGTCGGTATAGCCGTTGGAACCGAATTCGGTGCTGGCGTTTCGGTTGATTGCGGACATCGGCACGCCGTCGATGACATACAGGGCGTTGGAGGACTTGGTAATGGACTTGGAACCGCGCATGACGGCCTTGGTCGCACCGCCGACACCGGCGGAAGAAGCGTTGATCACCAGACCGGCGGCCTTGCCGCTCAGGGAGTTGATGAAGTTGGCGTCCTTGTTGGCCAGGATTTCGTCAGACTTGACTTCCTGCACGTTGTAGGAAAGAGCTTTCTGGGCACGGCGGATACCGAGGGCGGTCACGACGGTCCCTTCCAGCATTTCGGTCTCCTCAGAGAGGGTAACATTGAAGGTCCGGCGCCCGTCGAGGGGCATTTCCACCATGGCATAGCCGAGACTGGAGAATTCCAGGACCCGGTTTTCGCTGCCTTCCGGAAGTTCGAAGGAGAAGTTGCCGTCAAGGTCCGTGCTGGCACCGATGGTGGTACCCTTGAGCATGACGGCTCCGCCGATGACCGGCTCGCCGTTCTGGTCCAGCAGGCGTCCGCTGACCGTCGAGGTCTTCTTCGGCTGCTGGGGAGCCGTACGGGTCAGTTCCCGTACCCTTTCTTCAGAGATCGGACGGTTCGAGATGATGATGTTCGTCTCGGTAATGCGGTACTGGATACCGGTTCCCTTGAAAATCTCATCGAGGGCCGCCTCGACCGGCATGTCCGTCACGTTGACGCTGACAGTCCTGTTCAAGTCGACCTGGTCGTTCAAGAACAGATATCTGGACTGACGCTCCACGGCGTCGAGCACCTGCTCGAGATTGCCACGCATCTTGAGCGTGACACCACCCTGGCCCTGCGCACCTGCCGGGAAGGCAAGGAGAAGGGCGAGGAACGCTGCGGTTGCGGCCTGTTTCCAGATTTTGCTGAATAGGCTTTTACGCATGAGTTTTTAATAGTTTGTAATAAGTGTTATTTGATGATGATCGTGTTTGAATCGAAATCACGCTCATAGGTGAAATCCGCGGCGACCTGCAGCACGTCCAGGGCATGCTCGATGCCGTCCGAGATCCGGATCTTGCCACGGGTGTAACTGATGGTCGGAATCTCGTCGCGGTCCAGGACGATCCGGACGTCGAACGCCTTCTCGAACTTGCGCATCAGCGCATCGAAAGGAATGCCGGAGACATCGATCAGGCCTTCCGTCCAGCAATCCACCGCCGAGCGGTTGGTCACGCGGGACTTGGTCAGGCGGCCGTTCTCCAGGGCCAGGCGCTCGTCCGGCTGCAGGGCGACGGTCTCCCGGGAGTCCTTCCCCTGCGCCACGACCCGGCCGCGCAGCAGTGTCACGGCGAATTCACCCGCCGTCTCATCCACTTCCACGTCGAACCGGGTGCCCAGCACCTTGACGGTGGATGCGAACGTCTCGACATAGAAAGGATGCTTCTCATCCTTCACGACATCCAGCAGGACTTCTCCGTGGCGGACGGTCAGCCGGCGGTCCTTGCGGCCGAACACGGCAGGCCGTTCGATCTCGGTGCCGCCGTTAAGCCAGATCTTCGTACCGTCTTCCAGGTCGAGCTGGAGACTTTGTCCCTGCGGAACCCGGATGATCTCGGTCTGTGCCGCCAGGCGGTCGATGGTAGCATGGTGCTGATGGACCAGCACACCGGCGAACAAGGCGGCGGCAGCCGCGGCGGCACCGGACCAGACGGCGAAACGGCGCCACCAGGAGACCGGCCTGGCCTCCTTCCGCGAAGATCCGCCGTACAACGTCATGCCATTATATATATTGTGCATCTGCCGGTATGTCTCCTTATGGGAACCATCCGGGTCATCGGCAAGCCAATGCTGGATTTCGGCCTCCTCCTTGGGAGAGCACGAGCCCTTGAGATATTTCAACAGTTGGTAGGAATCCATGGTTTGGGGTTTTAACGATTAATAAGACACCTGACGAAACCGGTCGGACCCCCGTTTTTCACATTTTTTCAATCAAAAAGAATCCGTATCTTTGCCCCCGATCCCGCGCCCCCATGACACTAGAACCGCACATCATTCCCGGCAACCCCGAAGCCGCCGCAAAACCCTCCGGCATGACGCCACAGGAATTCAGCCGCCTGTTCACCCGTTTCCGCGAACCCTTCGTCGGAATCGCCGCCTCATACATCCATGACAGGCCCGCCGCGGAAGATATCGTCGCCGACTGTTTCACCCGTCTGTGGGACAAGCGGGACGACCTGCAGCTCACCGGGATGCCCGAAGCCTACCTGCTCACCTCGATCAAGAACCGGTGCCTCAACCACCTGCGGGACAAAGCCGCCCATATGCGGATCGAACAGAAGATGCACCAGGACAGTTACCGCGCCCTGATGACCGAAATCGACATCCTCGATGGCCAGGACATGGCCCTCCTGTTCCGCGACGACGTGCAGCGCATCTTCGACGACTTCATGCGCCAGTTGCCGCCGATGTCCCGGAACATATTCTATTCCAGCCGGTTCGAAGACCTGACCTACGCCGAAATCGCAGAAAAGTACGGCGTGACGCCCCGCAAGGTCAAGCGGGAGATCCAGAAAGTGCTCGACATCATGCGCGTCTCCCTGAAGGATTATCTCCCCCTGGCCGGCCTCCTGCTGTGGCTCTGGTATAGTTAAATGGATTTTACTATCTTTGCAAAAATATACTGACTTCGATTATGAGCAAACTTACCATCGTCGGAAACCCGCTTCCGAACATGCCGTGGGAGGACCGCCCGGAAGGCTGCGCCGCCCCGATTTGGAGGTATTCCGCCAATCCCGTGATACCCAGAGACCTGCTGCCGGATTCCAACAGCATCTTCAACTCCGCCGTCGTCCCCTTCGGGGAAGGGTTCGCCGGGGTCTTCCGCTGTGACGACAAGAACCGCCGCATGACCTTGCACGCAGGCTTCTCCAAGGACGGCATCAAATGGGACATCAACCCGGACACCATCAAGTTTGAATGTGATATCCCCGAAGTGAAGGAATGGGTCTATGGCTATGACCCCCGCGTCGCCAGGATCGGTGACAAGTACTATGTCACCTGGTGCAACGGCTATCACGGCCCGACCATCGGCATCGCCTGGACGACCGACTTCAAGACCTTCCACCAGGGAGAGAACGCCTTCCTGCCCTACAACCGCAACGGCGTCCTCTTCCCGCGCCTGATCGACGGCAAGTTCGCCATGCTGTCCCGCCCGTCCGACACTGGCCACACCGCCTTCGGAGACATCTTCTATTCCGAATCCAAGGACCTCGAATACTGGGGACACCACCGCCATGTCATGGCCCCGGCCCCGTTCGAAGTCAGTGCCTGGCAGTGCATGAAGATCGGCGCCGGCCCGGTCCCGATCGAGACCTCGGAGGGCTGGCTGCTGATCTACCACGGCGTCCTCCGCTCCTGCAACGGCTATGTCTATGCGTTCGGCAGCGCCCTGCTCGACCGGGAACAGCCCTGGAAAGTCCTCGCCCGCAGCGGCCAGTATCTCATCACCCCGACGACGTATTACGAACTGGTTGGCGACGTGCCGAGCGTGGCCTTCCCCTGCGCCGCCCTGCATGATCCCGAGACCGGCCGCATCGCGATTTACTACGGCTGTGCCGACACCGTGACCGGACTGGCCTTCGGCTACATCCCCGAGATCGTCGAATTCACCAAGCGCACCAACATCCTGTGAAACTCCTCGCCCTCATCTCCGCCCTCGTCTCGCTGACGGGTTACGTCAATCCGTTCATCGGCACGACGAACTTCGGCGCCTGCAATCCCGGCGCCGTCGTCCCGAACGGCATGATGAGCGTCTCGCCGTTCAACGTCATGGGCTCGCAGCTCAACACCTGGGACAAGGACAGCCGCTGGTGGAGCACGCCGTATGTCTATGAGAACAAGTTCTTTACCGGATTCTCCCACGTCAATCTCAGCGGTGTGGGCTGCCCGGAGGCCGCCTCGCTGCTCGTCATGCCGACGGCCGGTCCCCTGCAGGTGGACTACCATGCCTACGGATCCGAATACACGGACGAACGGCCCGAACCGGGCTACTACGGCGTCCGGCTGACCGGCGGGGATATCCTCGCGGAAGCCGCCGCGACCCTGCGCAGCAGCATCGAGCGTTTCACCTTCCATGCCGGGGACGGCAACATCCTGGTGAACCTCGGCGAGGGACTGACCAATGAAAGCGGCGCATGGGTGCGCCGGATCAGCGACACCGAGATCGAGGGCATGCGTCTCGCGGGAACTTTCTGCTATAACAGCCAGGCCGTGTTCCCGATCTATTTCGTCCTGCGCGTCAGCAAGGCACCGGCCAAGGCGGGATTCTGGAAGATGCAGCGGCCCATGACCGCGGAAGCGGAGTGGGATGCCGATGCGGGGAAATACAAGATTTACGACAACTACCACCGGGAAATCGCCGGCGACCAGGTCGGCTGCTGGTTCCGCTACGAGGGACTGACCGAAGGCGAGCAGGTGCTCGTCCAGGTCGGCGTGTCTTTCGTCAGTTGCGCGAATGCTCGGCTCAACCTCGATGCCGAACAGCGGGGCTTCGATTTCGAGGCCGTCCGCGACGCCGCCCGCCAGGCCTGGGAGAATGACCTGGGCCGCATCCGCGTGACCGGCGGCACTGAGACACAGAAGGAAGTTTTCTATACAGCCCTCTACCATGCCCTGATCCATCCGTCCGTCCTGGACGACGTCAACGGGGAGTACCCGCTGATGGAGAATCCCGGCACCGGCAAGGTCGAGACGGGACACCACCGCTACAGCGTGTTCTCCCTCTGGGACACCTATCGCAATGTCCATCAACTCCTTACCCTGGTCTGGCCGGACCGGCAGACCGACATGGTCCGGAGCATGATCGACATGTACCGGGAATGGGGCTGGATGCCGAAATGGGAACTCTTCGGCCGCGAGACCTTCACGATGGAAGGCGATCCGGCCATCTGCGTGATCACGGATTCCTGGCTCAAGGGCCTGCATGACTTCGACATCCGTACCGCCTACGAGGCCTTCAAGAAATCCGCGGACACCCCGGGCGCGCAGAACAAGATGCGCCCTGACGCCGATCCGTACAACGAGCGGGGCTACATCCCCGTTGGCTGGTTCGCCGGGGACTTCTCCGGCGACAACTCCGTCTCCCACGCCCTCGAGTACTATGTCGCCGACGCCTCCCTGGCCACGCTGGCGGAGCACCTGGGCCTGCCGGAGGCAGGAAAATACCGTGCCCGCTCCCTGGGCTACAGGAACTATTATTCCAAGGAATCCGGCACCCTGCGTCCGATCGACAAGGACGGGAAGTTCATCACCCCCTTCGACCCGAAGGACGGCGCCGACTTCTCCAACGCCGTCGGTTTCCATGAAGGCAGCGCCTGGAACTATACCTTCGCCGTCCCCCACGACGTGGAAGGATATGCCCGCCTGATGGGCGGAGCCAAGGCCTATGTCGCCAAACTGCAGAAAGTCTTCGATGAAGGCCTCTTCGACCCGGCCAACGAACCGGACATCAACTATCCTTATTTCTTCAGCCGTTTCAAGGGCGAGGCCTGGCGCACCCAGCGCCTGGTCGACGAGATCCTGGCGAAACATTTCACCACGGCGCCGGACGGTATTCCCGGGAACGACGACACCGGCACCATGTCCGCCTGGGCCGTCTTCTCGATGATGGGCTTCTACCCGGACTGCCCGGGCGACCCGAGCTATACCCTGACAACCCCGACCTTCGACAAGGTCGAAATCACGCTTGACCCCTCCATCCACGGAACGGACCGCCTCGTGCTGGCCAAGACGGCCGGCCGCCGGATCCGCTCCATGAAACTCGGAGGCAAGCCCCTGAAAGAATATCGCATTACCCACGGTGCGCTGCTGCGCGGCGGCACCCTTGAATTCCAGTGCAAATGAAAATCAGACTTCTGGCAGCCACTGCCCTGATCCTGGCCGCCTGCACGCCCAAAACCACCGAAAGTCTCACCCAGTACGTCAATCCGCGGATCGGTTCCGGCGGACACGGCCATGTCTTCGTAGGAGCCAGCGTGCCCTTCGGCATGGTCCAGCTCGGACCGACCAGCATCCCGCAGGAATGGGACTGGACTTCCGGTTACCATGCCTCCGATTCCACGGTCATCGGCTTCAGCCACACCCACCTCGAAGGCACCGGCATCGGCGATCTCTTTGACGTCACGCTTATGCCCGTGATCGGCGAAGTCACCTATGCCAGAGGAAATTACGACGGTCCCCAGACAGGCCTTTGGTCCTATGCCGACCGCAGCAAGGAGGTTGCCAGGCCGAGTTATTACAGCGTCCCGCTGACCCGTTGGGGCATCACGGCCGAACTGACCGCCACCGCCCGCGTCGGCATGCACCGCTATACCTTCCCGGCCGCCCGCGACGCCGCCATCGTCATCGACCTGGAGAACGGCGGCTGCTGGGACAGCGCCACCGATACCGGCTTTGAACTCGTCGGAGACCGGGCCATCCAGGGCCGGCGCCGTTCCACCGGCTGGGCCAATGACCAGCACGTCTATTTCTATGCGGAATTCTCCGAGCCGTTCACGGCCGTCTTCCCGAATGACCGGTACGCCCGGCTCGGTTTCGGGGACCTCGCCGAAGGGAAGCAGATCCTCGTCAAGGTCGCCCTCTCCCCCGTCAGCATCGAAGGAGCCCGGGCTGCCATGACGGCCGAACTTCCGGGCTGGGACTTCGAGGCGACCTGCCGCGCGGCCGATGCCGCCTGGAACAAGGAACTCTCCCGCATCCGCATTTCCGGCGAAGACCCGACCGCCCGGACGATCTTCTATACCGCCCTCTACCACACCATGATCCATCCCGCCGTCTTCAATGACATCGACGGGAAATACCGCGGAGCGGACGGACAGGTGCACCAGGGCGACTTCACCAACTACACCATCTTCTCGCTGTGGGACACCTACCGGGCCGCGATGCCGCTGATGAACATCATCCATCCGGACAGGGCCGATGACATGGTCCGCACCATGGTCCGCATCTATGACGAGCAGGGCAAGCTCCCGGTCTGGCACCTGTGGGGCTGCGAGACCGACTGCATGGTCGGCAATCCGGGCGCCATCGCCGTGGCGGACGCCATCGTCAAGGGTTACGACGGCTTCGACAAGGAACATGCATACGAAGCGCTGAAGAACTCCGTCATGCTCGACGAGCGCGGCCAGGACCTGCGCAAGCAGTACGGCTACATCCCGTCCGACCTGTACAACGAGAGCATCGGGAATGACATGGAATACGCCATCGCAGATGCGGCCGTCGCCCATGCCGCCGCGTATCTGGGCAAGGCGGAGGACGCGGCCTTCTTCACGGAGCGCAGCCATTCCTATCGCCATTACATGGATCCGGAGACCCTCAACGCCCGCGGCCGTTTCGCCGACGGCACCTGGCGCACCCCCTTCAACCCCTTCGTTTCCAACCACCGCGAACAGGACTATGTCGAAGGCAACGCCTGGCAGTACACCTGGCTGGCCCCGCAGGACTTCGACGGCCTTGCCGACTTCTACGGCGGCAGGGAGCAGCTGGTCGCCCGGCTGGACACCCTCTTCGCGCAGGACTCCCGGATCGAAGGCGAGAACGCGTCCCCGGACATCTCCGGCCTGATCGGGCAGTATGTCCATGGCAACGAGCCGAGCCACCACATCATCTATTTCTACAGCATGGCCGGACAGCCGGCGAAGACCGCCGACCGCGTCCGCGAAGTGTATGACACCATGTACTTCGCCGACGAGAACGGCCTGGCCGGCAATGAGGACGAAGGCCAGATGAGTGCCTGGTACGTGCTGTCCAGTCTCGGCTTCTACCAGGTCGAGCCGGCCTCCACGCAGTTCTGGTTCGGCCTGCCCCGCTTCAAGGAAGCGGACGTCAAGGTCGCCGGCGGCACCTTCTCCATCCGTTGCGAAGGCGAAGGCCGCTACATCCAGGACGTCACCCTCAACGGAGCCCCTTATGACAAGGGCTACCTCGAATTCGCCGACATCACCGCAGGCGGCACCCTCGTCTATCACATGGGCGACAAGCCGGCAGTATGGTATTAAAATCAGATTAAGCACTTTACATTATGTATCCGCTGAAATTCCGGCCCATCCTGAAGACCGTCGTCTGGGGCGGCGAGAAAATCGCCCCGTTCAAGCATATCGAAACCGACCAGCACCACATCGGCGAGAGTTGGGAACTGTCCGGCGTCGCCGGCAATGAATCCATCGTCGCCAACGGCGCCTGGAAAGGCCGCAGCATCGCCGACCTCGTCCGTGAATACAAAGACCTGCTCGTCGGAAAGCATGTCTACAAGAATACGGGCGACCAGTTCCCGCTGCTGATCAAGTTCATCGACGCACTTGCCGACCTCAGCATCCAGGTCCATCCCAACGATTCCCTCGCCTATGTCCGGCACAACGGCAGCAAGGGCAAGACCGAGATGTGGTACGTGGTAGCCGCCGAACCCGGCGCACACCTGCTCGCCGGCCTCAACAAGGAAATCACCCCGGAAGAATATGAACGGCGTGTGGCCGACGGCACCATCACCGATGTCCTGGCCCGCCATGCCGTGCACCCCGGCGACGTGTTCTTCCTGCCCGCCGGACGCATCCACGCCATCTGCGGCGGCTGCTTCATCGCCGAAATCCAGCAGACGTCCGACATCACCTACCGCATCTTCGACTACGGCCGCCTCGACCTCGACGGCAAGCCGCGCCAGCTCCACACCGAACTGGCCAAGGACGCCATCGACTATACGGTCTATCCGGACTACTGCACCGCCTACGAAGCTCGCAAGAACGTGCCGGTCGAAGTCGTTTCCTGCCCGTATTTCACTACGGAAGTCTGGGACCTCGACGCACCCCTCCGCCGCGACCTTTCCGCCGTGGACTCCTTCCTCGTCGTCATGTGCGTGGAAGGCGAAGGCATGCTGGAAGACAGCGAGCCCGTCTTCATCGAAGGCCCTGACGGCAAACTCGTTCCCGGCCCGACCAAGGGTCACGTCTGCAAGATCCGCCGGGGCGAGACCGTGCTGATTCCCGCCACCTCCAAGAGCGTGCGCTTCAAGCCCGCCCAAGGCAGCGGCCTGAAACTCGTCACGAGCCATATCCGGTAGCAGTTTTTTCGGTAAGAAAGAGCCGTTTTACGTAATTATCACTATCTTGCGGTTACGTAAAACGGCTTTGTCATGAAAAGAATCCTCCTGTCCCTCTTCGCTGCCGGCTTCTGCCTGGCGGCACAGGCCCAGACCAGCATCTGGCTCGAAAACTACGACGAACTCGGCTATATCCAGGAATGGACCTCCACCGGACAATTGAAAGCGACCGTTTCCGGGGAAGGCGTCCTGACCTTAGGCAGCCCGGACCTGAAACCCGTCTCGACCGGCGGACGGATCCTGTCCGACCGCTTCCGGGAAGGCGACTGCTGGATCCTGAAACAGCCCGTCAAGAAAGTTGCCAAGGGCTCCTACGTGGAGTTTGACTTCTGCTTCCTGTCCAATCCCGGTTCCCCGAAATACTATGTCGTCGAGATCCTGGACGGCGGGAAATGGCATCCGTCCATCGAGCCGCAACTCGCCGCGGAAGAGGATCCGTCCCTGAAATATTCCTTCCGCGCCCCCTGCCGCGGCACCGGCGCCGCAGAAGATCCCAAGAACGTCCTCCAGACCTTCCGGCTCGGCAAGGCGGCCAAGGATACGCTTTTCTTCCGGATCCGCGCCGTGGGACCGTACAAGGGCGGTTCCGGAGACGCCGGACTGACCGGCACCGGCTTCTCCGCCGACCTGAACACGACCGCCTACATCAACGTCCTGGGCCGCGGCAAGACCAAGGACCTGCACAAGGTCCTGTGCATCGGAAACTCCTTCACCTATTATTACGGCGCCACCTTCATGCTCAAGGAAATCGCCTGGAACCTGGGACACCGGCTCCATGTCGTCGACGCCACGAAAGGCGGCCAGACCTTCGGCCAGCACCTGGGACTGGTCGTGACGAACGACGCCATCGACCAGGGCGGCTATGATTTCGCCTTCCTCCAGGACCAGAGCCAGTCGAATTTCCGCTACGGAAGCGACCCGGAGCGCTATGCCGCCCTGCGCGAGAACGCCGGCAAGATCGCGGCCCGCATCCGGGAGAAGAGTCCTGCCTGCGACATCATCCATGAGAACACCTGGCGGCGTACGTCCGAAGATCCCGCCGTCCGCGTCCCGGTCATGAAGAAAGGTGCCGCCGCCATGGCCGAAGCCGAGAAATCCCGGATCTCCCCCATCGTGGACGCCTTCGAACTGGCCATGTCCCTGCGGCCCGACCTCAACCTCTACCACACAGACGGCCATCACCCCAACGCCTACGGCGCCTATCTCAAGGCCTGCGTCAACTACCTGTCGCTGGGTATCGACAACCGCGACTTCGTGAACCGCGCGCCCGACTGCCATCTGGAAACGGCGACCGCACGTTTCTTGCGCACAGTCGCCGTCCAGATCGTTAAGTAAAGTCAACCGCTATTCCAGTCCGCGGTTGCGCAGCAGCGCACCCGGATCCGGATCACCGCCCTTGAACTGGCGGAAGAGCGTCATCGGCTCTTCGCTGCCGCCACGCTCCAGGAAGGTCTTCCGGAAGGACTTCGCCACCTCCGGATTGTAGATACCGTGGGCCTGGAAGTACTCGAACGCATCGGTATCGAGCACTTCGGACCAGAGGTAACTGTAATAACCGGCGCTGTATCCGCTGTTGAAGATGTGGTTGAAGTAGGTCGTGCGGTAGCGCGGGATGATCTCGTCGATCAGGCCCATTTCCTTGCACTTGGCAATCTCGAACCGGCGGATGGACTCGGCGTCCGTGAAGGTGGCCAGCTGTTCGGCGGTCAGTTCATGCCACTTCATGTCCAGGATGGAGGCGGCGCAAAGTTCGCCTGTCATGAATCCCTGGTTGAATTTCAGCGCATTCCCAATCTTGGCGACGAGGTCGGCCGGAATCGCTTCCCCGGTCTTCCAGTTGTTGGCATAGGCCGCGAGGATCTCCGGCTGGAAAGCCCAGTGCTCGTTGAACTGGGAGAACATCTCGACGAAGTCACGGGTCACGGAAGTACCGCTGACGTCACGGTAGCGGCACTTCGTCAGGAAGCCGTGGAGGGCGTGGCCGAACTCATGGAAACAGGTCTGGACCTGGTCGATGGTCAGCATGGAAGGCGTATCCTCCGTAGCGGGCGGGAAGTTGCAGACATTGACGATGACCGGGCGGACATCCTTTCCGGCCGCGTCGATGTACTGGTCGCGGAAGTTGTTCATCCATGCGCCGCCGCGCTTGGTGTCACGCGTGAAGGAATCCGCATAGAAGATGCCCAGCAGCGAGCCGTCGGCGTCGGTCAGCTTGTAGGCCTTGACGACCGGATTGTATACTTCGACCTCCGGCGCGGGTTCGACCTTGATGCCATAGACCTTGTTGGCGGCGAAGAAGACACCCTTGCGGACGGAATCGATCTGGAAGTAGGGCTTGGTCTGTTCCTCGTCCAGGTCATACTTGCGGCTGCGGACCTTCTCGGCATAATAGAACCAGTCCCACGGCTGGATCTTGGATCCGGCGGGAAGCAGTCCGGCCTTGACATCCTCGTCCATGATCTTCTGCATGTCGGCGATCTCCTCCTTGGCCTTCTTCATGGACGCGGCCATGATCTCGGCGAGGAAGTTGTCGACCGTGACCGGGTCTCCGGCCATCTTGTCAGCCAGGAGGTATTCCGCGGAAGTCTTGTAGCCCAGCAGGTTGGCCTGCTCGGTACGGAGTTTCATGATCTCCAGGACAACGGCGTTGTTGTCGTTGTCATTGCCGTTGTTTCCGCGGGCGGAATAGGCCTTGAAGGCCTCCTCGCGCTTGGCGCGGTCGGTGCAGGATGTCATGAAGTCGGAATACTGGGAGACCGTCACGCCGATTATCTCCTTGAAGGCGTTGTTCTCGGCGAGCAGGTTGTTTCCAAACTTCTGGCTGAGGACAGCGAGGCGGCTGTTGATCTCCTTGAAGCGGGCCTGTCCGGCGGCGTCGAGGTCGACACCGTTGCGGACGAAGCGGCGGTAGAGTTTCTGCGTAACCATCTGCTGTTCCCGGTCGAGGCTGCCCATGTTCTCATAGACCGCCTTTACGCGGGCGAAGAAATCCGCATTCATGAAAATCTCGTCTTCG
>JBGUXJ010000156.1:0-5396 GCA_045222055.1 Candidatus Cryptobacteroides sp. | reverse complement strand
TTCGAATACGGTTCCGTCTATCAGCGTCTTCCGGAAGGGGACGGAACGACTCTCGCTTCCTATGAGGAGCATCCCTGCTTCACCCTGGTCCTGAGCGGCCCGGGCGAGAAATCCTGGAGGCAGGAACCGCGGAAGGGGAATTATTTCCAACTGAAGGGCTATCTGGAACTGCTGCTCCGCCGCTATGGCGTTGATCTCTATACGCTTGAGGCAGAGGCGGCTCCGGCCGATCTTTTCTCCGAAGGCCTGGAATACCGGCTCCCCGGCTCGCATAAGCCGCTGGCTGTCATGGGCACGGTCTCTCCGGCCCTGGCCCGTCGTTTTGATGTCAAGCAGCCGGTCTTCATCGCCGAGATCAACTGGCCGTCCCTGCTGGAACTGGTCAGCCGCGTCAAGGTGAAATTCACTGAGTTGCCGAAATTCCCGGAGGTGCGCCGTGACCTCGCCTTGCTCCTGGACGAGAGCGTCCGTTACGCGGACATCCGCCGCAGCGCCCAGCGCGCCGCGAAGAAACTGCTCCGCCAGGTCGGCCTCTTCGATGTCTACCGGGGTGACAAGATTCCTTCCGGAAAGAAACAGTATGCCCTGAGCTTCGTCTTCCAGGATCCGGACAAGACCCTGACAGACGCGGAGATCGAGAAGATCATGGCCAAGCTCCTGGCTACTTTTGAAAACGAATATGGTGCTGTCCTTCGCTAACATGCGTCGTTTCTCTTTCATCCTGGTCCTGGCGCTCTGCCTGTTCTCCTGCTCCCGCGGGGGAAAGGTGATTCCTGCCGGCAAGATGGCGGAGATTTACGAGGAAATGTTTGTGTTGGACCAGTGGATCCGGACGAATGGAAGCAAACTGTCCCGTACGGCTGACACCAGCCTGGTCTACGCTCCCATTCTGGAACGCTATGGCTATACGCCTGAGGATTACCGGTTGTCGGTGGAGCATTACCTGAACGAACCGGGAGAATTCACCGAAATATTCGAAGAGACCCAGAACCGGCTTCAGCGTCGGGTGGAGGAACTGACGGCCATCGAGGAAGGCGTGTCCCTGCGGGATGCCCATCGCCGTGAGGTCGAGGCCCGTACAGATTTCCGCCGGGCCCGGATCTTCGATTTCGGGGATACGCTGGATATCACCCGCAAAGTCTCCGTCGTGTGGGACTCCCTGGGCGTGATTGTCGTGGAAAGGGTGTTGCCCGACACTTTGTATGACGGGCCGGTCTTCCACTTGAGAGATTCTGTTAAAGTGAATGAAATTGAAGAGGATAGCAGCGAAATACCTGTACCGGTTGACTGATCCTGTCCCGGTGGAGAACGGCTTCGTGGAGTATGACGAAGACGGGACGATCCTGCGGACCGGTGTCTGCGAGGATCCGTCCGGAGAAGCGGTTTTCCTGGATGGAGCGGTCGCCCCGGGATTTGTCAACGCCCATTGCCATATCGAACTTTCCTATATGTGGAAACTGTTCCGCAAAGGCACGGGAATGGCCGGTTTCATCGACCAGATCAATGCCCTGCGCGATACTTCTCCCTTGGAGGAGAAACTCGCGGATATCCAGACCTGGATGGACCGGCTCTGGCAGCAGGGCGTCAGTGCCATGGCGGATATCAGCAACTGTGCGGACTCCTTCGCCATCAAGGCCGCGTCTCCGATCTATACCCGGACTTTCCTGGAAGTTTTCGGCACGGAGCCCGCGGATTGCGAGGCGGTGATCCGGGATGTCAAAGCCCTTCAGGAACAGGCGGTTGCCTGTGGCCTGGATGCCGCTCCGACGCCGCACGCCTGCTATACCATGAGCCCGCAGCTCCTGACGGCCGCCAGCGCGGAAGGCCTGCGGTCCGGTTTCCTGTCGTACCACAGCGAGGAAACGGAGGAGGAAGAAGATATGATACGCAAGGGGAGCGGTCCTATGTGGGAGAACCGGGTGCGTGCCGGAATGAGCACGCCGCCTGTTACCGGGACATCCTCCCTGCTGTATTTCCTGGACCGGCTGCAGCAGGCGCATCCGGCGCCTTTCGACGAGCATATCCTGCTAGTCCATGAAGTCTGCATGGACCAGGAAGGCATCGATGCCGTGAAGGCGTTGCTCCGTCACCCTTTCATCGCGCTCTGCCCGCTTTCCAACCTGTTCATCCACAATGCACTGCCTCCCGTGGAACTGCTTCGTTCCAGCGGCTTGAAACTGACGGTCGGTACGGATTCCCTTTCCAGCAACGATGACCTGGACATGGTGTCCGAACTCTTCTGCCTGCAGGAGAACTTCCCGCAGGTACCGTTGGGTGAACTCCTGACCTGGGCCTGCCGGAACGGTGCGGAATTCCTGGGGAAGGAAGATTGCTTCGGAACGGTCGAGACAGGAAAGCGTCCCGGACTCGTATTGATTGACCACCTGGGCCCTGACGGCCGGCTTACGGCTGCGAGTGCCTCTTATAGAATCAGATAGCCCTATGATGCGGGAAGAACTGGTTTTCGGACCTATCCATAGCCGGCGGTTGGGCTCCTCCTTGGGGATCAACCTCTTGCCGCGGAACGGGAAAATTTGTAACTTTGACTGCATCTACTGCGAGTGTGGATGGAACAAGGACGGCCGGGATGACCGGACCCTTCCGACGGCGGCGGATCTCCGGCGGGACCTGACGGCCAAATTGCTCCAATGCCGTGAGGCAGGGACGCCCATCGATTCGATTACGTTTTCCGGAGACGGAGAACCGACTTTGAATCCCGATTTCGCTGAGATCATCGACATTACCCTGGAACTTCGGGACCGCTATTACCCGTCGGCGAAGGTGTCGGTCCTCTCGAATGCGACCCGGATCGGACGGGAAGACGTGTTCCGCGCCCTCCGGAAGGTGGACAACCCGATCCTGAAACTCGACGCTCCCACGGCAGCCCTGGCGGCGAAGATCAACCAGCCCCAGTGCGAGTATGACGTGGACCAGGTCGTGGAGGATCTGCGGCGCTTCGAAGGGGATTTCGTCCTGCAGACGATGTTCCTGGTAAGTCCGGAATTCGATTCTTCCTCACCGGAGGTGTTGCAGGGATGGATGCGGATCGTGCGGGAACTGCGCCCGCGTGAGATCATGGTTTACACCATTGACCGGGAAACGCCGATGAAGGGGCTGCAGAAGATGTCTGTCGAGCGGATGCGCACGCTGGTACAGCCGCTCCTTGACGAAGGATTCCAGATCCAGATTAAAGGATAATACAAAACATTGAAATATGGCAGATTTGTTCAATAAGTACGGCTACGCCCCCGACAAGGAGGCGATTGACCGGAGTCTCGGCATCATCGCCCGGAACCTCGACAACGTCGTGTCCCCTGAGGTGCTGAAAGAGTGTTTTTCGTTCATGGACCTGACTTCCCTGCGGAACCAGGATACGGAAGCTTCCATCACCAAGCTGACCGAGAAGGTGACGGCCTTCCACAAGGACTATCCGGATTATCCGCTGCCGGCATCCATCTGTGTCTATCCCAATTTCGCCGCTACCGTGAAGGCGCACCGCGTCAGTCCGGAGTTGCATGTCACTACGGTGGCCGGTTGCTTCCCGACATCCCAGAGTTTCCTGGAGGTCAAGATGCACGAGTGCGAAAAGGCCGTTCAGGAGGGCGCGGACGAAATTGATATCGTCTTGGCGTTGAATGCTTTCCTGGTCGAGGACTATCGGACTGCAGGAGAGGAAATCCATGCCATGCGTCAGTGCATCGACAAGGCCGCTGCCGCCCAGGGCCGGAAAGTGGTGCTCAAGGTTATCCTTGAGACCGGTCTGCTGGTGAGCCCGGAGCGGATTGCCAATGCATCTTTCCTGGCCATGGAAGAGGGCGCGGACTTCATCAAGACCTCTACGGGCAAGGTCGACGTGAATGCCACCCCGATGGCCGCTTACATCATGTGCCAGTGCATCAAGGCATTCTATGAGAAGACCGGCAAGATGGTTGGCTTCAAGGCTGCCGGCGGCATCTCCACCAGCATGGACGCGGTCTGCTATTACAGCATCGTCTCCTCCATCCTCGGTAAGGAATGGCTGGACAAGCGTTATTTCCGTTTCGGCGTCAGCCGTCTGGCCAACAGCCTGTTGTCTACGATCGAGCAGAAAACGGTCGCCGTTTTTTAGGAAACGGCTTTCCGGAATCTCTCATTCCAACCGTCTGACATTGAATGATCCGGGCGTCCGTTCTCCCTGCGGACGCCCGGATTTTCCTGTAAACCGGCTTTCCGGACCGGCCTCCCGGGCCCTTGGAAAGCCGGTTTTGCAGATAAACGTTTCTTTTGGCCGGAAACGGATCCGGGCCCGTACTTTTGCAGCAAGAAAAAGTGTGAACCATGAAGACTTGCATCAAAGTATCGGCCGGCCTTCTGGCCTTGGCCGCCACCGTTTCCTGCGGACGGCAGGAGGCGGATTCCTACCTTGCCGACGATGATCCGTTCGGAATCCTGTCCCATGAACAGATCGTCCTGGGAGAGAAGTTGGATGACCCCTATTCCGTTGACAATGTTACCAAAGCGCTGGCCTCCCTCTATCCGACCAAAGCGGAGTATACGGTGGCAGAAACGGATTACTATGTCCGGTTCCTGCCTGCCGATGAGACGCAGTACGCACGCCTTGTTGAATCAGGGCTGGAATTGATGGACCATCCGCTGGACTACCAGATCATCCAGGACGGCGACTGGTATCATGACCCGGCCATCGACGAGGAGGCGATCACATGGCAGTACGCCGTTGTCCCGCACGATTTTACTTTCCCCTCGGGTGTCCGTTATGAAATCCTGGAGCGGTGTTATATCTCGGACCATGACCCGGCGACGCGGGCCGGCGACGACGGTATCGACTGGGAAGCCGTCGAGCGGGAATCTTTCCGCCTGACAGGCAACGAAGACCTGCTGGTTCCCATGACCAAGGCCAAGTCGAAGCCGGCGGGCCGCATTACCATCGTGGACGAGAATGCCAACGGAGGGAAGGCCTTCGGCGTGGCGGGTGTCAAGGTGGTCTGCAACTCCTTCGTCAAGTTCGCCTCTTGCTATACGGACCGGGACGGGTATTATGAAATCTCCAAGAAGTATTCCTCCACCGTACGTTACCGGCTGATGTTCAAGAACAAGACGGGTTTTGCCATCGGTGTTAACCTGATCCTGGTGCCGGCATCCATGTCTGCGCTGGGAAAGGGCCCGTCGCAGGGCCTTGACGTGGAGATCACGGCGGAGTCGGACCGGAAACTCTTCACCCGTTGTGTCGTCAACAATGCGGTCTATGAATACCTGGACCGCTGCAAGGAGGAGGACATGGATCTTCCGTGCCCGCCGAAGAACCTGCGGATCTGGCTGTTCCAGGGCATGAAGGCCAGCAGCGCATGCATGCTCCGGCACGGGGCCGTCGTGGACCATTCCGTCATCAAGAATTTCCT
>JBGUXJ010000155.1:0-8634 GCA_045222055.1 Candidatus Cryptobacteroides sp. | reverse complement strand
ATTCGACTACTCGGTGTTCGATACTCCGTACAAGGGCTCCTATACCTTCAATCCCTATCTGATGGACGTCCGCCCTTCTCCGGACGCCTACCGTGGAAAGAACCTCTATCTAAAACTGGGTGCCGGATATCCGCTCCATCCGGTGTTGGATTTCGTGTATTCGCCGGAAATGACCGGTCCGGTCCATGTGAATGTTTATGCGAATCATTATTCCTATCTGGGAAGTTACAAGGTCCGGCTCGGCGATTGGAAACGGAGTTTCACGGGCTATGACATGAAGACCCGCGCCGGTGTGGACGGCCGCTATGACTATGACGGCGGTGCGTTCACGTTCGATGTCGGCTATCTGGGGATCCATACCAAGGAGAGCGGCGTCCCGGTCGAATGGAAGGACGGGAAAACCGGCCTGAATGCGGTGGCCGTCAAACTGGGCGTCCACGGCGAGCAGGAGACGGATACGCGGTTCTACTATGACGGGACGATTTCTTTCCATGGAGGATTCGAGGAATCGACACTGCGCGACAAACTGAAAATGAATTATTTGAATGTCAATGCGACCTTGGGCCCCGCATTGAGCAGCAAGTCGGCGCTCCTGTTCGACGTCCACATGGACATGACGACATACGGCGGTCTTTTCACGGCACAGACCGGGACGATGTACATTACCCCGAAGTATGTCTGGTGGTATGACCGCTGGCGGATTTCCGCGGGTCTCCGCCTTTCCCATACCATGCATTCCAAAGAGGAGTGGATGGATTACCAGTTGGGCGGCCGGGCGTCGAAGATCCTGTATCCGGACGTCCGCGTGGGCTATGAAGCCATTACCGACCGGCTGAATTTGTATGCAACTTTGACGGGCGGGGACAATATTCCTTCGTACTATGAACTGAAGGAAGACAATCATTTCTTCAACCCGACTTTCGGCCAGAACCAGTTCCCGATGACGGACAATGTCGTGGACGTCTACCGGATCAAGGCGGGCCTCCAGGGCAATGTCGCCGGGAAGTTCCGCTATGACATCGGCGCCGGTTTTCTGAAGCGGAAGAACGGCATGCTGGACGCTGTCTCCCATGTCGCCTGGGCCCCGGGCTATTTCGGCGATGAGACGGACCGGGAATGGGCGTTCCTTCCGGCTGTTGCGTATGCTGATTTCAACCTTTTCTTCGTCGGCGGCAATTTCACGTATGACGCCAGCCCGGTCACCGTCAAGGGCGCGTTCAATTACGGCAAGCCGAAGATCAAGGAGTTCTCCTTCGGTTTCCCGCCGGCATCGACCGGCAGCCTGCAGGTCCTTTACAACTGGCGCGGCCGCATCATGGCCGGCGTCACGGCGGACGGTGCGCTCAAGCGGAAAGGCACCTACCTGGAGGCGGACGGCCTGACCGAAACAGTGAAGAAGGAAGTGGTCATTCCGGCGTTCGTCAACCTGGGTATCCAGGGCGAATTCGCCATGACCCGGCAGCTCTCTGTGTGGGCCCGTGCGGCCAATCTGCTCAACAAGAATATCCAGCGTCACCCGCTTTATCCGGAGAGTGGCATCTACCTGGTCGGAGGCGTTATTTTCACCCTGTAATAGGGGCCTGAAAATTAGGAAAAACAACATTTTTTCGTTAACTTTGTGCGTTTTATGGGGATACCTGTAAAACGCACTTTTTTCGTGATAATTTTTAGATGAAAAAATGATAGAAAACGAAGAGATGAAACAGGCCGAGGAACAGTATTCGGCCAGCAGTATCCAGGTTCTGGAAGGCCTCGAGGCCGTCCGCAAGCGTCCTTCCATGTACATCGGCGACGTTAGCGAGCGCGGTCTTCACCATCTGGTCTACGAGGTGGTCGACAACAGCATCGACGAGGCGATGGCCGGGTTCTGCAACGACATCAAGGTCTGGATCAACGAAGACAATTCCATCACCTGCCGTGACAACGGCCGCGGTATTCCGACCGGCATGCACCCGAAGGAGCACCGCAGCGCCCTGGAGGTCGTCCTGACCGTCCTGCACGCCGGCGGCAAGTTCAACAAGGACAGTTACAAGGTTTCCGGCGGTCTGCACGGTGTCGGCGTATCCTGCGTCAACGCCCTGTCCGACCTGCTGGTCGCGGAGATCCACCGCGAAGGCAAGATCCATGTCCAGAAGTACAGCAAGGGCAAGCCGCTCGGCCCGGTCGAAGTGACCGGCGAATGCTCGGATACCGGTACCCAGATCACGTTCCATCCGGATCCGTCGATCTTCAACCTGAGCATCGTCTACAAGTATGAGACCCTCGCCGGCCGTCTGCGGGAACTGGCTTACCTGAACAAGGGCATCCGCATCACCCTGACCGACCGCCGCGAACTGGTCGACGAATTCAAGGTCGACGAGAACGGCGACAGCAAGCCGACCGGACGCCAGGTGTTCCGTACCGAGACTTTCTATTCCCAGGAAGGACTCAAGGAGTTCATCCAGTACCTGGACGCCGGCGCCCAGCAGCTGATCCCGGAACCGGTCTGCGTCAATTCCGACAAGATCATCCCGATCGACATCGCCCTCCAGTACAACGACGGCTTCAGCGAGAAGATCTATTCCTACGTCAACAACATCCATACGATCGAAGGCGGTACGCACCTGCAGGGCTTCAAGATGGGCCTCTCGCGTGCGCTCCGCAACTATGCCGACAAGAACAACCTGCTGGCCAAGGCGAAGGTCGAGCTCGCTCCGGAGGACTTCCGGGAGGGCCTGACCGCCGTGATCTCCGTCAAGGTCGCCGAGCCGCAGTTCGAGGGTCAGACCAAGACCAAGCTGGGCAACCCGGAGGTGACATCCGCTGTCTCCCAGGCGACGTCCGCCGCCATGGACATGTACCTGGAGGAGAATCCGAAATTCGCGAAGACCATCATCGAGAAGGTCGTACTGGCCGCTACGGCCCGCCAGGCCGCCCGCAAGGCCCGCGAAATGGTCCAGCGCAAGACCGTGATGACCGGTGCCGGCATGCCGGGCAAACTCGCTGACTGCTCCGAGCGCAATCCGGAACTCTGCGAACTCTTCCTCGTCGAGGGTGATTCCGCAGGCGGTACCGCCAAGCAGGGCCGCGACCGCCGCATCCAGGCGATCCTCCCGCTGCGCGGCAAGATCCTCAACGTCGAGAAGGCGGCCGTCGACCGTGCGTTCGACAGTGAGGAGATCCGCAATATCTATACGGCGCTCGGCGTGTCCGTCGCCAAGGAGGACGAGACCGGAGAAAAGCGCATGGACCTCAGCCGGCTCCGCTACCACAAGGTGATCATCATGACCGATGCCGATGTCGACGGCAGCCACATCGCCACCCTGATCCTGACCTTCTTCTTCCGCTTTATGTTCGACCTGATCAAGAACGGCTACGTCTATCTGGCGACCCCGCCGCTGTACCTGGTCAAGAAGGGCAAGGAAGAAGTCTATTGCTGGACCGAGGCGCAGCGTGCCGAAGCGACCGCCCGTCTGGGCAAGGGTTCCGACAAGGGCGTGACCGTCCAGCGGTACAAAGGTCTCGGCGAAATGAGCGACCAGCAGCTCTGGGACACCACCATGGATCCGTCCAAGCGCCTGCTCCGCCAGATCACGATCGACAACGCTGCCGAGGCCGAGCGTACGTTCTCGATGCTGATGGGCGACGATGTACCGCCGCGCCGGCAGTTCATCGAGGAGAACGCCCACTATGCCAATATTGACGCTTAATTATCAACACTGAAACATAAGACATTATGCTTGATATCTTTGACAGGATCGAAAGAGATTCCGGCGGCCCGATCGGGCAGTATTTCGAACAGGGTTTCGGCTACTACATGTATCCTCGCCTCGAAGGCGAACTGGGCCCGCACATGACGTTCAACGGCATTCCGGTGCTCAACTGGAGTCTGAACAACTACCTCGGCCTGGCCAACCATCCGGAAGTCCGCAAGGCGGATGCCCAGGCGGCCGCTGACTGGGGCCTCGCGTATCCGATGGGCGCACGCATGATGTCGGGCCACACCCGCTATCATGAGAAGCTCGAGAAGATCTTCGCGGATTTCGAGAAGAAGGAGGACGCCTTCCTGTATAATTTCGGCTACCAGGGAATCGTCTCGACGATCGATGCGCTGACGGCCCGTCACGACGTGATCGTCTATGACGCCGAGTGCCATGCCTGCCTGCTGGACGGCATCCGCCTCCACATCGGCAGCAAGTACAAATATCGCCACAACAACATCGCCGACTGCGAGAAAGTCCTGGCCAAGGCCTGCGCCGAAGCCGACGAGAACGGCGGCGGTGTCCTGCTGATCACCGAAGGCGTGTACGGCATGACCGGCGCCCTCGGCAAACTGGACGAGATCGTGGCGCTGAAGAAGAAATACAAGTTCCGCATCCTGATCGACGATGCCCATGGTTTCGGCCTGCTCGGCCCTCACGGCCGCGGTACGTCCGAGCATTTCGGCGTGATGGACGAAATCGACCTTTACATCGGCGCCTTCGCCAAGAGCATGGCTTCGATCGGCGGTTTCGTGGCCGGTCCGCACAGCATCATCAACTACCTGCGGGCGAACATGCGTTCCCAGATGTACGCCAAGAGTCTGCCGATGCCGCTGGTGATCGGCAACATCAAGCGTATGGAAATCATCGATTCCCCGGAGGGCGACGAACTTCGCAAGAAGTGCTGGGCGATCACCCACGCCATCCAGGAGGGCTTCAAGGCCCAGGGGTTCGACATCGGCGAGGCGCAGGCCTGCGTGACTCCGGTCCATATCAAGGGCGGCGTCGCCCAGGCGACCAAGATGGCGAAGGACCTGCGCGAGAACTACCGCGTATTCTGCTCCATGGTCATCTATCCGGTCATCCCGAAGGGCATGATCATCTTCCGCATCGTCTCGACGGCGGCCCATACCATGGAGGATGTGCAGTATACCCTGAACGCTTTCAAGGAGATCAAGGCCAAGCTCGATGCCGGTGCCTATGACGGCGACGACATCGCTGCGATGACCGTCAAATAACGGCATTCAGGCAGCGTTCTCGTTTTGACCTTATTGATTCTGTCATTCTGAACGAAGTGAAGAATCCGGACTATTTCAAAGACAAAGTCATCATCGTGACGGGAGCCAGCTCGGGTATCGGGTTGGCTTCCGCCCGTCTGTTCGGCAGTTACGGCGCGAAGGTCGTCCTGGCGGCACGGAGTTATGACAAGTTGCTTTCGCTGGCCCCTTCGGTAGGGGACGCGGACCATGTCCTCTGTGTGCGGACGGATGTCTCGCTGGAGGACGACTGCCGCAACCTGGTCGAGGCGACGGTCGCACGTTTCGGGCGGATCGACATCCTGGTCAACAATGCCGGCATCTCCATGCGGGCGATGTTCAAGGATCTGGACCTGAAGGTCCTGCATTCCCTCATGGACGTCAATTACTGGGGAACGGTCTATTGCACGAAACATGCGCTCCCGTATCTGCTGGAGAGCAGGGGATCCGTCGTCGGTGTCATCTCGATCGCCGGTTATTCGGCGCTTCCTGCCCGGACGGGCTATTCCTCCTCGAAATATGCCATCCGCGGATTCCTGGACACGGTGCGGATCGAGCATCTCAAGGACGGGTTGCATGTCCTGGTCTTCGCCCCGGGATATACGGCTTCCAATGTCCGCAATGCCGCGCTGACGGCTGACGGTTCCGCCCAGGGGGAGACCCCGCTGGACGAGGGAAGCCTGATGAGTGCCGAGCAGTGTGCGGAATACCTTGCCAAGGCCCTGAGAAAACGTCGCAACCAGATGATACTGACTGGCTTGGGCAAAGCGACCGTGCTGGCGCACAACCTGTTCCCGAACCTGACGGACCGATTGACTTACTGGTATATCTCCCGCGAAAAAGACAGTCCATTCAAATGACGAAAACCACGTTCCCGACCAGCCGGCGGGTCTATGAAGCCCTTGCCCTCCTTTTTGTCGTGCTGCTGGTGATTCTGCCGCGCAGCGGGAAGTTCAACTATGACTATCTGAAAGGGTCGCCCTGGGCTTATGACAACCTGGTCGCCCAGTTTGATTTCCCGATCCTCAAGACAGCGGAGGAACTGCAGTCCGAGCGGGATGCCGCCGGAAACAAGATGATTCCGTATTACCGGTATTCCGAGGATATCATGCAGAGCGTGCTCCGCAGCGCCGAGAGCCTTTCCTATGGCCCCCTGGCTTCGTCGAAGCCCCGGATCCTGACCACGCTCGCCAACATTTATGAGCGGGGCGTGATGGTCGAGGAGAGGAGCCGGTCCTCGCAGGACGTAATCTTCGTGCAGCGGGACAAGCGGGCTTCCCGCACGCCTGCCTCGAATGTCTATACGGTGGCCAAGGCGAAGGCGCGTCTCTATGCGGATGTGGCCGGGAACCATGCAGGTTCCAACGTGGACTCCCTCCTGATGGCCTCCGGCGTATATGACCTGGTCGTCCCGAACCTGGTCTATGACAAGGAAACGACGTCCCTGGTCCATGCCCAGAGCGCGGACTTCATCTCGCCCACTCAGGGCTATGTCAATGCGGGCCAGTTGATCGTCTCCCGCGGAGAACTGGTGACGGCTGAGATCCAGCAGTTGCTGGATTCCTACAAGGCCGAATATGAGCAGAGTGTCGGATACAACGGCCCCCGTGTCTGGCTGTGGCTGGGCAACGCCCTGGTCGCCCTGGCGCTGGTCGTGATTTTCTTCCTGTCGATCTGCTATACCAATGCGGAAGTGTTTTCCGACTGGAACCGTTTCATCTACCTGATTTTCATCTTCCTCCTGACCACGGTCGCGGCGTTGCTGGCCGACCGGTTCAATCCCGAGGTCCTGTACCTGATCCCGTTCTCGCTGGCCGCGCTGTACCTGCTGGCCTTCTTCCGCAAACGGATCGTGCTGCCGGTCTATATCATCTCCCTTCTGCCGCTGCAGATCTTCGTGCAGGACGGTACGGAACTCTTCGTGATGTTCCTGGTGGCAGGCATCGTGGCGATGCTGGTATTCGACTGGTTCAACCGGGGCTGGAAGCAGTTCGTGACGGCCCTGATCGTATTCGTCACCCTGCTGGTCACTTTCCTGGGCTTCCGCCTGCTGGGGAGCAGTTTCACGGCCGAGGACTGGCGGAAGATCCTGTTCCTTTTCGTCGGATCCATGCTCTCGGTGGCGGGTTATCCGCTGATCTATCTGTTCGAGAAGATCTTCGGGCTGGTTTCCAATTCCCGCCTGGTCGAACTCAGCGATACCGGGAACCCGCTGTTGGTCGAACTCTCGCACAAGGCGCCGGGAACCTTCCAGCATTCCCTCCAGGTGATGAACATGGCCGATGCCGCAGCCCGCAGCATCGGCGCCAATACCGCCCTTGTCCGGGCCGGTGCCCTGTACCATGATATCGGCAAGATGGCCAATCCGCAGTGCTTCGTGGAGAACGAGGCGATGGGCAGCCGGTACCATGAAGGCCTGACGGCGAAGGAAAGCGCCCAGGAGATCGTGCGGCATGTCCCGGACGGTGTCGTCCTGGCGCAGAAGAACAAGCTGCCCGAGATCGTCATCGATTTCATCCGCAGCCATCACGGCGTGTCCTGCACGGGCTATTTCTACAACAAGTTCGTCAACGAGGGAGGGGATCCCGCCGACAAGGCCGCTTTCACCTATCACGGAATCAAGCCCAAGACGCGGGAACAGTGCATCGTGATGCTGTGCGACACCATCGAGGCCGCATCCCGGACGCTCAAGGACAACAAGCCGGAGACCTTCGACGCCTTCGTGGAAAAGATGGTCCAGCTCAAGATCGACGACGGACAGCTCGACGAGAGCGAAGTCTCGCTGAAAGACCTCGGCACGGTCAAGGCCGTGCTGAAATCGTATCTGAGCCGGCTGTACCATGACCGGATCGCCTATCCGAAACGTGAAAAATAACTGCAAGATTCGGCAAATCACACGGTATAAATTGGTGTATTGCGATTAATTCCGTATTTTTGCAGGCTCAATTTGCATCAAATTACAAGAACTATATGAATATCGTCAACAAGCAGCTGGATGAACTGACCCATCAGCTGACCCTCGAGATCTCCGCCGCCGACTATGCGGAGGCTGAGAAAAAGAAATTACAGGAAATCCGCCGCAAGGCCGAGTTCAAGGGATTCCGCAAGGGCATGGTCCCGATGTCCCTGATCCAGAAAGTGTATGGTCCCCAGGCGCTGGGTGATGCGATCAACGCCATCATCAACGAGCAGCTTTATGGCTATATCAACGACAACAAGCTCCGCGTGGTCGGCGAGCCCCTCCCGAGCGAGGACCAGCCGGACAACGAGTGGAAATCCGGTGCGGACTTCACTTTCAAGTTCGACGTCGCCGAGACGAAGGAACTGACCTTCGACCTGGGCAAGGATGACAAGGTGCCGTACTATAACATTAACGTCACCGAGGCCGCCAAGAAGGAAATGAAGGAGAACATGCTCCGCCAGATCGGCACCCTCGAGGACGCCGACAAGGCCGGCGAGGAGGATTTCGTCACCGCCGACATGGATAACGGTGAGAAGAAGGTGGAAGGCGCCTACATCGCCGTCCGCAACGTCGAAGGTGCCGCCCACAAGCTGTTCGTCGGCTGCAAGAAGGGCGACCAGTTCGATGTCAATGTCAACGAGGCCTTCACCAACGAGACCGACCGGGCTTCCATGCT
>JBGUXJ010000154.1:0-2003 GCA_045222055.1 Candidatus Cryptobacteroides sp. | reverse complement strand
GGCGTCGCCACCGGAATACCGCAGCAACGCATCGGTCTCTTCAACCCGGATATCGAGTTGAGAAAGCAATTCATCGGTCCGCAGCGCCCGGTCCAGCAGTTCAAGCAGATCCCCGGGTTCCAGGGACTTGAGGACATAGACCTGGCAACGGGAGAGCAGGGGATTGATGACTTCGAAAGAGGGATTCTCCGTCGTGGCTCCGATCAGGACCACCGTCCCGTCTTCCACGGCACCCAGCAGGGCGTCCTGCTGGTTCTTGCTGAAACGATGGATCTCGTCGATGAACAGGATCGGAGCCCCCTTGTTGGCGCCGAACATGGAGCGGCGGTCGGCACGGGCCCGGTCCAACACTTCCCGGACCTCTTTTACGCCGGCGCTGACGGCAGACAGGGTATAGAAATCCCGGTCCAACTGGGACGCGACGATCCGGGCCAGCGTGGTCTTTCCCACACCGGGAGGACCCCAGAGGATGAAGGATGACAGGTTGCCGCCCAGAAGCATGTTCCGGAGCACGGAACCTTCGCCGACCAGGTGCTTCTGACCGACGTATTCATCCAGATTCCTGGGGCGCATCCGCTCCGGAAGGGGAGGGAGCACCCGGGTTTGGCCCATTTCTGCCATATAGGGACAATATCTATATAAAATATTGATTTACAATCAAACTAACAAATATGTTTATACTTCAAACATTTTTGTTAATACCCGCTTTGTATCTTATTTAAGACTTTTTTGATAGACGCGACGCCGTTTGGTCTGGTCCTTTTCGAAGAGGTCCCAGGGATTCTGCATGGCGCTGTTGGACTCCAGTTCCGCATTGGTCTCGGCGAACTTGAACCCGGCCTTGTTCGCCAGCGGGATAAACTCCTCGAACAGCATGGCCAGCCCGCCTTTGAATTCCGGTTTGACACCGACCAGCAGCATCTCGACCCGGTCCTCATATTTGAAGAACATGGACCGGAGCAGATAGAACCAGCCGAACGGAAGCAACTTGCCGCCGGATTTCTGCAGCGCCCGGACGATGGAAGGCATGATAATGCCGAAACCGACGATCTGGTGGTCCTTCTCCAGCAACGTAACATATTTCAAATCAAGCAAGCCGAGATAGGTGTCCACATATTTGTCGATCATTTCCGGAGGAAGCGGGGTGAAATTGTACAGGTCGTGGTAGCACTCGTTGACCAGGTCGAAGATTTTCCGTCCCAGTTTCTCTCTCTTGACTTCCTTGCGGGTGATTTTCCGGATATTCAGGCCATAGCGGTCCCGGACGATCCCGGCCACGCGGGCAATTCTGTCAGGGACACCGTCCGGAACATGGATCAGGTATTCGATCCAGTCAACCTCCTTGGTGAAACCCAGCGCTTCGAGATGCTCCAGGTAGTAGGGATGGTTGTAGATCAGGGCCATGGTACACAGCTGGTCAAATCCTTCCACCAGCATGCCCTCCGCATCGAAGTCCGTGAATCCGAGCGGACCGACGATCGTCTCCATCCCTTTGGAACGGCCGTATTCCATCACCTTGTCCAGCAATGCCTTGGAGACCTCGCGGTCATCGATGAAATCAATCCAGCCGAAGCGGACCTCCTTGTGGTTCCAACGCTCGTTGGCGCGGTGGTTGACGATGGCGGCCACGCGGCCGGCCAGTTTGCCATCCTTGTACGCCAGATAGAGGGCGGCTTCGCTGAAAGCATACGCCGGGTTCTTCCTGGGATCCAGCGTGGCTTCTTCGTCCCAGGCAATCTTGGGGACGAACCAGGGATTTCCTTTATACAGATCGTTCTGGAATTGGATGAAAGTCTTCAGATCCTTGCGGGTTCGGACCTGCTCGATGGTGACAGCCATAGTCGATGTGGTTTTGGTATTCGTACTGTTAAGCAAAGATAGTGATTTTTGGCAAACCCGACCGTGTATCTTCCGTATATGTGCAAAAAAATGTATCTTTGTATGAGATGAAAAGAACCTGCTTCCACCTGTTGACGGCCGTCCTGTCGTCGTTCCTGTCCTGT
>JBGUXJ010000153.1:0-30386 GCA_045222055.1 Candidatus Cryptobacteroides sp. | reverse complement strand
CCTGGGTATCTACCTGCCGCTGATCGCGGTGAACTGCGCCATCCTGGGCGGTTCCCTCTTCATGCAGCAGCGTGAGTTCGCGAATGTCGGTGAAGCCACCGTCTACGCGCTCGGCAGCGGCATCGGCTGGTTCCTCGCCATCGTCTGCCTCGCAGCGATCCGCGAACGCCTCCAGTACTCCAAGGTTCCGGCCGCCCTCAAGGGCACCGGCATCACCTTCATCACCGTCGGTCTGATGGCCATCGCCTTCATGACATTCATGGGTATTTCACTTTAAAGGATAGGAGACAGTCAGTATGATGAACACCATTATCGGAGCCGTTGCCACCATCGTAGTCGTAACGCTCGTCCTCGTCGCCCTGCTCCTTTTCATCAAGGCGAAACTCACCCCGTCCGGCAATGTCACCATCGACATCAACAACGGCAAGAAGGCCCTCTCCGTCCCCCAGGGCGGTGACCTGATGCACACCTTGGCCGACCAGGGTATCTTCCTCCCTTCCGCCTGCGGCGGCAAGGCCAACTGCGGACAGTGCAAGGTCCGTGTCCTCGAAGGCGGCGGAGAGATCCTCCCCACCGAGACCGGGTTCTTCTCCCGCAAGCAGATCAAGGACAACTGGCGCCTCGGCTGCCAGGTCAAGATCAAGGACAACCTCAAGATCGCCGTTCCGGACTCCGCCCTCAGCGTCAAGAAACTCGAGTGCGAAGTCATCAGCAACAAGAACGTCGCGACCTTCATCAAGGAATTCACGGTCCGTCTCCCCGAAGGCGAGAACATCGAGTTCAAGTCCGGCGAATACATCCAGATCGACATCCCTGAGTACGATATCGACTTCGCCGACATCGACGTGGACGACATCTACAAGGGCGACTGGGAGAAGTACGGTTTCTTCGGCATCAAGTTCAAGAACACCGTTCCGACCATCCGCGCTTACTCCATGGCCTCCTATCCGGCCGAGAAGAACGTGATCAAGCTCAACGTCCGTATTGCGACTCCTCCGTTCGACAGGAGCCAGCCGCGCGGCGTTTTCAAGATGCTCCCGGTCCCTCCGGGTGTCGCTTCCTCCTACGTATTTACCCGCAAGCCGGGTGACAAGGTGATGATTTCCGGTCCTTACGGCGAGTTCCTCCTCCCGGAGAACGACCCGGACAGCCAGGAATACATCTTCGTCGGCGGCGGCGCCGGCATGGCCCCGCTCAGAAGCCACATCATGCATCTGTTCAAGACGCTCCGCACCAAGAAGGAGGTCCACTTCTTCTACGGCGCCCGCGCCCTGGTCGAAGCCTTCTACCTGGAAGACTTCGCCGAACTTGAGGCCGAGTTCCCGAACTTCCACTTCCACCTGGCCCTCGACCGTCCGGATCCGGCAGCCGATGCGGCAGGCGTGAAGTACACCGCCGGCTTTGTCCACAACGTGATGAACGAGACCTATCTGAAGAACCACGAAGCACCGGAAGACATCAAGTACTTCATGTGCGGTCCGCCTATGATGGTCGCATCCGTCAACGCGTTGCTTGACAGTCTCGGTGTTGCTCCGGAGAGCGTCCTTTACGACAACTTCGGCGGTTAACCGTCCGTCCGAATCCCTTTGGCAGCCGACCCTTCCCGGGCCGGCTGTCTTTTTTTGTCGTCCGGTGTTGCTCGAGACCGGTCCCTTGTTGCTCGAGGCCGGCCGGAAAAACACCATTCTTTTTTTATTGTCATAAAAAGCAGAAAAAACCACACCCGGTGAAATTCACCCGCATGGCAAGCAACAAGGCCCCGGCTATCTTTGCGGCAGAAAAACACATGGACATGAAACTTTCCGCATACCCATACCCGGAAGACCGTGTATCTGCCATGACGAGTCTCGCGCCGCTATGTTTCCGCATCATTCTGATGTACGCGCTCGCACCGGTCTTCTGTCCCGGATGTTCGGACCCGGAACCGGCCTTCGCCGACTCCGGCCCGGAAGCCCGCACCGTCACCCGACTTTCTCTTTCCGCCTTCGGTGCCGGGCCATCCGGGATCAGGTGCCTCGACCTGTTCTTCTTCAACGATGACAAACTGCAGCGGCTGGACGCTTACCAACGTCTGGAGGGAAGCGGCCTGACCGCTGCCGTCGGGGCTTCCAGAGGCGGCGGAAAGATCCTTGCGGTCCTGGCCAACTCCCCCGCCGGCCGTTTCCGCTGGGCCGACGCAGGGTCCCTGGACGCCCTCAGGGGATTGCACGTCAGACTGCAGGACGAAGACCCCGCCCATCCGCAGATGAGCGCCCTGGTTCCCGTCCTGGCCGGCGGGCCGGCCCCCGTCCCGGTCACCCTGTCACCCTACACCGCCAGGGTCGAACTGGAGAGTATCTGCTGCGACTTTTCAGGAAGGCCGTATGCCGGCGCATCCCTGGAAAACGTCCGGGTCTATCTCACCCAGGTCAGTGCCAGCGTCCCGGCGGTCTGCGACTCGGTCCCGGTCCCGGTGGAGATCCTCCATGCAGGCCGGTTCAAGCCCGGCGACATGGCCGGGTTCCTGCATCCTGAAATACTCTGCGACAGCCTGTCCGCGCCCGTCGGACGCACACGCATACGGCCGGGGACCGTCCTCTTCTGTTTCCCGAACACGACAGTGGTGGACAGTCCCGGGGCTCCGCCCACCCGGCTGGTCATCGAAGGCACCCTGGAAGGGCGCACCTGCTACTACCCGCTGGAAATCGGCCGGGGAGCGTTCGCCGGAGATCCGCCCGGTGTCCTGCCCGGACGGACCTACCGCTTCGGCCTGACGCTGACCCGGCGGGGCGCCGACGACCCGGACGGTGCCCTGGAGCCCGGCACCGTCATCACGGACCTCCATGTCATTCCGTGGGTGGAACGGAACGACGTCATAATCCCTTTCTGAACCATGAACCGCCTGTTGCTGCTGATCCTGCTGCCAGTCATCCTGGCCTGCGGAAAAGAACACGATACCCCGCGCCGCGTGACCGTCCGGTGGGATGCCGGCCCGCTCGCCACCCGTTCCGGAGATCCGGATGAAGAACGGATCAACGACCTCAACCTGTTCGCATTCAGGGAAGACGGGACCTTGGAGGCCAGCGTCTATCTGGATGCCCGCACGATGGCCTCCGCGGGCAGTTCCTGCGCGCTTTCCCTGGTCCGCGGCCTGGAATACAGTCTCTATGCCTGCGTCAATTTCGGGTACCGGGTCACGGGCATTTCGACCTGCGGGCAACTGCTCGCCTACCGGTATTATATGGCCTATCCCGATGAATACAGCCGCGGCATCCCGATGAGCGGGATTGCGGAACTCGACGTGCAGGCCCGGGAGGTCACCATTCCCCTGGAACGCATGATGGCCAAGATTTCCCTCCGCGTGGACCGTCGGGAACTCTCGGAGAACGTCCGTTTTTCCGTGCGGAGCGTCATCCTGGGAGCGTCTCCCCGGTCGGCCCGGGTATTCGGCACGAGCCGTTCGCTGGGGAACATGGATGTCTTCGCGCGCGGATTCGAAAGGACCGGCACCCAGGCGGACGGGCTCAACCGGGACCGGGAACCGGGAATCAGCGAGACGGTCAGCGTCTATATGCTCGAGAACCTGCAGGGGCAGGATCCCATCCTCCCGTCCTATGTTGAGATCTCCGTCGAATACGAATCCCCGCAATGGGTCTCACCGCCCGGACAATATCTGATTTACCGCTTCCTCCTGGGCGACGGAGAAGGAAACGCCGATATTCAGCGGAATTATCATTATCTGTACACCGTCCGTCCGGAGAAGGACGGACTCCTGACGGAGGACGGCTGGCGGGTGGACCGGAGTGCATTAACCCGCAAATAATTGGGAGAAAACGACGTTTTTTCCTATTTTTGTGGAAATATACACCAAGCATGAGGTCTTATGTTTTTCCGGGCGACATCGATCCCGCCATCATGGAGATTGGCGCAAAGCCCTTCCTGTACATGCGTACCGACGCATTTTCGGCCATCAACAAGGAATCCGAACAGATTCTCCTCGACCTGATCCACTGCACAGGCGGTAGGACCATCATCTATACCGGCTCCGGCACGGGCGCCATGAGCGCCGTCGTCGAGAATTATGTCACGACCAAGCGGAAAGCCATCGTCATCGATGGCGGATCCTTCGGTCACCGCTGGTTCCAACTCTGTGAGTATTACGGCGTCCCCGTGATTGATTTCACGGTACCGTTCGCCTGTGACATCGACTATGACGCCCTCGAGAAGACAGTGGCCGAACAGCGGCCCGACGTGTTCCTCTGCCAGCACCACGAGACCTCCACGGGCCAGTTGTACGACCTGGAGAAGATCAGCGCCCTGTGCAAGAAATACGGGATGTCCCTGATCGTCGACGTGATCAGCACCTTCCTCGCCGAACCGCTGAGCATGGACCGGTACGACATCGACATCTGCATCACCAGCACCCAGAAGGGCCTCAACATCCCGCCCGGACTGTCCATCCTGTTCTTCAGCAAAAAACTGGACGGCTATGCATGGAACCACAAGGGCTATTACTGGGACTTCGACGACAACTTCTCCAACTTCCGCCGTGGCCAGACGCCGTTCAGCCCGGCGACCATCCTGTTCCTGCAGCTCAACGCCCGCCTGCGCCAGCTCAAGGCAGAAGGCGGCGAGGACAAGAACATCGCCGAGGTCAAGCACCGTGCCCTGAAATTCCGCGAGTATTGCAAGAAATACGGATGGGACGTCCCCGCCGAAGTGCCTTCCTTCGCCATCACCGGTTTCCAGACCAACGACACGGCCGAACGCAAGATCTTCAAGGGGCTCATCGAGAAATACGACACCTATATCATGCCGGGCGGCAAGCCGGGCTTCTACCGCGTCTCCCACATGGGCCTGCAGACCGACAAGGAACTCGAAGAACTCGCTGACCGGATCCACGAATTCGAGCCATGAAAAAAGTCATCACCTACGGCACCTTCGACCTGCTCCACCAGGGTCACATCAATCTCCTCCGCCGCGCCAAAGCGTTGGGAGACTGGCTGATCGTCGGCGTAACTACCGATAATTTCGACCTGGAACGCGGCAAGATGAACACCTGCGGCAACGTCATGGAGCGCATCGAGGCCGTCAAGGCGACCGGACTTGTGGACCAGGTCATCATCGAAGAATACAAAGGCCAGAAGATCGACGACATCCGCAAATACGGCGTCGACATCTTCGCCATCGGATCGGACTGGACCGGCTATTTCGACTACCTCAAGGAATTCTGCGAGGTGGTCTACCTGCCCCGTACCGAGGGGATCTCCAGCACCCAGCTCCGCCAGGAACGCCCGACGGTCCGCATCGGAATCATCGGCACCGGCAGCATTGCCCGCCGCTTCGTCCCGGAGGCCGGATTCGTCAACAGCAACGTCATCTCCGCCGCCTACAATCCCGACCGGGAAGCCGCGGAAGCCTTCATCCGGGAATTCAACATTCCCCTGGCGCCCGCCACGCCGGACGAACTGCTGGACGCCTGCGACGCCGTCTATGTCGCGTCGCCGCACTATAC
Source organism: Candidatus Cryptobacteroides sp. (assembly GCA_045222055.1). Taxonomy (GTDB): domain Bacteria; phylum Bacteroidota; class Bacteroidia; order Bacteroidales; family UBA932; genus Cryptobacteroides. The sequence continues at coordinate 24,892 of JBGUXJ010000153.1, read as the reverse complement.
CCACTACGAGTACGCCCGGATGGCCCTGAAGGCCGGGAAACACGTCCTCTGTGAGATTCCCTTCGTGTTCAGCGTCAAGGAAGCGGAGGAACTGTTCGCCCTCGCCGACGAAAAGGGCTGCGTGCTGATGCCCGCCCACAAGACCGCCTGGTGCCCCGCATACGGCCACCTGTTCACCCTGCTCAAATCCGGCGTCATCGGCGAAATCGCCGAAGTGAACGCCTCCGTGACCACCCTGACGGACGAACGGTCCGAGAAACTGGACAGTTCCCGCCTGGGCGGCAGCATGAATGAAAACGGCTGCTTCCCGCTGCTGCCCATCCTGCAGCTCCTCGGCACCGGCTACCGGAACATCAACTTCTATTCGAAGATGAAAAACGGCGTGGACATGTATACCAAGGCCGTCTTCCGCTTCGACCATGCCGTCGCCTCCTTCCAGGTCGGGCTCGGCGTCAAGACGGAAGGGAACATGGTGATTTCCGGCACGAAGGGCTATGTCTACGTGCCCGCCCCCTGGTGGAAGACCGACTATTTCGAGGTCCGGTACGAAGACCAGAACCAGAACAAGAAATACTTCTATCCCTTTGCAGGAGAAGGCCTTCGCTATGAGATCAAGGAGTTCGTCTCCAGCGTGCTGGAAGGCCGCGGACTGCAGTCGAAACTCACCCGCAAGGAAATCCTCGCCATGACCCGCGTCCAGGAGCAGTACCTGCAGGGAGAAAACGTGTTCAAGATATGAGACGCATCCGCATGAACGCCGACGAGGTCCGGCAGGCCCAGCTCGGCATCATGGACAAGATCGACGATTTCTGCACCCGCAGCGGCATCACCTACTCCCTCGACGGAGGCTCCCTGCTCGGAGCCGTACGGCATAAAGGGTTCATCCCCTGGGACGACGACATGGACGTCATCATGCCCCGGGCGGACTACGACCGCTTCTGGCAGACATTCAACGGGAACTATCCGGATTACAAGGTCGTCAACTACCGGCTGGATCCGGATTTCGCCCATACCTTCACCCGCGTCATCGACACCCGCACCCTCGCGCTGGACCACAACCGGGTCAACCGCTACGGCATCTTCGTCGATATCTATGCCGTTGACGGACAGCCCGAAGACGACAAGGCCTTCGACGACTATGTCCGCACGTACATCCGGCTCAAGAACCAGTTCCACAAAAGTGCCCCGCTCTGGCACTGCACCGACAGCCCCCTCGTTGCACTGAAGACGCTGCTGCGCCACCCCTTCTATCCCGCCCGGGAAGAAACCGCCGAAGCGCTGGAAGCCCTCTACCGCAGTTATCCCATGGGATCGACCGCCTTCGCAGGCCACATCATGGGTGGATCCGAGTGGGACACCCACATGCCTGCAAAGGTCTTCGACGAATACATCCGGCTCCCCTTCGAGGGACGGATGTACTGCTGTGTCAAAGACTATGACACCTTCCTGAAGAAACTCTACGGGGATTACATGCAACTTCCGGCCGAAAGCGAGCGGCATCCCTATCACAGCGTCGCCTGCTACCGGCTGGAGCCGTAGTCCTCTTTCCAGAAATACTTGACGTGATGCATCTGCAAGGGCTGACGAAGCTCGGGCGGCGGCAGTTTCATGTAGTCGCCGTACATGTCCGTCAGGATCCGGTCATAGGCGGCCGGGACATAGAAAGAGTCCCCCTCGAACGGCTGCAGGATCCGGTCGGTCATCCATTCCGTCCGGAACCGGTCCCCTTCATTGTCCGGGCAGGCCAGTTGGGACACGGTCTCCGTCGATCCGTACGGAAGGCGGACCATTTCTTCCATCAGGCGCCGCAGATGGGGACGGGGATCCTCCCGGTACCAGTCCGGGTGCTGCAGGCGGTGGAACCACTGCTTGCAGACACGGCCGAAGCCGAAAGGAGCCGGGTTGCCCTTGTACCGCCGGCGGTGGGCAATGGGCTTGTACAGACGCTGCATCTCCAGATAGCGGTCATGAAAGGCCTGCGGATCATCGGGCATGGCATCCAGGGGGAAGACGTCAATCCAGCATCCTTTTTCCTGCTCCTCGAAGAGCCAGGGATACAGGTTCACGGTCTGCGTCCGGACGGTGTCCCGCACACGGGCGAAGGCGATCAGGCAGCCGGGATGCGTCGCAGTGCTGACACATTCCAGGCCCTCCGCCTTGAAAGTCAGGCAGAAACGGTCATATTCCGGGCGGGGAATGAAAAGGTCGATATCGTCATCCCAGGGAATGAATCCCTTATGCCGAATGGCACCCAGCAGGGAACCATACGCCAGCGTATAGGGGATTCCATGCTCTTCGCAAAACGCGTGGATTGCCTTCAGGATAGCCAGACTCTCTTGCTGCAAGTCCGCCAGACTCATTTGCATCATAGATTCAGAGGATGTGGTTTGCAAAGGTAGCAATTATTCGGTAAATTTGTCATTCAAGACCCCGACCGGATGAAACCGCTGAACCTGAAAGAAATCCATGCCACGCTGCTCGGCATCCTCACGGATGTGGACGCTTTCTGCCGCACGCACGACCTGCGTTATTCCCTCGCCTACGGGACCCTTCTCGGAGCCGTGCGCCACGAAGGCTTCATCCCCTGGGACGACGACATCGACATCATGATGCCGCGGGCGGATTTCGAACGGTTCGTGCAACTGTACCGCGACCGGGGGCCCTTCCGGTGCCTGTACGATACCGACACGCCCGAGGCCCGGTTCATCACCTGCTATGCCAAGGTCATGGACAGCCGCACCGTCAGCATCGAAAAAAAGCGGAAGAACATCTACCGGTTCGGACTCAACCTGGACATCTTCCCGGTCGACGCGGCACCCGCCGATCCGGCCATGCATGAAGAATTCGCAAAGACTGTCAGCCGGTTACGCCGGCGGGTCTACCTGTCCCAGCGCCCTTTCTTCCCTTTCACCTTCCATGATCCGCTGATTCCCAAGATCCAGGCCCACCGCCATCCCGTCTCCTGGTGGATGGACCGCTGCGTCACCTTCCTGACCCGGTACAACGGGACCGGAAGCCCGTTCGCAGGGCCGGTATCCGGCGGCGGAGGCGCCATCGAAATCTATGACCGCCAGATGTTCGAGAACTATGTCGACATCGCTTTCGAAGGCCATTTCTTCCGGGCCGTCGCCGACTACGACACCTTCCTCCGTCAGCAGTTCGGCAACTACATGCAGCTCCCGCCCGAGAGCGAACGCAAGACCCACGGGCTGACAGCCTTCCGGAAAGAAGAGGGAGATTAACGGACGCCGATCCGCCGGCCCAGCCAGGCAATCACCTGCCGCTGTTCTTCGGGCGTGCAGTAATCCAATGAGTTGAAACAGGCGAAGCACTTGTCGGAACGGTCGAAAGAGGCCAGTTTCAAGGCCACGTAGTCCCGTTTGTCACGCCGCTTGAAATACAAGGTCTTGGACTCCTCGGGGACCAGGACCAGCCGGCCCTGCCGGGCCATGTCGAGGTAGAAAGGTTCCTGCGCCTGGAAATGGAACGGCTCGCGGAAACGGCCGCGCAGGTTGGTCTGGACCATGTCCGGACGCCGGACGGCCCAGTCCTCGAACCAACTCTTCAGCAAGGGACGGGGCGTATGGCCCAGGTTGATGAAGCGCCAGCCCCCGCCCATATAGTCCAACGCATTCAGCATCAAATCCTTGAATCCGATGGTGCGGTGTCCGTTGTGTTTGGGTTTCACCCGCCGGAGCAGCCGGGCGAAAGGCGCCCAGAACCACGACCCGAAGCAGACGACACGGCCGTCGGGAAGGAAGAAGTCTTCGGGGCGGACCGGTCCAGTGAGCATGAAATCGTCGTTGAAATACAGGATGTGCTCCGCCATGTCCGGGATGTTCCACATGACCGCCTCGATGGCGTTGGAATTGAACACCGGGAGCGCCTCCTCATACCCCTTGAAAATGACGGAATGGTCCACGATCACGACCTGGGTGGTCCGGTCCGGGAAAATCCGGTCCAGGAATGCGTCCAGGCCGGGATCCTGCCCGTCCGTCATGATGAAGACCTTGCGGATGAAAGGAGCGAAACGCAGGATGGAAGCGATGCAGAAGCGGATCTCGCCGATACTCTTGAAACGGGTGGCGCCGGCGACGTCGTCGTTCCGGGCCGCGGAAGGATCCAGATAGCGCTGCCGCTTGGCCCGGAGCACCGGGTCGTCCCCGTCCACCCAAGGGACCAGCGCGTCAATCGGATACGGAGCCATCATACCAAGTCACGGAAACGGTCGGGAATCCGGACGATCAGCCGGTAATTGAACATGGAGGGCTTGTTCCACGCATATGGCGGGCGCACCAGGGTCTGGCACATCCGCGCCCACGGAATCACACGGTCGAAATCCCGGGCTTTCTTCTCGGTCACCAGCCGGATGGTACGGGCACGCTTGTGCATGTGTTTCTCCCATCCCTGCGACAGCCGGTCCTTGTCCTTGAACCGGTCCTCGATGCGCTTCTTGTCGAAATAGCCGAAATGGAGCAGATACAAGTCCTTCGCTATGTGGAAATTATGTCCTTTGATCCGATGGAAGCCGCTTCCCCATTGCAACGGACGGGCCATGATGGACGGCTTGGTATACCGCGTCCCGACCTGGGCGTAATGGCGCTGGTGGAGGAACGGCTCGTCTTCCGTGATGTCCGGTTCCTCGCCCAGTTTCTGTCCGAAATCCAGGCCCAGGCCCGAAACGGAATCCTTGATGTCCAGTTCCGAAAGATAGTCCGCCAGAGACTTGCCCAGTTTCGGGTCCGGGACGATGAACTCGTCCGCGTCCACGCCGATCACCAGGTCATATCCGGAAGACAGGAGCGCAGCCGCTTTTCCAGACAGGAATTTCAGCCGGCCTTTCTCCGCCTCCACGACTTGAGTACCGATCTTTTCCACCAGTTCGGCATGCGTTCCCTCGCAAAAAGGAGCGATGACCTGGTCGAGGCCATCGAAATAGATATACAGGTTTTCGCGTCCTAACTGAGCACCATAGTACTCCACCCATTTCCGAAGATAGAAATCATCGTTCCGGACCATGGTGACGGCAGCGATTCTCTTCATGTTGATTAAAACGTTTCAGTGTCCGTATGTTCCTCTTTCAAATATCGCGCCGTATAGCCGATCCCGGAAGCGGCCAGGTCTTCCGGCGTACCGGCAAAGACCACTTCCCCGCCCCGGTCACCGGCATCGGGGCCCAGGTCGATCACCCAGTCCGCCGCCCGGATGACGTCCATGTTGTGCTCCACGACGACGATGCTGTGGCCCTTGGCCAGCAGCACGTCAAAAGCCTTGAGGAGTTTCTCCACGTCATGGAAATGCAGGCCGGTCGTCGGCTCGTCGAACAGGAAGAGGATCTTCTTGCCCGCGTCCCCGCTATTCATGCTCAGGAAATACGCCAGTTTGATCCGCTGGCTCTCGCCGCCCGAAAGCGTGCTGCTGCTCTGGCCCAGTTTGATATAGGAAAGGCCCACGTCCACCAGCGGCTGCAGCCGGGCGGCGATGGTCCTGGCCTCCGGATCCTCCTGCGCCCCGAAGAAGGCGATCGCCTCCTCCACGCTCATGTTCAGGATGTCGTCGATGTTCTTTCCCTTGTAACGGACCTCGAGGATGTCCGGCTTGAAGCGCTTTCCGCCGCAGGCCTCGCAGACCATGGTCACGTCCGCCATGAACTGCATCTCGATCTTGATGAAGCCCTCGCCCTGGCATTCCGAGCACCGGCCGCCGTCCTGGTTGAACGAGAAATAGGAAGGCGTGTAGCCGTTGATCTTCGCATATTGCTGGGCGGCCATCAGTTTCCGGATGTCGTCATAGACTTTCAGGTAGGTCACGGCGTTGCTGCGGGAACTCTTGCCGATCGGATTCTGGTCGACATATTCGACCTGGCGGATGCGGTCCAGGTTGCCGGACAGGCCCCGGAACGTTCCGGGCAGGCTGCCGGTCTCGTTGATCCGCCGGAAGAGGGCGGGATACAGGATGTCGCCGACCAGCGAGGATTTCCCGCTGCCGCTGACCCCCGACACGACCGTCAGGACGCCGAGCGGGAACTGGACGTCGATGTTCTTGAGATTGTGCTCCATGGCACCCTGGACCGTAATGGAATAGGTCCAGGAGCGTTTCTCGCGCGGCGTACGCAGGCGGCGTCCGGTCAGGTACTGGAGCGTCAGGGAACGGTCCATGACCGCGTCGGAGACCTTGTCCCCGATCCGGCCCTGGAAGACGATCTCACCGCCCGTGGCACCTGCCTCCGGCCCCATGTCGATCAGGACATCCGCCGCACGCATGATCTTCTCGTCATGCTCCACGACGATGACCGTATTCCCGATGTCCCGCAGGCGTTTCAGGACGTCGATCAGCCGGTCCGTGTCCCGGGGATGCAACCCGATGGATGGCTCGTCCAGGATGTACATGGAGCCGACCAGGCTGCTGCCCAGCGCCGTCACCAGGTTGATCCGCTGGCTTTCACCGCCGGACAGGGTGTTGCAGGCACGGCTGAGGGTCAGGTAGGAAAGGCCCACGTCCCGGATATAGGCCAGCCGGGCCGTGACCTCTTCGACCGCCTTGTGGACGATCTGCTCTTCATAGGGAAGCAATTCCAGCGTCCGGAAGAAATCCAGCAGTTCCTCCACGTTCATGGACAGGAGTTCATGGATGTTCTTCCCGCCCACCTTGACATAGAGGGCGTCCTTGCGCAGGCGGCTGCCCTTGCAGGCCTGGCAGGTCGTCCGGCCGCTGAAGCGGCTCAGCATGTATTTGTACTGGATCTTGTACCGGTTGGACTCGACCCACTCGAAGAATTCATTGATGCCGACGAACGTCTTGTCGTCCCCCTCGCGGTACCGGGTGGACCAGATTATGTCCCGCTGTTCCTCGGTCAGTTCGCAGTAGGGCACGAAGATCGGGATCCCGTAACGCTCGGCGTTCTGCACGAGCTGGTCCTTGAACCAGCCCATCTTCTCACCGCGCCAGCACGCGATCGCACCGTCATAGATGCTCTTGGACTTGTCCGGGATGACCAGGTCCTCGCTGACGCCGATGATCTTCCCCAGGCCGCCGCAGACCGGACAGGCGCCCAGCGGGCTGTTGAAACTGAACATGTACTCGTCCGGCTCGCGGAACGTCATCCCGTCCGCCTCGAACCGGTTCGTGAACGTCTTCATCTCCCCGTCCCGGATCACGTGCATCCGGCCCATCCCCACGCTGAAACAGTTCTCCACCGAAGCATGCAGGCGCGTCCTCAGGTCCTCGTCCGGCTCGGCCGTCAGTCTGGCACGGTCTACGAGCAGGTACAGCTGCGCCGGGAAATCCCCTTCCTGCGAGCGCCGCATCACATCCTCGATAGGAAGGATGCCATCGGCCCAGAAACGGGAATAACCCTGTTCCTTGAGACTCAGCATCAGTTCCACCTTGTCCGTCCGGTGCTCCCAGTCCAGGTCCGCCAGCAGGTAGACCGCGGATGCTTTCCCGTCGAACAAATAGCCCATCACGTCGTTCACGCCGTGGCATTTCACCTCCACGCCGCTGACCGGGGAGTATGTCCGCCCGATCCGGGCGAAGATCATCCGGAGATAGTCGTAGATTTCGGTCGTGGTGGCTACCGTCGAGCGTGGATTCCGCGTATTGACTTTCTGCTCGATCGCGATGGCGGGCGGGATGCCGTCGATCGCTTCGACGTCCGGCTTGGACATCCGCCCGAGGAACTGGCGCGCATAGGAGGAGAGACTCTCGGCGAAACGCCGCTGGCCCTCCGCGAACAAGGTGTCGAACGCCAGGGAGGACTTGCCGGATCCGGAGATTCCGGTGATTACGACGAACTTCCCGCGCGGGATCTTTACGGTAAGATCCTTGAGGTTGTTGACCTTCGCTCCCCTGATGACGATATTTCCTTCTGCCGGCATGGTTACTCCTGAAAGTTTACAAAGATACACATAATTCCGCGGAAAAGGAAATACGCCATTTTGACACTTCAACATGCCATTTTGGCAATTATTCGTGCCATTTTGTCTACTTTTTGAACAATTTAAGCCATTGGTGCGACACTTGCCTATACTTGAGTCGTCCGACGGTCAGACGCCCCGGACATGAAAAAGAAAGTAAAACAAATTAAAGTATAGGAGGTAATTATCATGGTACCTGTCAGAAGAAACCAGAACTGGATGTCGAACATTTTCAACGACATTTTTGACGACAATTTCATGGTCCGCACCAGCACGACCGCCCCGGCCATCAACGTAGTCGAGAAAGACCGCAGTTATGAACTGGAACTGGCCGCCCCGGGCATGACCAAGGAAGACTTCAACGTCACCCTTGACAACGAAGGAGACCTCGTCATCAAGATGGAGAAGAAAGTCGAGAACAAGGAAGAAGGCGAAAAGGGCCACTACCTGCGTCGCGAATGGAACTACACCAAGTTCCAGCAGACGATGCTCCTGCCGGATGATGCCGACCGCGAGAAGATTTCCGCCAAGGTGGAACACGGCGTGCTGAGCGTCAGCATCCCGAAGATCGCGAAGGTCAAGACGGAAGACACCAACCGCCTGATCGAAATCCAGTAACGGATCAGAACGACTTGAAGGTGACCCGGTCACGGGTCCCCTTTTCAGACACGGCCTCGAAGACCGTGTCTTTTTCGTCCATGCTGACCGGGAAACTCCAGATCACGCCGGTCGGGTCGCCGCTTTCCTTCTGCTCCGCCACCTTCTCCCCGTTCTTGTAGAGCGTCAGGCCGGCGGCGTTGCTGTAGACCGTCAGGGTGAACTGCTGTCCGGCCGGGCGGGACTTCAGGCGGCGGCCGGCGATATAGACCGTCTCGACGTCATGGTTCCACCAGGACTTGTACAGGTAGAAACTGTCTTTCTTCGTCTTGCGGTCGCGGGTCACCAAACCCTTGTCGTTCATATACATCCGATCCTCGTTCGGCGTAAAGTTGACACCGTCGGCGCTGTCCGTGAAACCCTCCTTGCGGTTCGCCACCGGGAAATCGAAGAGAATCCAGATCGAGGTGAAATTCAGCCAGGGCATCCGGGCGATCTGCCGGGCATGGCTTTCATGGAACCTGTTGCCGTATTCCTCGAAATGGATGCTGTTCTCCGGGGCGTTCAGCCGCGCCTCGTCCCAGGTATGGGCGAAGGGATTGACGCCGGCGCCGTATTCGGAGATGTTGGCCACCCCCATCGTATCGCGGATCCAGGTCATGGATTCCGTCAGTTTTTCCATGTGGCCGAAGTCATAGTACCAGCCATGGTACCGGTTCTCCGAAAAGAAGTCGCCCTTCAGCGTGGTATATCCCGGGCGGCCGTAGACGGAGTCGTCGGTCATGCCGACCAGCCGTTCCGGATCCATTTCCTTCGCCTCGTCGTACAGGGAAGCCGTCTCACTGACGACCCTTTCCGCATCGAGCGGCCCCTGGAAATGGTTGGTGTTCCCCCAGGAGTCCAGTTCGTTCCAGAGTCCCCAGAAGACGATGGAAGGATGGTTGTACAGGTTCCGGATCATTTCGTGGAGTTGCCGGTGCAGGTTCGTGAAATAGGACTCGTCCGCCCGAACACCGCAGACATTGACCCATGGGATTTCCGTCTGGACGACCAGTCCCATCCGGTCCGCCTCCCGGAAAGCCCGGTCGTTGTGCGGATAGTGCGCCAGGCGTACGAAATTGGCTCCCAGTTCCTTGACGATGGCGTAGTCCGCCTTGTAATCGGCCGCGTCCAGCGCCGATGCCTTTCCGGCCAGGTCCTGGTGGATCGACGTGCCCCGCAGCGGATATGAGCGGCCGTTCAGGAAGAACCCCTTCTCGGCGTCCACCCGGAAATACCGGAAGCCCACCTCGGTCGAGACCCTGTCCAGGGTACGGAAAAGGCCGCCCTTGATCCGGAGTTCCGCCGTGTACAGGTACGGATCTTCCGTCCCGTTCCACAGGTGCGGGTGCGCAACCACATGCTCCACGCTGTAGTCGACCGATTTCCCGGCAGGGACCGTAACCTTTTCGACCTTCTTGGAAACCGTCTTTCCGGATGCATCTTTGAGTACGGAAATGACCTTGACCGTGCGCTCCTTGAACGGCGATACGACGGTGGCCGTCACCTGCGCCTTCGCACCCTCGTCAGAGACTTCCGGGGTCCGGACATGCAGGCGGTAGATGCCGTTCTTGAACGGGCAGAAATAGACCGGTCCCATCTCCAGCAGATGGGCGGGATTGTGCAGGCCTCCGTTCTTGTTGAAATCCGAACTCACCGGCGCCAGGTTGACATCTTCATGGTTGTCGCAGATGACCTCCAGCACATGGCTGCCCTTCCCTTCCAGCCGGACGGTGAAGGGGGTGTAGCCACCCTTGTGCGTCGCGACCGTCTTCCCGTCCAGCCGGACTTCGGCGGCCTGTGCGGCGCCTTCCAGCAGCAGGAAGGTCGGCTTTCCCGAAAGCTTGACGTCACGCCTGTACGTCGCCGTACCCCGATAATAGGAGGCGGAGTGCCCGTCTTCCGCATTATAGGAATGGGGCACCCGGACTTCGGTCCATTCGGAGCCGTCCTTGCTGAAAGACCAGCGGTCCAGTTCCCGGACCTTGGGGGCATACTGTTGGGCGGAAAGGGAAAGCGCCAGGAAAAGGGCGCCCGTGAGAACGAGGATTTTTTTCATGGATAGAGACCTTTGTGGAAGTGTCGTAAAATTAGCAAGTTTCTTTGTCAAAACAAACGAATATTTCGTATCTTTATAGGCAACAGAAACAACCAATATGATCAATCCCATCTATTCCCCGGCTCCGGAACGCTATGAAAGCGGCATCCGCTACCGTCGCTGTGGCCGCAGCGGCATCCGCATCCCCGAAATCGCCCTGGGCTTCTGGCACAATTTCGGCGACGTCGACCCGCTCGCCCGTTCCTTTGAAATGGCGCACTATGCCTTCGACCACGGCATCGTGCATTTCGATCTTGCCAACAATTACGGGCCTTCCTATGGCTCCGCCGAAGAAACCTTCGGCCAGATCATGCGCAAGTCCCTTGCCCCGTACCGCCATGAACTTTTCATTTCTTCCAAGGCCGGCTACGACATGTGGCCGGGGCCCTACGGAGAATGGGGCTCCCGCAAATACCTGATGAACAGTCTCGACCAAAGTCTGAAGCGCATGAATCTCGACTACGTCGACCTTTTCTATTCCCACCGCTTCGACCCCCAAACACCGCTCGAGGAGACGATGCAGGCCCTCGTGGACATCGTCCGTTCCGGGAAGGCCCTTTACGCCGGCATCTCCAACTATCCTTACGATGCCGCGGCCTTCGCCTACAACTACCTCCGGGAACGGGACGTACCCTGCCTGCTGCACCAGGTCCGCTACAACATCTTCAACCGGGAACCGGAGCAGTACGGTATCCTGGAACAGGCCAAGCAGGCCGGCAGCGGATTCATCGCCTATTCCCCGCTCGCACAAGGCCTCCTGACCGGCCGCTACCTGAACGGCATCCCTTCCGACTCCCGCATGGCGAAGGAACATTTCCTCAAATCCTCCGTCCTGACGCCCGAACTCCACGCCCGCATCGTCCGGCTCAACGAGATTGCCGCCCGCCGCGGCCAGACCTTGGCGGAAATGGCCCTCGCCTGGTGCCTGAAAGACGACCGGGTCACCAGCGTCATCGTGGGCACCAGTTCGGTCCGCCAGTTGGACGACGATTTCAAAGCCCTGGAAAACATCCATTTCTCCCCGGAAGAACTCGCGGACATCGACGCCGCCGTCTGGGGCTAGCAACTCGACAACCCCCCGACCATGAAAGCATTGATACGTATGGCCGCCCTTGCCGCAACCCTGCTCGCACCCGCCGTCCTGCAGGCCCAGAACGTCACCAGCATCCTGCAGGTGCTGGACACCAGGACCGGGCAGACCCGGGTCGTCAGGGAGTTCCCCTACCTCATCGAAGCGCCCAACTGGACCATTGACGGCAACTGGCTGATATTCAACAGCGGGGGCCAGATCTGGAGGATCTCTCCCACCGGCGGCGACGCGCATGAGGGCTACATCGGCTTCCAGGATCATGGAGACGATGTCTGGTTCCGCAACATCCGGGTCAAAATCCTCGATTAACGTTTCCGGGGCATAATCCTCGATTAACGTGTCCTGGACATCATCCTCGATTAACGTGTCCTGGACATCATCCTCGATTTACACACCCCGGGACAGGGATTTTTCCGCCGGATTGATTATATTTGTACAAATAAGTAGAATGCCATGGATTACAAACCGTATCTGAAATTCTATCCTGACTTCCCGGTCAAGGGAGTCAACTTCGTCGACATCATCCCGCTGATGCAGGACAAGCAGGTGTTCCGCCAACTCACGGAAGACCTCGGGAACCTCTGCGACTCTCCCAACATCGCCGCCCCGGAAGCCCGCGGGTTCCTCTTCGGCGCCCCGATGCTCATCGGAACCGAGAAGATCCAGCGGATGGTACCCATCCGCAAGCACGGGAAACTCCCCCACGGCGAAGGAGACCTCGTCAGCGTAGACATCGTCAAGGAATACGGCAAGGACCAGGTATTCTACCGCCGCTCCGACCTCGCTTCCTGCATCGTCGCCGACGGCTGCATCCCGGTCACCCTGTTCGACGACGTGCTCGCCACCGGCGGCACCGCCTACGGTGTCATCGAGAGCATGAACCAGCAGGTCGTCACCATCGACGGCAAGGAATACCCGGTCCGCGTGACCGACTGCGTCTTCCTCGTCGAGATCGACGGCCTCGGTGCACGCGAACGCCTGGAGAAGATCGTCAACCTCAAGTCCTTGATTCACATTTAGGTTGCTGGAGGCGCGAAAGTGCATTCCCTCCCGGCTAGACCCCGGGAGGGAATTTTGTTTGCTCTTCGAAAGAAAATTTGAAGAAAAAATTTGCAGAATCCGAAAATGTACCTATCTTTGCATCCGCGTTTGACCAAAACGCTGAACGCAAACCCTGGTGCGGTAGTTCAGCTGGTTAGAATGCCGGCCTGTCACGCCGGAGGTCGAGGGTTCGAGCCCCTTCCGCACCGCACAAATAAAGTCCACCCTTTTGGGTCGGACCTTATTTGTTTTTTGTGCCTAAAGGAACCCTCGACCTCCGCCCCCCGAGGGGGAAGCCGCCAACGGCGGCAGGGGGTCCACGGAAGAAGCCTCGCGCGACAGCGCGGGTTCGAGCCCATTCCGCGCTTCGTATTCATTGAGGGGCGAACCCCTCAAACTCCCCCGCCTGACAGGAACCCTTCGACCTCCGCCATCCTTTTCCACATCAGACTGTTTCAGACGTCCCAGTTTTTGGGACAGCTGGAACGTTTCGGGCAGTTTTTGCGCCCGACGTCCCAGTTTTTGGGACAGCGGGAACGTTTCTGGCGGTTTTTGCGCTCGTCCCCAAGGCGGAGGGCAGGGACGCGCACGTTTTCGGCGCTTTTTGCGCTCGTCCCCCGGGCAGATGGCGGGCCCTCAGACAGAACCGGCAACAACCGGCCGGCGAGGAGGGCCAATTCATAGAGCCCACCGCAGCCGGCCGAGTTGTAGCCGCCGCGCCCCACTGTCGCGCGGCGGCGGTGCTGGAATAATGCAGTCACGAAAAAATCTTCGTGACATCATGGTAAACTTATTTCAGGACTAGACAGTTTTGCTATCTTTGTCTTATGAGCAAATACTATCGGCATTTCAAGGGCAACATCTACCGACTCGTCGGGATTGCCAAAGACAGCGAAACCCGGGAGAAGAAGGTCGTCTACCAGGCCATGTACGGCGACGGCGAACTGTGGGTGCGCCCGTACGACATGTTCTTCGGGAAGGTCGAGAGAGATGGCAAGGTCATGGACCGCTTCTCCCCGATCAGCGAGAAAGAAGCCCTCGGCAAAGAGGACGCCCTCGGCGAAATGAAAAACTTGAAAGAGAAGCAGGTATAATGAAACTGGAGGAAGCCATCGTCCTCGTCCTGGCAACATCCGGACGGGGAATGCGGACCGAGCAGATCGCTGCGGAAATCAACGCCCGCGGCCTGTATCAACGTCGGGACAACCAACCCGTATCCAGCAAACAGATCTATGCCGTCGCCATGGCCCATCCGGATACATTCGTCAAGTCCGACGGCCTCATCCGCCTGATGATTTAGTTATTCTCCAACCGAACATAGAAAGGAGTCCACAGGGACCGACAAGTGGACGGTTGGAAGCAGAATCACATCTCCAAAGAAGTATAAGGGAATGACTTGAGCCTAGTCGTCAGCATCGTCAGAATCATCGTCATAAGAACTGTCAGAATAATCATAGTCATCCTCCCGCATCTCCTCCCGCGCAGCCTCCTGCCAGTAAAGGGATTCATAGCGATCCCGTTCCCGTTCTTCCTTTTCCTTGTCTAATTGCTCTTCCAACTTCTTCGCTGCCATGATACTGATCATGGCCTTGGTGCTGGTCCGCACGCTTTTCTTTCCATCTTTCGGAAGAAGCGTTATCTCAGCATTGTCCAGTTCTTCGTTGCCGCTTCTCAGGCTGGAGGCATAAAGCAAGAAGATCCCAGCCACGATAAAAAGTGCCACGATCAGTGAAAGTACCAAAAAGAAAACGCCCCCGTTGTCGAGATACGCAACTATAAACAAATATAGGAGAGGACCGCAGAAAAGGATGGGCAGAAAGAAACTCAAACACCCTTGGCCCGCAGAAATGGAAGTCTCGCCACCGCGCGCGGCCGCCTCTTTCTCTTTTCTCCGGATATGATGGACAGCGGTACCGAACATAATTCCGATTCCCCCAAAAGCGCCGATTGCAAAGCACCATAAGAATAAAGTGAAATCTTCCATATAAACCGCATTCTTCTGCGTAAAGATAGCGATTATTCAGGACAATTTGAATGAACCGAACCGCCGACATTTTGCGATGGCAAAAGGTTGGACATTCCGAAAACTACTCCGATATTTGTAGGGAAGCATTTTCGGTTATGGAACATTCAGAAGAATTGCAACGGCGGTGCCAGGCCCTGTCGGCCCCGCTGGTCAGGCGGATGGCCACCCACATCGTCCGGCAGATGAACAAATCCCTGGCGGACCAGGTCCAGAGCGACTTCGCCCGGATCGGCATGAACTTCTTCGACCAGATGTCCCTCCTCCACCGCGAGCGCGACTACGCCGACTTCCTCTTCGGCTTCGAAGACATGCTCGACCGCATGGTCCGCGAAGAAATCGCCGCCCTCAGCGAGTTGGAACGCCTCGCGCTCGACTTCCGCAATCCCGCCGTCACAGAACCCTCCGAAAGAGAAGACACCCTGTTCCACGACGTCAAATCCGCCTTCGGCACCCTCCTCGACGAACACCTCCAGACCGTCAAGATGCAGAAATACGTGGAACGGTACCGGTTGGGAGAATAACCCTCGATATCCCCGCAACCCCCTACGATGAAGTCCGTTCATGCGGCAACTTGAAAAGGGTTGTGTGGGAATTTGAAAATAACGAAGGAGATGAAAGAAGCAGGACGAACCAACCGTCCTGCTTCTTCCGTTCAATACATCCTGCGATCGTTGCAGCCATCGCAGGACGAGTGCGTTTTTCATTGTACAACCTCAAAAGTTCACCGGCGAAGATAAGCGGGCTGGTGACAATTTGTGACAACGTAATACATTAATGCCAATAAATACCAGTATTCACACAATAGCTCATATTTGTATATAACCAGAAAATTGAAATGGCCATTTATTTTTATACCACCCTATCCAAAATAGATAAAATTATTCCATCATTGAATGGAGGAATGGGCGAAAAATAGTATATTTGACTTCTAACATAGCGAAATCATCAATGCGGTTAAATTCTCAACAGCAGGAGGCACTTAGCCACCTGGACGGCCCTGTTCTTATTATCGCCGGCCCTGGTTCCGGTAAGACACACACACTTGTTGAAAGGGTGGTTTGTCTCATTCAAAAGGGCATAGCTCCTGAAGAAGTTTTTGTGGCCACTTTTACAGAAAAGGCGGCAAAAGAGCTAGTGACCCGCATATCAAACCGGCTTTTGGAACTTGGAGTGAGTGCAAACCTCAACGAGATGTACATAGGAACGCTTCACTCAATTTTCCTCCGTTTACTCGAAGAGAATCGTGACCATACGCGTCTAAAAAGAAGTTACCGTCTTTTTGATGAGTTTGACCAGACCTTTTTCATCTATCGCAATATTCGACGATTCCGCGCCATTCCTGAGCTTGAGGAGTTAGTCGGAGAGAATTCAAAAAGTCCCTGGCGAATTGCCCTCAAACTCTCAGAGAGGGTTAACGTAGTAAGTGAGGAGGTGCTGGATGTTGACGCTCTTTCTAAGTCTTCCACTCCGTCTGTTCGTGCATTAGCACAAGCTTACAAGATTTATCAGGACATCCTTGTAGAGGAGAACGCACTCGATTTTTCAACAATTCAATGGGAAACCCTCAAACTTCTGCAGGATCACCCAGAAGTTCTTACTGCCCTGCAGGAAAAAATCCGCTATTTCATGGTGGATGAGTACCAAGATACTAACACCGTACAGGAAAAAATCCTTTTACTCCTTTCTTCCAAAGACAAAAACCTTTGCGTCGTAGGTGACGATGACCAGGGCCTTTATCGCTTCCGTGGAGCCACAATTAGAAACATCTTAGAGTTCGCGGACAACTACCCAGCATGTCAGTGTCACAAGATTTATCTGGAGACAAACTATCGTTCTCACCCTGAAATAATTGACTTCTACAACCGGTGGATGCAGACTCAGGACTGGGATTACGATGGAAAGCACTTCCGTTTCGATAAAATCATTGTTCCTCACGAGGCCTCTTTCCCCGACACCAAAGCTGTGATTAAGGTTGGATCTAACGGTGAACGGGAGGACTACTTTAAGGAGGTCCTGGACTTCATTGAAGCCCTTCAAAAGAAAGGTGTCGTTTCTGACTTAAATCAAATAGCGTTCTTAGCGCGCTCTGTCAGAGGAGACCAAGTCATTGGGCTGACGGAATACCTCGAAGAACACGGTATCCGTGTTTTCTCTCCTCGTTCAGAGCTGTTTTTCCAAAGAGAAGAAATCCGCCTGATTCTCGGTTGTCTTGTATCCATTTTCCCGACGGTATATGACGCGATGGGTGAATACGACGAGAGAATGAAGGGAGTATGCCAAGGCTGGCAAGAGGCCTTTGAAAATAAGGTTGCAGAAAACCCAAAGGCAAACATCCATCTTATCCGCTGGGTGCGTCAACGCCAAGTTGAGCATCTAACAATGGCTCAGAGCACTAACTACGGTTTCACTGGTCTCATATATCAGATGCTTCAATTTGAGCTGTTCGCTCAATATCTGGATGCGGATCTTCATGCGAATAAAACTGACCTCCGTCCTGCTTATAACATTGGCATTCTCACCGGCATTGTCAGTAAATTTGAATTCCTCTACAACCTAACCATTTTCACTCCCGACATTCGCGATAGGATGTTGGATTCCTTCTTTGGTGACTATCTCAAATTTATCATTGATGGCGGTATAGGAGAGTATGAGAATTTTGATGAAAACATTCCCTCCGGTTGTGTATCGTTCATGACAATACACCAATCCAAAGGTCTGGAGTTCCCAATTACGATGGTTGACAGCCTATATGCGGTCCCACGTAAGAGCTACTCCGCACTAGACGAAGAATTGCAGCAAAACTACTACCACAAGCCAATGTATGAGCCTATCGAGCAGACGAAGTATTATGACTTCTGGAGACTCTACTATACTGCTTTCTCTAGGGCTCAAAACTTACTTGTTTTAGCAGGCCATGAGCATTCTGGTCCGTCAGCACTGCCTTCTCACGAGTTCCGTGATATTTGGGATTCCACTCCTTCTTGGCGGTCCTCAGTGTTTGATATGACAAAGTTGGAGCTGGCGAAAGTCAAAGCTTCAAATATCAAACATGAGTATTCCTTCACGTCTCATGTCCTGCTCTACGAAAGCTGCCCCCTCCAGTATAAGTTCTACAAAGAGCTAGAATTTGCTGCCATCCGTACCGGTGGCTCCCTTGGTGGAACGCTGCTTCACCAGACCATTGAGGATATCCACAAGGCTGTAATCAGAGGGGAACGGGACACCCTGACAGACTCTAATATCATTCAGTGGTTCCACCTCAACTATCTTCTCCTATCCCAGCAGCAGCGGACGTATCTTCGCCAAGCACAGCAGGATGCCTTGTTGAGACAGGTTCTAAGATACCGGGATGACAATTCTGACAAATGGGATTCCATCCAAGAGGCAGAGGTTGATGTGTCTCTTGTTAAAGAGGATTACATTCTGGAGGGCAAGATAGATTTGATTCAAGGTGAAAATGGAACAGTTGAGCTAGTGGACTTTAAGTCGGGTGACAAGCCCGACGTGAACACCCGCGATGAACGTCAACGTGCTCTCTTGAATCAATATCGTCGGCAGTTGGAAGTGTATGCCTACCTAATTCACGAACGAACAGGCCAGACAGTTAGCCGGATGCATCTATACTATCCAAAGGTGGAAGACGGTAATCCTCGAATCTCCTTTAACTATCAGAGTCATAATATAGAAACTACCATTGCAACCTTTGACGAAGTAGTTAAGAGAATTGAGGCCAAAGATTTTTCAATGGACTCTACGAGGAAATCAGAGAAGCATTGCGCCGAGTGTGATATGAGGTTTTATTGTAATAATAGAAAGTAGTTATATATGAGCGAGTTATTTAACATTAAAGCAGAACAGAAGGCTATAGATTCTGTTGAGCAGTATGAATTTGAGCCAATTAAAGGCTATGCTCGTTTACGTTGGCGCGGGCAAAGAAACTTTACCTCAACTCAATACTATCCAGCACAACTAAAAGAAACCTTTGGGGAGGATACTGACGGCTGGTTTAATAAGATTTTCTGGGGTGATAATCTTCAGGTTATGAGTCACCTCTTAAAGAATTATAGAGGGCAAGTTGATTTGATCTATATTGATCCTCCATTTGATTCCAAAGCAGACTATAAAATGACCATAGAGTTACGTGGGAACAAAGTTCTAAATGACTCTACTTGTCCTTTCCGGATTTAGGTTGACTCAGATTGAGTCTATCCCTGATAGAAGTTGACTCTGGTTTACGTTATTACTGGTTTAGGTTGACTCCCGTCTTTTGGTTGTCTTTCCAGGTCTTATCCCGTTCAGGGGTTGACTGACGGCCGGAGGCCGGAGGGAGACCCCTGAACGATGGACAAAGGTAAACTATTTTCAGGGATTTCCAATGCCTGTTTCTCCCGGATAGCCCTCTCGCGATAACTGATCCAGTGTTTCTTGATTTCACCTTCACAGAAGGCCGCCTCGGCTGGCGTCATCATATCGATGCTCATATGAGGCCTCTCGTTGTTGTAGAAGTCTACGGCATGAGCGACCGCGGCAACGACTTCAGCAATGCGGGAGAAACGTATATCCTTGAACAGTTCATTCTTCATCGTATTGTTAATGCGTTCCGCCTGGGCATTATCTTTGGGATCTCCGGATTCCGTCATGCTGATCTGGATGTGATTGTCGTTCAGTAGCTTTATGTAGTCGGAACTTGCATACTGGCACCCTCGGTCGGAATGGTGGATGAGTTCGATGTCTTTCTTCCCGCTTATACGTTTTAGCGCCATCTTAAGCGCCTTGAGCGGATAGGCGGTCTCTAGCGTAGGACCCACGCTCCAGCCGACGATTTCCTCTGTATAGGCATCCAGGATGAGCGAAAGATAGCAGAAGAAGTAGTGCCAAGCATCCTCCCAGATGGTGATGTATGTAATGTCGCTCACCCACAACTGGTCGGGGGCTGTTGGAATAAAGTCCTTTACAAGGTTGGGGTATGTGGGAAGTCCATGTGACGAGTCCGTCGTCCGCGGCTTCCGCACCTTCATGCGGACTTTCAGGTTGTGCTCGTTGATGATATCCACAAACCTGTCGCGCCCGAGGGGGTCATTACCCTTGAAGTCTCGCCTGTACATATGCCAGAGCTTCACCCCTCCTATCCCGGGATCCTTGGTCCGGACGTGTTTGATGTATTCCAACGCAAAGGCATCCCTTGCCGCTTGGGCCAGGACCCTTGATTCATCATGTTTGTAATACGCCTGCTTCGTCACGCCAAACAGCTCGCAAAGATGCTGAACCTCATATCGTTTGGGGTTCCTTGCGCGCAGGTTGTCTACTGCTTGGCGCCAGCTTTTTTTCTGATCTGGATGTTGAACTTGGCCTCGGCGACATTGATGAGCTCGTCGTATGCTTCGGCCTTGATCTCCGCCTTAGCCAGCTGCGCCCGCAGTCTCTTCAGTTCGGCCTGGAGTTCCCGGACATCCGTCGGAAGCTTTTCAGATTGAACTTCCGGCGCTTGAACAGGGGCTGTTCGTACTGGTTTCGCTCGTTTCATGGATGCTACTTGCGGGTTCTCGGATACAAAGTTAGCAATCCATCTGGAAATAGTCTTCTCTCCAATTTCGGGAAACAGCTTTCCCAGCCGTTTCTTCCCATAACCGGTCTGTTGATACAGCGCTATGACCCGCTCATAGTACAGTTCGCGCTTCTTCGTTTGATAAATAAACATCGTTAACTCGTGCTTTTCGAGTCAACTTTTTTCAGGGAAAGACAACTTCATTTGAAGAAAAACAATATACGGATATTTGGAATAATGATGAGTATCTTCAATTTATGTATGAGAGACTCATTATTTTAAGAGAATTGCTTTCTGAAAAAGGGTCAATTTTCCTTCATTGTGACTGGCATAAGATTCACCATTTGAGGTGTCTTATGGACGATATATTTGGAGCTGAAAATCTCCGCAATGAGATTATTTGGTGCTATACGGGTCCTGGTTCTCCTGGGATGAAACAGTTTAATCGTAAGCATGACAACATTCTGTGGTATTCTAAAGGAAAGGATTGGACTTTTAACGGTGATGCAGTAAGAGTTGAGTCGGAGGTTCATTCTGGTGGCTTCCAAGGACTAATGGACAATAGCGTAAGTGGAGAGTATTCAAGTAAAGGGAAAATACCCGAGGATTGGTGGGAGTTTGCTGTCGCTTCGCGGTTTAAGGTTGACGGGAACATTCGGACTGGTTATCCGACAGAGAAACCTTATAAACTCATTTCTCGAATTATAGAAAGTGCTTCGAATCCCGGTGACATCGTTTTTGATTGTTTCATGGGTAGTGGAACAACACAAGCGATGGCGATGAAGTTGGGCCGTAGATTCCTAGGGGCCGATATAAATGTAGGCGCTATTGATACGACTGTTTCTAGATTATTAAGAATCCAAAAAGAACTTAAAGAGAGTGAGGCAGAGCTTGCTCTTGGCTCAGAAAATGAGCCGAGCGTATATTACACGGGTTTCGAAGTCTATAATGTAAATAATTACGATGTTTTTAGAAATCCTGTAGAAGCAAAACAATTACTCATACAGGCTCTTGAGCTGCAACCCCTTCCCAATAATGGTCTTTATGACGGAGAGAAAGAAGGGCGGATGTGGAAAATTATGCCCGTGAATAGAATAACCACGCGTGCAGATTTAAATGAGCTTATAACGAATTTCCCTTACGCTCAATTTGATAAACTTAAAGAGGAGAATCCTAATAAGCCGGTAGAGAGTATAACGCTAGTTTGTATGGGGCATGAACCGGATCTCGCAAGCCAGCTGAAGCTCCAGATGAAGACAACTGGCTATTTGATAGATGTTGAGGTCCTGGACATTTTGACAGATCGTACAGATATTGAGTTTAAAAGAGATTCTGATGCAGATATTGCAGTTGAAGGCAATAAGCTTGTAATTAGAGATTTCTATCCGATGAATCTGCTTCAAAAGTTGTCTTTGGAAAAAACGGATGTCAACGATTGGAGAATGTTGGTTTCCTCAATAAAGATCGATTTCAACTATGATGGTTCTGTATTTGCCCCTTCAGTAATTGATGTACCTGAAAAGAGTGAAATTGTTGCCGGTGTATACTCCATCCCCAAGGACGCTTCTAGGATTCGAATCAAGATTACAGACGTGCTGAGTGAATCCCTGGAACAAACTATAGAACTTTAAATCTATGGCTAGAGCAAAAAAGAATAGTGCCACAATAGACTTCCCGTTCTATCAGTACCTCCAGAGTTTTATAGAACAGGAGCACAAAAAGGTCTATACGACCTTTAAGCCGTTATCACGTAAGTTCTTAAGTTTCAACAATAAAAAGGAAAACGCTTCGGCATTCTTAAGGCCTCCCCAGTTTGAAGCACTGGAGATGTACGTCTTTCTGAAAGAGTTCTGCAACAATGACAAGTTGTGGAAGGTCTTCGAGGACTGGTACAACCATACAAATGAATTTGAAGGGCGTCGTTTCGCCGGTACTGACAAGTACGGCAATGCAACCCTATTCGGAGTCCAGGAAGGTCCAGATGGAGATAAGGAAACCGACAAAGAGACCTTTAAAGTGATCTTTGAGCAGATTAAGGCTTTGCAGCAACAATATCCCAACTATATCTTTGCCCTTACAATGGGTCTGGGAAAGACTGTGCTCATTGCTACATCTATTTTCTACGAGTTCCTTCTTGCAAACAAATATCCCAAGAGTGAACTTTACTGTCATAATGCTCTCGTCTTTGCCCCAGACAAAACTGTTCTTGAGTCTCTCCGTGAAATACAAACCTTTGACAAATCAAAGGTGATCCCTCCAGA
The DNA here is from genome assembly GCA_045222055.1 of Candidatus Cryptobacteroides sp. Taxonomy (GTDB): domain Bacteria; phylum Bacteroidota; class Bacteroidia; order Bacteroidales; family UBA932; genus Cryptobacteroides. Next base: position 2,279 of record JBGUXJ010000153.1, on the reverse strand, counting down.
GTATCTCAGTTGGCTCGAGTCGAATCTGAAATTCTTTTTTCTGGACGATACCGGCGATGCGCTGAATGCCATAGAGAATTCCAGCTATAACATCATCATATCAAACACCCAGAAGATTATCCTCAAAAAGGAACACAAGGAGAAAACTCCGGTTCAACTTCTATTTTCCGACTCCAGCAAATATTACACAGCCCTCTCCGGGAAATGGGCCGAGCTTGCAGAGGCTGCGGGAGATACCGATATTGATGACGAAGCTTCTTTGATAACGAACCAGCGATTCACGAAACTCACGCGCCTTCCTCAACTGGGTGTCTATGTTGACGAAGCCCATCACGTATTTGGCACCAAACTGAGCGATGACCTTCTTTCAACAAAAAAAGCGACCAGTTTACGTGTCACCATCAACGAGCTAGCCGAGAACCTCTCTCGTGCTGGAACTAAAGTGGTTGCGTGCTTCAACTATACAGGAACGCCTTACGTTGGAACCCGTCTTCTGCCAGAGGTTGTGTACTCCTATGGCCTGCGTGAATCCATTGATAACGATTATTTAAAGAAAGTGGACGTAAAAGGCTACGAGAACGTAAAGGATGAAACTCTTGCTTTTTGCCGCATAGCAATCAGTAAATTCTGGAAGTCATACGGTGAGAAACGATACGAAGGGATGTTGCCCAAAATAGCTTTCTTCGCGTCCTCTATTGCCGAACTGCAGAATGAAGTCCGTCCTGCTGTGGAAACAGTTTTGTCTGAGCTGGACATTCCTACAGACAAGATTCTTGTAAACGTCGGGGACGACAGCATAACATCTAACGATGATCTCCGCGAATTCAAGAACCTAGATACCGCTTTATCCAATAAGCAATTCATTCTTCTGGTGAATAAAGGAAAAGAAGGCTGGAACTGCCGTTCTCTTTTCGGCGTTGCTCTTCATCGTGAACCTAAATCAAAGGTGTTTGTACTCCAGGCAACTATGCGCTGTTTACGCAGAATTGGAGACCACCAGGAAACTGCATCTGTTTTCCTCTCATCCGAAAACGCTGCTATCCTCGATAATGAGCTACAGCAGAACTTCAACGTCACGCTCACGGACATGACGTCTGCTGGCACCAACCGCAAGCGGACCGAAGTACGTATCGTGCCACCTCCTGTGTCGGTGAAACTCAAAAGGATTAAGAAACTGTTCCAACTAAAAGAGAAGAAGTTAGTTGAAAAAGTGGATTTTGCCTTGGATACGGTCGATACCGCAAAGTACCGCATCATTGAATCAAAACGTAATATTTTTGACGCAGCTACAAAAATAGGTGCCGATGTAGATGTGACGGCCTTCAAAGATAAAAGGACTTTCTCGCCTCTAACTATCGTTGCGGAAATCGCTCGCTATCTAAACGTTCGTCCTATTGTGATTCGTGACATTCTCAACAATTCCGAAGGTGGGATGGACTGCGTTCTCGCTAAGGTAAACGAATTCAATGACCTTCTCTACGACGAAGTTATTCCCAGGCTTTTCCGCGAAATGTTTGATATCGTGGAGTTTGAGAATTCCGAAGAAATTGATGTCCAGCTAGTAAAGGAACCGGAAGAAGGCTACTTCTCTATAAGCTATAAAGAAGGACTACTCGCAGATAGAGCCGATAACCAGTTCGACAAGTACAAAGACAAATCCTTCAACCTCGACAAATACTGCTTCGACTCCGTTCCCGAGTACAACATGTTTTGGAACCTGCTCAAAGACAAGCGAATCCAGAAGGTGTGGTTCACTGGCATGCTCACTCATGGCCAGACAGATTTTGTCGTAAACTACATTGACCCAGTCTCTGGTGGTGTTCGTTCCTACTATCCAGATTTTCTTGCAATCAAGCAAGACGGCTCTTATGTCATCATAGAGGTAAAACGCGATGACTGGATTGACGATGCCGTTGTCCTTGCAAAAAAGGAATATGCCCGCCAAATTGCCACTGCAAGTAAGATGGATTACATTCTTGTCCCAGGAAAACAAGCGAGTGAGTCACTACAGTTTGATGGTCATCGGCAGTCGCAACAACATTTAATGTGATTTTTTTAAAAGAGCCTCCAAGGGAGGTTCTTTTTGCCAATCCACTTTGTTATTTTATTGCTTTGCTAACTTAAAAAATCCCCCGTTACAAAAAAGGACAGTTCAGCATAGCGGCGCAGAGCCGGATGGCGGCAAGCCTCCGGACGGCGTAGCCGCCCGTGGCTCCGTGAACGGGAGGGGCCCACGAGCGCAGCGAAGTGGGAGGGATAGCCCCGCAGGGGCGTACCGG
>JBGUXJ010000152.1:0-4720 GCA_045222055.1 Candidatus Cryptobacteroides sp. | reverse complement strand
ATGCCTGCGGCGAAGAAATAGAGATAAGAGACGAAGTCCCACTGTTCTTTCTCAGGAAGCGTCTTGTCCGGATCCTTGAAGAGCCGGGAAAGGATCGCCTTGCAGTCGATGGTGCGGGCGATATACTGCTCCCAGGTCTCGCTGAATGAGACCGGCGTTTCCGTCACCTTCTCCTGGCGGAAGGGGTTGCTTCGGTCCATGGGCAGGATGGCAGGCAGGTAATACTTCCCGAAATGCTCGAAGATGTCCAGATCCGGATTGGCTGCCTTCAGACCCAGGCAGAAAGCCGACATGGTCATCACACAGCGCGTGGAGGTGGACGTCCATGCCCGCACCGCCGCCCCGTCCGGGAAGGCTTCCGGATAATTGGCGTACATCCTGGCAGCCAGGGCCTCCTGCTGGCGGAAACCCTTGCGGGACAAATCGCCGACGCGGTGGATCACGGAAGGGAACAACTGGTCGAAACGGCCCTTGTAGTCCGCCCCGAACGGGGTCAGGTTGTCATGCCAGAGGGCATTCAGGAAGACCTCGTTCAGCCGCGTATAGATATCACTCTGCCAGGCGTAACGGGCCCCGTGGCGGCCGTAATGGCTGACATAGAAGGGCTCATAGCCGGCCGGAGCCGGCGTCAGTTCCACCGCCTCCGTGGGGCAGAGATAATCCGTCCCGTCCAGGTATTCAGGATGGAGGACAAGCTGACGGAGGGCATCCGGCTGCTGGGCACGGGCAACGCAGGCGGCCAGGACGGCCAGCGAAACGAAGAGGAGTTTCCGAATCATGATTGTTTGTTTTTCTGGTTTCTTTCACGCCATTCCATCGGGGAACAGCCATAGATTTGCTTGAACCGGCGCGAGATGCTCTTGGTATCGGTTTCACCCAGCGACAGGGCGATGTTGACCACCTGGTCGTTGGTTTCGTGCAGCAGCTCGGCGAAATGCCGGATTTTCTGGTCGGATATATACTGGTAAAGGGTCTGGCCGGTCACGCTTTTGAAACGCCGTTCGAGCAGGCGCCGGGACAGGGCGACTTCTTCCATCACATCCTTGACGGAGATCTTTTTCTGGTAATTCTGGTGGATGAACTTGACCGCTTTCTGGATCTGGATGTCATCCGTGGCAAATGCGGCGGTTGAAATCCGCTCGATAACCTTGACCGGCCGCAGGACGACATCCCCCATCCGGACATCCGGATTGGCGACCATCGTTTCGATCAGTTCCGCCGTCCGGTAGCCGCCGTCCTCGATGTCCACGTAAATGCTGGACAAGGCGGTACTCCCGAGGCTGCAGAGCAGTTCGTCGTTGTCCACGCCCATGACGGAGACTTCGGAGGGGATCTTCACGCCGGCCGAATGGCAGGCCTCGACCAGGTTGTTGCCCTGGTTGTCGTCGCAAGCCATGATGCCGATCGGCTTCGGGATCGACCGGAGCCATTCCCGGAGTTTATCCCGTTCATAGTACCACAGATGGTCGATATCCTGCATGTTATAGACATCGATCGTGGCTCCGATATTGGCTTCTTCCACTTCCCTGCGGAAGCCCTCGTACCGTTCGTCCGACCAGCAGACCTGGTTGAATCCGAAGAATCCGAAATGCTTGAAGCCACGTTCCAGGTAATACCGGGCCGCCATCCGGCCGGTCCCGATATAGTCCGCCGTGATGTTCGGGATGGACTTGAAACGCTGTTTGAAATCCTGCGCGACGCAGACGATGCCGTTGCGCGCGAACAGTTCGACGTCATCGCTCTGCTCAAACTGGCCGATGACCGCATCGGCGCCCCAGTCCTTCGCCCACTTGACGACCCCGGGAATCCCGATATGGGATTTGTAGGCCGGAGGCATGCGGCAGATCACCCACTGCTCCTTGCGGCGGGAATACCGTACGATTCCGCTCAACAGTTTGCTGGGGAACGCTTCCGTGAAGTCAGATATGATCAGCAGGCGTAACATGGCCTAGTTCCGGTGATAAGAGATGCCGAGACTGTCGTAGTACGGATATTCGTGGTCCGTCACGATGCTGAAGAAGCGGTCGAAATCCTCCACGAAGACAGGATCGTCCGCGACCTTGCTCCCCTCCCAGGCCGGGCTGGCATTCCAGCCGCGTTCAAACAGGCCCACAGCCTTCGGGAACAGGTAATAGGTCACATGGTCGAAACTCCGGAGCGTTTCCGCCCACAGATGCCCTTCCACGCCCATGATGAAGGGACGTCCTTCGGGCCGGAGGGCCGTCTTGCCCTCGTCTGCCCGTGAGATGTCCGTCAGGCGGCGGTGGTCGTCCCAGCGGACGGAACGGTACATGTCGAACGGCAGGAAGGAGAAGGAACGGCGCTCATCGATGAAAGAAGCCCAGGAATGGCCCCGTTCCAGCTTGCTGTCGTTGTAGGCCATGTCAAAATAGTTGTTGGATGAATTCGACAGGACGACGTGGATCCCTTCATTGGCGAACTGATAAGCCAGTTCGTCCCGGCCGCGGGAAACCGCCCACAGGTTGGTGAAGAACAGGTTCTTCTTCAGCCGTGCGAACGTTTCGGGAGCCAGATGCTGGCAGACTTCCTGCCAGCCGGCGATCTTGATGCCGCGTTCCTCCGCGAGGTCCAGCACCCGGCCGACATAGTAGTCCGTCAGGTCCTCGATGCCCCTGCCGGTCTGCGCCATCAGGGCCTGGCAGGCCGGCGAGCCGGTCCAGGCGCCCTCCGGCACCTCGTCGCCACCCACATGGATGGCATCCAGCGGCACACCCGCCTCCTTGTACAAGGCAATCAGCCCGTCGAAGACCTTGCCGATGAAGGCATAGGTCGTCGGCAGGGCGACGTTCAGGGCGTTGTCCGTATAATCCTGCACGGAAACATAGTCCGAAGTATCCTCCGGTTCGGAAAGCAGGCAGGAAGTATCTCCCGTATGCACGGCGCGGTATTCCATGGCCTTGATCGCGGCACGGGAATGGCCGGGCGTATCGAATTCCGGGATGATGCGGATGCGGCGTTCCCAGGCATAGCGGAGGATCTCCACGAAATCGGCGTGGGAATAATAGCCGTTGCCCGGGGAATCCAGGTCATTCCTGTCGGCGGACATGCAATAGGTCGGCTGCAAAGCGTCCGGCTCCAGGATGGAACCGTCCTCCTGCAGGACCGGGATCTGCCGGAAGGCGCCGTAAGACGTCAGTTCGGGCAGGGCGTCGATCTCGACACGCCATCCCTCGTCGTCCCCCATGTGCAGGTGGAAATAATTGACTTTATAATGTCCCAGGATATCCAGCAGTTTCAACAGGTTGTCCTTCTTCGTGAAATTCCGGCTGACGTCCAGCATGATGCCACGGTACGGCAGGTCCGGCCAGTCGGTGATCACGCCGGCGGGAACGGCTCCGGGACTGCGCTTCAGGTTATCCAGTGTCACCTTGGCATAATACGCGCCGTCCTCGTCCGCCGCCTCGATGCCGATGCCGCCGTCCAGGGTGATCCGGTACCAGCCCGGCACCTGGCCGTCCACGAAACGGACTTCGCCAGGTGTGGCGGACAGGTCCGCCGTCCCCTCCCCGCGGTCGAAACGCTTGACGCGCGGAATCATGCCCATGGCATCCACCGCCACGTGACGGGCCTCGAAGGAGCGGACCGGCTCCGCCGGCAGGAATGCATAGGACGCACCGATTGCCACCGGGGCCTTTCCTTTCTGCTGCAGATAGAAGCCTTCCGGAGCACGGCACTGGTTCTCGAGCGCACGGGCCTCGTACCGGAGCACCAGGTCACCGCCGGGGCAGTCCGCCGCAGGGACGACACGGTACAGGGTACCGCTCACATGCTCGATCGAGGCAGGTGCGTCCGGCGCCATGGTCACCGGCGTCCGGAACTGGCTGAACCAGATGGTCCAGTCCGCTCCCGCAGGAGCATGATGGATTTCCAGGGTATGGACCGTTTTCCGGGTTGCGGGATCGGTTTCTCCCTCCGTCCACACAATTTGCGGAAACGCGCCCGTACACGCGGCGCACATCGCGCACGATAATAATAGGTATAAAATCCGTTTAACTCTCATTGTCAATCACTTTAGGTTGCCGACACAAAGATGGGACAAAAAATTAAAACGTTAAATAAAATTACGCAAATTGTACCATTAAATACGCAAATTTATACCTAATAAACCTATTTGAAAGTCTATTTTTGCAAAAAATGACTTCATAATCTACTTGAATATGAAAAGATTCGCATGGTTAATCGCCCTGGCGGCAGCTGCCTGTTCGGCAAATCCGGGCATTCTCCTCCAGCCTGGCGACACCCTCCGCCTGGAGGAAGGCTGGACGCTCAACCGCTCCGGCAGCAAAGAAAGTTATGCCGCTACGGTCCCTTCAACCGTAGCCGGCGTCCTGGACCAGGCCGGATATTTCGGCAAAGACCTGATGGTCGGCCGCAACTATGCCGACGTCGACAAGACGGTCTTCGATGACACCTGGATTTACAAGACCACGTTCCCGGCGCCCAAAGGCCCCCACACGGACCTCGTATTCGACGGACTGGACTACCGGGCCGACATCTTTCTCAACGGCAGGCAGATCGCGTCGGCAGATTCCACCTTCGGGCCTTTCCGGAAATATGTCTATGACGTCACGTCCCTGCTGAAGGGCCGCAACACGCTGGAAGTCCGGCTGCAGCGCGCCCGGCCCGGAGACCTGAACCTCGGCTTCGTGGACTGGAACCCGCGCCCGCTCGACGAAAGCATGGGCATCGTCCGTCCGGT
>JBGUXJ010000151.1:0-4493 GCA_045222055.1 Candidatus Cryptobacteroides sp. | reverse complement strand
CTTGTCAGAATCTTTCATCTTCTCGCCTACCATGTCAATGGCATCGTAAAAAATAGAATACGCGATACTCTTCTTCCCCTGCAACATAAGGTTGTTCACGAAACGTGTAACGTTCACGTCGTGGAACTTAGGATCAGGAAGTAGAATCCTCTTCTTAGGCTTCGATTTTCTCATTGTTTTGGGAATTTGAAATTAATAAAGGTGATTACTTCTTAGATTTCTTCGGCCTCTTGGCGCCATAGAGGGAACGGGACTGGGTCCTGCCTTCCACGCCAGCGGTATCCAAAGCTCCTCTAAGGATGTGGTAGCGTACACCCGGAAGGTCCTTGACACGACCACCACGGACCAGCACGATGCTGTGCTCCTGGAGGTTGTGGCCTTCGCCCGGGATGTAAGCGTTGACCTCTTTCGAGTTGGTGAGACGTACACGGGCCACCTTACGCATAGCGGAGTTCGGCTTTTTAGGCGTGGTGGTGTACACACGTACGCAGACACCTCTCTTCTGAGGGCACGCATCCAGCGCGCGGGACTTGCTCTTTACGACGAGGGTCTCGCGTCCTTTGCGGACTAACTGTTGAATAGTAGGCATAAATGTTTGTAAATAAATAATTTATGTTTTCTTCCCCATTTTAAGGGACCGCAAATTTACGAAGAATTATTTAATTAACAAAGTTTTCAACACGTCCAAGACCCTCTAAAACGTTTATTTTCATGTATTTTTTGCTATCTTCGCTCCATGAAACGATTGCTATTGTTCGCGGCTTTCGCCACCCTGGCCTGCGGGGCACGGGCTCCCCGGACGGAAACGATGGAGCAGTTGCGCGAGCGGGTTTTCCAGGTCGCCAGGCACCAGGCCGTCCTCATGGACAGCCTGCTTCCGGAAGGACGGTGCCCCAAGACTTTCCAGGACGGGGAACCGGTCACTTCGGACATCGACTGGTGGTGCAGCGGATTCTATCCCGGCGTGCTGTGGACGCTGGCCTCCCCGGGTGACACCCTGGAAAGACTGGCCGTCAAACATACCCTTCCCCTTGCCCGCCTCACGGAACGCAAAACGGATCACGACATCGGCTTCCAGTTGATGTCCAGTTTCGGATACTGGAACATCCTTCTATATTATACGCCAGACAGGGATCCGGAAACCGTCCGGATGGTCGGAAGCGTCCTGCGGAAAGGCGCGGAGCAACTGGCCGGACGCTTCGATCCCGCCGTCGGCTGCATCCGCAGCTGGGACTTCGGCGACTGGAACTTCCCCGTCATCATCGACAACATGATGAACCTGGAACTGCTGATGGACTATGGCGACCGGTCCGTCGCGGAAACACACGCGCTCACCACGATGAAGAACCATTTCCGCGAAGACGGAACCTGTTTCCATCTCGTCGATTACGCCGATGACGGGAGCGTCCTGGGCCGGCAGACGGTCCAGGGCTTCTCGGACGAGTCCGCCTGGGCCCGCGGCCAGGCGTGGGCCCTGTACGGCTATGCGATGATGGCGCTGAAAGAGAAGGGCGCCGGCAACGGGGAACTGGCAAAGACCTTTTACGATGTAGCCGCGAAACTGGAAAACTGGCTGCTCGGCCACCTCCCCGAGGACGGTGTCCCGTACTGGGATTTCTCGCAGACGGACTGCAAAGACGCATCCGCCGGAGCCATCATCGCCTGTGGCCTGCTGAAACTCAGGCAGTTCCGGGGCTCCGAAGACGACGGCCGGGGCCTCAACATGGCAGAGAGGATCCTCCGCACCCTCGCCTCGCCGGAATACCTCGCGGAACCCGGCACAAACGGCGGTTTCATCCTCAAGCACAGCGTGGGCCATTTCCCCAACCGTTCCGAAGTGGACGTCCCGCTCACCTATGCCGACTACTATTTCCTCGAAGCGTTGACCCTGTATCCGTATGCGGATTAGACTGCCATTGCTCCTGGCCCTGCTGCTGACACAGCCGCTCCGCGCCGTGACGACGCCCGATCCGGTGCCGCATCCCCGCCTCCTGCTCGGAGCGGGCGAAGAAAGCCGGATCCGGGAAGCCGTGGCCGAACAACCCATCTTCCGCCGGGCAGACAGTCTTATCCTTGCCTATTGTGACAGCATCCTCGACGCCCCCGTTCTGGAGCGCGTCCTCATCGGACGCCGGATGCTGGCCACTTCCCGCGAAGCGATCAAGCGGATATTCTGGCTCGGCTATGCCTGGCGGGTCCATTCCGTCGACGTCTATGCCGACCGCGCCATCCGGGAAATGGAAGCCGTCTGCCGGTTCCGTGACTGGAACCCCTCCCATTTCCTCGACACCGGCGAAATGGCCATGGCCGTCGGCCTGGGGTATGACTGGCTGTACGGGCGCCTGAGTGAAGCCCAGCGGGAATCCTTCTGCAACGCTCTAATAGAAAAGGCCTTCACTCCCGCCAAGGACGACCAGCTCGCCTGGTTCTACGAGAGTCCCATCAACTGGAATCCCGTCTGCAACGCCGGCCTGCTTCATGCCGCCCTCGCCATCTGGGACGAACGTCCCTTCGACGCCGCCTTCGTCATCAAGCGGTGCCTGGAGACCAATCCACAGGCCCTGGCGGAGTATTCTCCGGAAGGAAGTTACCCGGAGGGCTACAATTACTGGGGCTACGGGACCTCGTTCCAGATCATGCTGCTGGCGGCCCTGCAGAGCGCTTTCGGGACCGACTGCGGCCTGCTGACGGCCGATGACGGCAGCCGGCCCGGTGCGGGACTGCTCGCCTCGGCGACGTTCATGCAGATGATGACCACGCCGACCGGACGCTGCTGGAGTTTCTACGACGCGTACCCGCGCGGAGCCATGCAGTACATGCAGGCCTGGATGGCCCGCCAGACCGGCGATCCGGGCCTCCTCTGGCCCGAACTGCGCAAAGGGCTGGACAATCTCTGCGAAGAACGGCTCTTCCCGATGTTCCTCATCGAAGGCAGCCGGCTCGACCTGTCCAACATGGCGCCACCCGAACGGCATACCTACCGCAGCGGCGGGACGACCCCTGTCTGGATTTACCGGAGCGGCTGGGACAACCCGGACGACACGTATCTCGGCGTCAAGGGCGGCCTGGCATCCTCCAGCCACGGACACCAGGACATCGGATCCTTCTATTTCGAATCGGACGGGGTCGCATGGGCCGCGGACCTGGGGATGCAGAACTACAATTCCCTGGAATCCCGGGGCGTCGATCTGTGGAACATGAAACAGGCCGGCCAGCGCTGGCAAGTATTCCGCATCGGCCCCTGGTCGCACAACATCCTCACCCTCGACGACCGGGCGCCCAGCATCCACCAGAAAGTCGCACTGGGCCGCAGTTGGGAGAAGGGCGTCGAACTGGATGTCCAGATGCCTTATTGGGATGCCCTCCGCACTCACCTGCGCCGGGTCTATCTGGATGATAACGAGGATCTGGTCGTGGAAGACATCCTGCAAGGCGGAGACAGCCTGCACACCTTGCGCTGGGCCCTCTGCAGCGAAGCCCAAGCGGAAATCATCGATGGCCGCACGGTCCTCCTGACCCGAAACGGCCACGTCCGCCGGCTCCATGCGGAACTGCAAGGATCCGGAACCCCGGAAGCGGCGCTGCTGCCCGTGACCTGGGAGGAAGGCATGGACCCCGCCGTCACCCACCTGCACGACTACGACGCTCCCAATCCGGGCAAGTCCCTGACGGCCTTCTTCTTCAAACTGAAACCGCACGAGAAGGTCACCCTCCGCGTGCGGCTCGAAAAAATCCGATAAACTTTCTCAGAACGCCGCCCGGGCGCTTTTCAGGCCCTTGGCGGAAGCCCTGAGCGTAAACGGGCCTTTTCCGGTGCGGCGCACGATGACGCTGCAGAGACCGTTGAACGCCGGATACTCCGTCGAATGGAAGGCCACGTGGCAAGTCGGGTCACCGGCATCGCATGCGACGATCTCCCCTGGACCGGAAATGCTGAACGACAGTTCATTGCAGGCCGTCGGAACCATGTTCCCGTCCTTGTCCGCGATCTCCACCCGCACATAGCACAGGTCCTCTCCGTCATAGTCCGTCTTCAGGACGATCTGCCGGGCGGCACCGGTCGTGACGACCTTGTCCCTGGCCCATTCCCGTCCGTCCTTGTAAGCCACGACCTCAACCGTACCGGGTTCGTAGACGACGTCATCCCAGCGGAGCCGGTATTCCAGCGCTCCTTTTTCCTTGCGCCCCTGCGACTTGCCGTTGACGAACAGTTCGGCGCTGTCGCCGGAGGTGTAGACATGGACCGGGGTCACCTGCCCGACGCGGTCCGGCCAGTTCCAGTGCGGCAGGATGTGCGCGACGGGAAGTTCCGGACGCCAGCGGGCCTGATAGAGCCAGAACCGGTCCTTCGGGAAGCCGGCCAGGTCGATGATTCCGAAATAGGAACTGCGCGACGGGAGCGGCACTTCGCTGATTTTCTGGCCCCAGGAGGCGAACATCGCCCTCGCCGCCGCCTTTTCCTCCTCCGTATGGTAATTGGTCAGGATGGAGGG
>JBGUXJ010000150.1:0-10372 GCA_045222055.1 Candidatus Cryptobacteroides sp. | reverse complement strand
CTTCGCCAGGATGATGGATCCGGTGAAGCAGCCGATCGTACGGAACAGGAAGTAGACGCTCGTCGCGATGGCGGCTTCCGTCAGCGGAAGTCCCAGCCGTTCGATCAGGATCTTCGGAGCGGCCGTGTTGACGCCCACGTCGATACCGACATGACTGACGATACCGAGGAAGAAGAGCAGGACCGTGGGAACGCCCAGCAGCTTGAGGACATCCAGGAAACTGGAGGAACCGGCAGACGGGGCATCCTCTTCGACCTTGGTCATCCACAGGTAAACGGTCGCGATCACGCCGATGACCAGGAAGATGATGTAGAGGATCCTCCAGTTGCCGAACTTGACGGCGGCCCAGCTGGCGATGATCGGGGCGATGAAGGAGGCGATGGCCTTGACGAACTGTCCGAACGTCAGGGAACTGGCCAGCTTGTCACCTTTGACCACGCACGAGATGAGCGGGTTGAGCGAAACCTGCATGAGCGTGTTTCCGATGCCGAGGAGGCAGAAGGAAACCAGCATGATCGGGTAGTTGTAGCCGAAAAGCGGGAGCAGCAGCGCGAGGGCGGTGACGAACAAACTCACGATCACCGTGTTCCGTTTTCCGATCTTGTTCATCAGCAGGCTGGTAGGCACGCTGAGGAAGAAGAACCAGAGGAACACCATGGACGGCAGGAAGTTCGCCATCGTGTCGCTGAGCTGGAAGTCCGCTTTTACGTAGTTGGTGGCTGTTCCGACCATGTCCACGAAGCCCATCGCGAAGAAGGCGAACATGATCGGGATCAGTTTACTGAGGTTATTGTTCTTGTTCATGTCGGTAGGTTTATTTCATGGGATAGCAGACGGCATCCTTGACGGAGGCGGCGCCGAAGACTTCGACGGTCCCGTAGTACTCGGACGGGAACACGCAGTTGGTCGCTACGGCATCACCGTCGTTGACGAACATTTCGGATACCATCCGGTCGATGAACAACTGGACCTTGTATTCACTGCGGCCGGGAATCTGCGAGATGATCGGGTTGCCGACATTGCGCGCAAAGGCCTGCAAGCCGCTTTCCGCCCGGTCGGTCGTCAGGATGCCCTGGGCCGGATCGAAGGTGTAGGTGACCTTTTCGCCCTTGCTGTTGGACAGGACGAATCCGAACGGTTTCTTTCCGGTCGGGACGAAGGTCAGGTCAAGTTCATAGGCGCCGGTCTGGAATCCGGGGATGGAGACTTTGTCGCCGTCCTTGCCGAGTTGCAGCGCCTGGGCGGCACCGCGGCCGGCATAGACTTCCGGAGAAGGGACGCTGGCGAGGATCGGATGCACGCCGTTGCTCTTGAGGGAAAGGTCATGCGGGAGCGTCATGCCACCGGAGAAATACCGGGTCGCCGGCTTGTCGGAACCGAAGGAGGAACTGGTCAGCCAGGCGATGAAAACGGTACGGTTGTCAGGCGCTTCCGCCCAGGTCACACCGGCATACTGGTTGACACCCTGGTCCACCCATAGCGGGTAGGGAAGGGGATCGGCCGTGAAGTTCCTGCCGTCGAAGTCGCCGATGAAGTACTGGGTGTTGTTCGCGCCGTTCGGATCGCGTCCGATGGTGACGAAGAGGACCCATTTCTCTTTTCCTTCATAGGTGAATTTCCGCAGGTCCGGGCACTCCCACACGCTCAGGTGGGAACCGATGCCTTCACCGAAGCTGCTCAGGAGCGTCCAGTTCTTCAGGTCCGGGGAGCCGTAGAACTCGACGACCTGGTTCACGGAAAGGACCATGACCCACTGGCCGCCGATCCAATAGACCTTCGGATCGCGGAAGTTGCGGGACGTCGGGTGATCCGGGATGACCGGATTGCCTTCGAACTTGGTGTAGGTATAGCCGCCGTCCGTGGAATAGGCGATGCTCTGGCGCTCGCCCTGGCGGTCGGAGGTATAGATGGCGACGACGGCATCCTTGCCGAAGCCGGCGGTGTTGTCATGGTCGATGACGGCGCTGCCGCTGAAAATGGCACCGATCTCGTCCGGGCGGAGGATATCGCCGTGGTGCTCCCAGTGCAGGAGGTCCTTGGAAGTGGAGTGGCCCCAGCTCATGTTCCCCCAGGAGACGGAATACGGGTTGTGCTGGTAGGACATGTGCCAGAGGCCGTCCTTGTAGAACAGGCCGTTCGGGTCGTTGTTCCAGCCGAATTCCGGCGTGAAATGATAGACCATGCGGTAGGGCTCGTTGTAATCCACTCCGTTCTCGTCGGAGAACTGGATCCCGCCGATGACCGGGCTGCCTTCCGCGACGCCTGAGAGTTTCAGGGTGACCTTCCTGCCCTTGTAGGCCTTCAGGTCCACGGGGACGAGGTAGTCGGTCTGCTCCTTGGCCGGCGCGATGGTCTGCGGATACTCGAAGAGACTCTTCCCGTCGATCTGGATGTCCATCTCGGACATGCCGCCGCGGGCGGCGGTGTAGGTGGCCGGGATGAGCATGTACCGCTTGGTAACTTTATCCGTCAGGGTATAATTCCCTTCGGCGTCAATCGTCTCCTGCCGCTGGCTGCCGCATCCGGCAACCAGCAACAGCGAGAGAAAGAGGATAGGTTTCAGTCTCATGATGCTTTATTTCAGTTCATAGACCTTGACATCCTTGACGGAGACCTTGCAGCCTTCTGCATTGACACCGAACTGGTTGTACACCTCGGTGGGGAAGACGCAGTTGGTGAAGACCATGTCACCGTCATTGATGAAGAGTTCGGTGGAAAGCTTGTCCACGAAGAGCTGGCACTTGTACTCGGCGCGCGGGTTGAGGTTCACGACCACCGGTTTTTCGGCGAAGGACGGATTGAAGTCCGTGATACCGCTCTTGCTGCGGTCCAGGCTGAGTTTGTTGCCCTTGAGGTCGAACTGCCAGACGGTGGTTTCGCCCTTGCTGTTGGACAGGTTGAAGGTAAAGCTTCCCTTGGCGTCCGGAACGACGGTGAAGTCGATTTCGTAGGCGCCCTTGTTGCCGGCGAGGATCTCGGGTACGCTGAACTGCGTGGCGGCGCTGACACCTTCAACGGCCTTCTCGGCGCCGCGGGCGGCGTAGACTTCCGGAGAAGGAACGCTGGAGAGGATCGTATGGCGTCCGTTGCTCTTCAGGGAGAGGTCGCGCGGCAGGGTCATGCCGTTGCGGAAGGCATGGGTCGGAGTCTGGCCGGTGTATACCCAGTTGCTCATCCAGCCCATGAAGACGGTGCGGCCGTCAGGAGCGTTGGCGAAGGTGACGCCGGCATAGTTGTCGACACCCTCGTCCACCCACAGCGGGTAAGGCAGGTTGTCGGCCTTGAAGTTCTTGCCGTCGAACTTGCCGATGAAGTACTGGGTGATGCTGCCGCCGTTCGGGCCGCCCGGGTTGATGCTGACGAAGAGCACCCACTTCTCCTGGCCGCCGTAGTTGAATTTCATCAGGTCAGGGCACTCCCAGACACCTTCATGGGAACCGTAGCCCGTGCCGAAATCGCTGAGGAAGTACCATTCCTTGAGGTCCTTGGAACCGTAGAAGCGGATGACCTGGCCGCAGGCGAGGGCCATGACCCACTGATCCTTGATCCAGTTGACCTTCGGATCGCGGAAGTTCCGCTCGTTGGGGTCGGCGAGGACCGGGTTGCCGGGATACTTGGTGAAGTTGTAGCCGCCGTCGGTGGACCAGGCGATGCTCTGGCGCTGTCCCTGGCCGGCGGAGGTGTAGATGGCGACGACGGCGTCCTTGCCGAAGCCGGCGGTGTTCTCATGGTCGACGACCGCGCTGCCGGAGAAGATGGATCCCAGTTCGTCCGGAGCGATGATCGCCGGAGAATCTTTCCAGTGGATCAGGTCCTTGGAGACGCTCAGGCCCCAGTGCATGTTGCCGTGGGAAGTGCCGTACGGGTTGTATTGGAGGGAGAGATGCCATTCACCGTTGACATAGACCATGCCGTTCGGGTCGTTGGTCCAGCCGAATTCCGGGGAGAAGTGGACAAGCGGGCGATAGGTCTCGTTGAACGCGTTGCCCGGCTCGTCGGAGGTCTTGATGGCGCCGTAGACAGCGTCGGTGGTCTTGATGCCCGTGAGTTTCACGGTGACGTCCTTGCCGGCGTATTTCTCGACGTTGACAGGGATGTAGTATTCGATATCCGTTGCGGCCGGACGGGCGCTCTGGGCGTTGCCGAGGACATTCACGCCGTCAACTTCCAGGGAAAGGCGGGAGTTGGTGCCGGTGTTGGAGGCCGGGATCAGGATATATTTCTTGTCTGCCTTGAGGGTCACGGCATACTCGTCCATGAAGGTGCTGAGTTTCTTGGGACCCTGCTCGATCTGGTCGACCATGATGAATCCGCGCGGCATCCGGCGGGTGCCGTAGTTGCGGGCGGGGGCGACATCGATTTTGATGGAGGCCTCTTTGCCGATCAGGTCCTTGACATCCCAGGATACCCACTCGAAGGCGGTGGGGACATTGCTGATGGACGTGGCGGTACGGACTTCCTCCCCGTCCACGATCAGGCGGACGGCGTTGGACGCTCCTCCGAAGCCCATGGCTTTCGGACCGCCGAGGAGCATGTTGATGAACGGTTTCGTGATGGCGAACGGAGCGGAGGTCAGGGAACCGGACACCGCATCGTCGTCTGCGCTCTTCAGGTAGGAGCTTCCGAGGAAACCGGTTGCGTCACCGCCGGAAGTCGTTCCCGTAAAGATTTCACCTTCGGCCGTCCACTTGTCCAGCCCTTTCTCGAAGTCTTCGATCACGACACGGCTGCCGCAGGAAACGGCCAGTGCCGCGCAAAGCGCACCTATAAGAAAATGATAAAATTTCATGGCTATTTCGTTATTGGGTTTGAAGTTACGGTTTTTTCTCCGTTCCGTCAAATTTTTAAGGGAGGCCACGACCGTCTCGCCGCGGCCTCCGCAAACCAGTTGAAAAGTACAGTTATCGGTTAGTATTTACCGTGCTGTTTGTAGGCACCCTTGGACAGCGTGATCTGCGTCAGCGGAACAGGACCAAAGGTATCTTCGGCGGTGTCGAACTTCGCGTTCTTCAGGTACGGAGCATACTGCTGCTCTTCCTGATAGTACTTGTTCATGACCTTCTCTGCCTCACCCCAGCGGATCAGGTCCCAGAAGCGGCAGCCTTCGGTCGCGAGTTCGAGACGGCGCTCGAAGTGGAGGGCCTTGCGGGCGAAATCCTCGCTGGACCATTCGGCATCCGTGTACGGACGGCACTCGAGGTTCTCCAGCGGAACGCCGAAGCGAGGATCCTGGAAGTAGGTGGTGGACTTGGCGGCACGCTCGCGGAGCTGGTTGACCAGGGCCTTGGCATCCTTCCAGGAACCGGTCTCGATGAGGGCCTCGGCACGCATCAGGAGGATATCGTCATAGCGATATTCGGCCTGGTTGAGGGTGCAGCCCAGGTACGGGACGATCCAGTTGATGGTCTCGCTGGTGGTCGGCATGACCTGACGCAGGGAGGAGAAGATGAAGTAGTCGGCCGGGTCACGCATCCAGTCGTAGTTGTAGATGTTGTTGTTGTCAACCTTCTCGTCATAGGTCATCTTGAAGGCGACGGTCGGCATGGCGACGGTGTGGAAGACGCGCGGGTCCACCTTGCCGAGGTCGGTCGGCTTGAAGGCGTCCTTGCTGTACTTGGTGTGGACGTTGAAATCCTCGAACATCGGGATACCGTCACGGGTACGATAGGCGTTGATCAGGTTCACGGACGGCTTGTAGAAGTCGCAGCCGTTGATCTTGACCGGCCAGTTCAGACCGTTGGCGAAGTTGCCGCGGCCGTACATGGTGCCGTCATCGTGGGAATACTGGATGGCCCAGATGGACTCCTTGCCATTGTCTCCTTCCGGATAGAAGTTGACGCCGATGTCATCCCAGAGGCTGAATTTGCCGCTGTCCATGACAACCTTGGTCCACTTCAGGACGTTCTGCATCTTTTCCTTGTCCACGCCCTGCCATGCCCAGGTGGTCTGGTCAAGCTTGGTGGAACTCAGGAAGGCCATCTTGGCGGCTGCGGCCGCGGCGGCATACTTGGTCGGACGGGCCAGTTCAGTCTGGGTCTCGGGGAGGACGTTGTAGGCATCCACGCAGTCCTGATAGAGCTTGTCCCAGATCTGAGCAGGGGTCAGGTCGTAGTTGGTGGCGTTGTTGATCGCATCGGTGTCCATGGTCTCGTCGACCCAGACGATGTCGTTCATCAGGACGAGGAGTCTCCAGTAGAACTGGGCGCGGAGGAACTTCATCTCGGCGATCCGCTGTTCCTTCATAGGATAGTCTTTCGCGTCGACAGCCACGAGCTGGACGAGTGCGGAGTTGCAGCGGCCGATACCGGAATACAGATACGTCCACATGTTGTTGTAGTATCCGTTGCTGGCCTGGACGGCCTCATGCTGCTCGATGTAGTTGATGTTACCCTGGTCGGAGAGGGAACCACCACCCTTGTAGGCATTGTCGGAACCGACTTCCATGAAGCACCACATGTTCATCGGGCGGTTCCAGTAGTCGTTGGCAAGCATGGCGTAGGAAGCCACGACAAGACCGTCAATGGCACCTGCACCCTGAACGTTGGCGTCTGAAAGGACGGCGCTCGGCGGGCAGTCGAGGAAATCTGTGCAACTGGTAGCGGCCAGTGCCAGAGCCATAAACGCAGCAGTTATAATTTTTTTCATAATACAGTCTGTTTTATTGTTTTTATAGCTTCAGATCCTCAGATTAGAAGGACAGCTGGACGCCGACCAGAAGGTTCTGCGGAAGCGGATAGCCGTAGCCGGTCTGCTCCGGATCGCGGCCGGTGAAGTCCTTGGAATCGAACCAGAAGAGATTCTGTCCGGTGACGTAGAAGCGGCAGCGGCTCAGACCGATCTTCTTGGTGAAGTCGTTGCGCAGGGTATAACCGAGCTGTACGTTGCGAAGCTTGGCATAGCTGTGGTTCTCATAGAAGTACGTAGACGTCGCCGTCTCGTTGTTGTTGTTGGTGGTGGTCAGGGCCGGGATGTTGGAGTTCGGATTCTCCGGGGTCCATGCGCCGAGGATGTCAGCACCCTTGTTGGAACCCATGTCGGTGATGAACAGGGTACGCTGGCTCTTGTCGCCGGTGTTGGCATAGTAGCCGAGCTTGCCTTCCCAGAACATGGTGAAGTCCCAGTTCTTGTAGCCGAGGTTGATGTTGATACCGAAGGACAGGTCCGGTTCCGGATTGCCGAAGTAGACACGGTCGGCGTTGGTGATCTTGCCGTCGCCGTTGATATCGTCCCACTTGATACGGCCGAGGCCCTTACCCTTGTTCATGGAACCGATTTCAATGCCGTCGTTGAGTTCGGCTTCGGTCTTGTACAGGCCGAGGGCGCGGTAGCCATAGTAGGAGTTGACGTTGCGGCCGAGGATGATGTCGGTCTTACCGTTGCCCGGATAGGCGGAGTAGACGGATTCAGGCAGG
The DNA here is from genome assembly GCA_045222055.1 of Candidatus Cryptobacteroides sp. Classification (GTDB taxonomy): domain Bacteria; phylum Bacteroidota; class Bacteroidia; order Bacteroidales; family UBA932; genus Cryptobacteroides. Next base: position 2,960 of record JBGUXJ010000150.1, on the reverse strand, counting down.
TAGGTCACCTTGTTGTGCCAGGTGTAGAAGTTACCGTTGATGTCGTAGGTCATGCCGAACTTGGTGCGGCCGCGGGTACCGATGGAGATTTCAATACCACGGTTCTCGAGGGTGGCAGCGTTGTCATAGCGCTGGGCACCTTCGCCGAGGACACCGAGGACGGTCGGCTTGACAAGGATATCATAGGTGTTCTTGTAGTACCAGTCGAAGGTACCGTAGAGTTTGTAGTTCCAGAAGTTGAAGTCGAAGCCGAGGTCATACTGCTCGGAGGTCTCCCACTTCAGGGAAGAGTTACCGTTCTGGTAGCGGCGGAAACCGGAGGAGAGGGTACCGGTACCGGCGCCGGCCATGTCGTAGACGGTCGCATAGTTCCAGCGTCCCCAGACGATTTCGGTAGAGGTCGCGCCTGCACCCGGATCATAGAGGGTGTAAGCACCACCGTCGGCGATCTGCTGGTTACCGTTGGTACCCCAGGATGCGCGGAGTTTCAGGTCCGTGATCCAGGACACATCCTGCATGAAGGCTTCCTGGGAGATACGCCAACCGACGGAGACGGACGGGAAGAACGCGAACTGGTTATCCTTACCGAACTTGGAGGAACCGTCGTAACGGGCGGTCAGGCCGAGGAGGTAGCGGTTGTCGTAGGAGTAGTCGATCTTGCCGAAGAGGGACTGGAGAGCGCTCTTGGTCTCGTTACCGGTAACGATGGAGGAACCCGTAGCGGCATCCGGCCACATGTAGTTAGGATCGTCGATGGAATAACCGAGGGTCTTGGTGTACATGTTGACGGAGTCGTTCGAGATCATTTCGTGACCGACGAGGAAGTTGGCACGATGCTTCTTGATGTCGAGCGCATAGTTGATGGTCGTGGACCAGGTCCAGTTGAGCCGGTTGTTGGTGGTGAAGGCCGCGGAAAGTTCGTTGCCACCGAGGTTACCATCCTGATACGGATAGACATATACCTTATTGAAACGGTTGCTGTATTCCGGGCTGAAACCGCTGTGGATCGTCAGGCCCTTGACCGGGCGGATGTCGATGTAGGCGCTGCCGAAGAGACGCCAGCCGGTGTTGGAGTTGTTACGGGCGTCGTTGACGATACGGGCGACGTTCATACGGTCGGACATACCGCCGACAGGACCGCCCCAGCCGATGCCGTCCTTCGTGCGGACAGGCACGTTCGGCATGTCGGCGTAAGCCAGGCTGAGAACGGAAGTACCCTGGGTGTTGGATGCGGCGCCCAATTCATCGGAATAGGAGACCGTGAGGTTCTCACCGATGGTGATGAGGTTGTTGAACAGGTTGTAAGAAGAGTTCACGCGGGCGTTGTAGCGGTTGTAGCGGGAGTTGACGATGATACCGTTACCGCTGGTGTAACCGAGGGAGAAGTAGTACTGTCCGTTCTTGGTACCGTTGCTCACGGAGAGTTCGTAGGTCTGACGGAAAGAGTTCTGGGTGATGGCCTTCCACCAGTCGGTGTCGCTGAAGGTCATGTTGGTGTTGGCGTTGAGGAGGTCATCGACACCGATCTTGTTGGTCATCTTGCCGTTCGCATCGAAGTGATAGGCGTACGGGTTGGTGTTCGGGTCGTAACCGTCATGCGTGTAAGCGCGCCAGATGATCTCACCGAACTGCTCGGCGTTCGCAAGCTTGATCGGGCGTCCGTAAGAGGAGAACTCGCCGGAGGCGTTGAAGTTGATGCGCAGGTTGCCTTCCTGGCCCCTGTTGGTGGTGACGATGATGACACCGTTCGCAGCACGGGAACCGTAGATGGAGGCGGAAGCAGCATCCTTCAGGACCTGGATGGACTGGATATCGGAGGCGTTGATTTCCTTGATACCCTGAGTCGTAGGCATACCGTCCACGATGTAGAGCGGGTCGGTGTTGTTGAGGGTACCGACACCACGGATGCGGATGTTTGCGCGGGCGGACGGGTCACCGGACTGGGAAATGTTCATACCGGCGACGCGGCCCTGCATGGCGCTCATCACGTCCAGGGACGGGGTGTTCTTCAGGTCTTCGACGGAAACGACCGTGACCGAACCGGTAAGGTCGCTCTTGCGCTGGGTCGTATAACCGACCACGACGGTCTCTTCAACCATCTGCGACTCAGGTACGAGGACGACTTTCATGCCGTTGGCCGCCGGAAGGGTCTGGGTGGCATAGCCAAGGCAGGAAACCTCGACAGAGGCGCCGTTCTTTACGGTAATCACGAATGAACCGTCAGATTCAACCATGACACCGTTTGAGGTATTGCCGACTTCGAGGATGGCCGCTCCGAAGACCGGCTGATTGTCCTCACCGACGACGGTACCGCGGATGACGGTGGTCTGTGCGTACGCTGCCACTGTCATGAAGAACGCTGCCATAAGCATGCATCCTTTTTTCAAAAACGGGTGGATCATAATAAGAGGTGTTAGTTTTACAATAGGTTTTATGGAAAAAACAAATGTTCTAAAACGTTTTGTGACCGCAATTTCCGATAATTAGGACGAAATTGATGACACAATTGTCTCAAACACTTTTCTTCATGTTTCAGTGAGACAAAAAGATTAAATCGTTTTAGAGAATGAGACAAAAATGAAAGGACGGCTTTTTCGAGGCCGTCCTTTCACGATTGTTGCTCAGCAGTTCTGTTTTATCCACTCCCGTGGCGCGACTTTGTAGTATTTTTGGAAAGTCCGTGAGAAATAGGAAGCGGAGTTGAATCCGGACTCGAAGGCCGCGACCGAAATGTCCTTTCCTTCGTACTGGATCAGGTTGATGGCATGCCGCAGGCGGATCAGCCGGACCAGGTCCACGGGGGAGTAGTCCGTGACTTCCCGCAGTTTCCGGTAAAGCGTCGCCTTGGACAGTCCCAGGTGCTGGGTGATGTCTTCGATGCTGATATCCTTCTCGATGTTGTCCTCGACGAAGGTCTTCAGTTTGCTGACCACGGCCGTACTTTCGTTCGTCGAATCCGG
>JBGUXJ010000149.1:0-13857 GCA_045222055.1 Candidatus Cryptobacteroides sp. | reverse complement strand
GCCGCAGGCGCAGAGCGACGCGATGCAAAGCAGCAGCGACAGCGAAATGCTGCCGCAGGCGCAAAGCGACGCGCAGCGAGAGCGATAGCCAGCGCGCGAAGAAGCGAGCAAGCAGGCGCAAAGCAACGCGCAGCACGGCACGAGCGGAAGCAAGCAACTAGTGAGAAGTGGAAGCAAGCAACTACTAAGAAGTAGAAGCAAGTAAAGTGAGAAGCGGGGCGGAAAGGGCTGGAGCAAAGAGAGGGGGAACCGGCAGGTTTTTGCGGGAAGTATGAGAAGTTAGTACGGTTTTTGCTACCTTTGCGCTGGCAATTGTCCGGACAGGTGAGGATAACCGTCTGATACATTGTCAACTGTAACATTAGCTTTGTGATACATATGACTACCGTGGAATGGACATCGTGATTCATTGCCCAATGTAGCATAGACATAGAGAGAAAGAACATGAAGAAATACACGATATTCGCCGCCGTGGCGGCACTGCTCGTCAGCACGGCCGCGGCCGGTCAGTCAAAGCAGTTCAAGCTTGGCCAGTGGGTCGAAATCCAGAACGCCATCCTGGGCGAACTGAGCCGCAGTTATGTGGACTCCCTCCCGCTGGAGCGGATGCAGCTTGCCGGAATCGACGCGATGCTGGAGCAGCTCGATCCCTATACGGTCTATGTCCCGGAGGAGGAACAGGAGGATTTCGAGATGATGCTCGGGAAGACCTACGGGGGCATCGGCGCCATCATCTACAAGCCGGAGAAGGAAGGCAACGTGTTCATCAACGAGCCCTATGCCGGATCCCCGGCCGTCAAGGCCGGCCTGCAGAGCGGTGACCAGCTGCTCGAGATCGACGGCGTCAGCACCCACGGACTGGACGCCTCCCAGTGCAGCGAACGCATGAAAGGCAAACCCGGCACGACGGTGCATTTCAAGGTCCAGAAAGCGCGCACCGGCGAGATCGTCGAGATCGACGTGACCCGCCAGCGGATCCATCTGCCGGATATCGAATACCATGGAATGCTCAATGAATCCGACGGTTACATCCTTCAGACCGGATTCACCGAGAATGTCTCCAACGAACTGAAGGCCGCCTTCCAGGACCTCAAGAAACAAGGCATGAAACGGCTGGTCCTCGACCTGCGCGGCAATGGCGGCGGACTGATGTCAGAAGCCGTCAATATCGTTTCCCTCTTCGTGCCGAAGGGTTCCCTGGTGGTCTCCCAGCGCGGCAAGGACGGCAGCAATTACCGTGAATACAAGACCGTCCGCGACCCCATCGACACCGAAATCCCGATCATCGTGCTGGTCGACGGCGGATCCGCTTCTTCTTCGGAGATCGTGACCGGCGCCCTGCAGGACCGCGACCGCGCCACCGTCATGGGCCGCCGCACCTACGGCAAGGGACTCGTCCAGACCATCCGGCCCCTCCCCTACAACGGCCAGCTGAAAGTCACCATTTCCAAGTACTATACCCCGTCCGGGCGCTGCGTGCAGGCCATTGACTATGCCCGCCGCGGAGAAGACGGCAGCGTCTCCTTCATCCCGGATTCCCTGACCCACGAATTCAAGACCCTGCATGGACGGACGGTCCGCGACGGCGGCGGCATCACCCCCGACGTCGAACTGCCCGGCACCAACTACAGCCGCCTGGCCTATGCCCTCGTGGTGGGCGGCATCATCGACCACTATGCCCTCGACTATGTGGGCCGGCATGCCTCCATCCCGGCTGTCGAGGACTTCCATTTCAATGAATATGACGACTTCGTCGAATTCGCCAAGAAACAGGAATTCGACTATCGTTCCAGCGCGATGGCCTATCTCGACCAGTTGAAGAAAGAACTCGAGAAAGACGGCATGGCCGAGAAGGCCGCCCCCCAGCTCGAAGCCCTCAAGGCCGTGATCGACCGCGACAAGGAACAGTTCCTCCGCGACTGCAAGGACGAACTCATTCCCTTCATCGAGGAGGAGATCGCCGTCCGCTACTGGTTCCAGGAAGCCGGCATCCAGGTCCGGCTCCGTTATGACGACCAGTTGAAAGCGGCGCTGGAAAAACCTATGATCACTTATTAGACATGAAGATTGTATTTGCAACGGGCAACCGCGGGAAATTGCGCGAGGCGCAGGAAATCCTGGGCGGTGCCTTTGAACTTGTCACGCCCGCAGACATGGGCCTGACCGAAGATATCCCCGAGACCGGCACGACCATCCGTGCCAATTCCGTCCAGAAAGCGGAATACATCCACGAACACCTGCATACCGACTGCTTCGCCGACGACACCGGCCTCGAAGTTGACATCCTCGGCGGCCGTCCGGGCGTCCACACGGCCCGCTACGGCGGTCCGGAAAAAGATTTCGACGCCAACATGGACCGGCTGCTCGCCGACATGGGCATCGCCGAAAAGGAAGCATCCATCGCCCGCTCCTACGGACTGGACACGACCCATGCCAACCGTCGCGCACGGTTCCACACCGTCGTCACCCTCATCCTCGGCGGAGAGATGAAACTTTTCGACGGCGTCCTGGAAGGGACCATCGCCCGCGCCAAGAAAGGAAACGGTGGCTTCGGCTACGATCCCGTTTTTATTCCGGATGAAATCCCCGCCGCCGACGGAACGCTCGTCCCGAACACGGAACAGCGGACCCTCGCCGAACTTTCCGAAGAAGACAAGAACGCCATCTCCCACCGGGGCAAGGCGATGCGCGCCATGGCGGCCGCCCTCCATGAGCAATAGCACGGAACTCATCGTCCTGAACCACACCAAGTTCGGGGAAAACAGCATCGTCGTCCACACCCTCAGCCGGGCGTACGGACGACGGGGTTTCCTCGTGCGCGCCGGAAAAAAGGGATCCATGTCCCTTTTCCTCCCGCTGAACATCCTGGAGGCGGACATCCATGAAAATCCGAAAGCCAACCTGTGGAGCGCCACGGCCCTGACGGCCGTCCACCCCCTGTCAGGCATCCGCGGCAACCTGTACAAGAACACCATGACCTTGTTCATGAGCGAAGTCCTCTACCGGACGGTCAAGGACGGAGAAGGCGACGAAGGGCTCTTCGACTGGTGCCGGCAGGCCATCCTGACGTTGGACGCCCTGGAAAGCGATTTCAGCAACTACCACCTGCTCTTCCTGCTCGGCCTGGCCGGGGCGCTGGGTTTCAGGGCGGGTGCGCAGGACCTGGCCCCCTTCGCCGAGCACCATTTCCAGGAGATCCAGCGCCTGCTCGGAAGCAGTTTCTCGGAAGCCCTGCTCATCCCGCTGAACGGGGAAACCCGCAATGCCATCTGCGAAGAGATCCTCCGCTATCTGGAATTCCATACCGAATCACGGATCGACGTCCGCTCACTGGCGGTCCTGCGCGAACTCTACGCTTAACATTCTGCCGTTTCAGGCCGCCGGCCGCTTGCATTTCGGATAAAACTCCGTATCTTCGCTTCCTAATTATAAAGGATGCGCAAGGACAATGGCTAAAATGAAAGCCTCCACCCGTTCGACCGTTGAAGCCGTCATCTTTCTGGCGGTGCTGGTGGCCGTATTCTGGGCCCTGGGCAGCCGCATGGGAAGCGGCAACATGCTCAAGACCGTGATGAACACGGCACACGACCTGCTGCTCAATACCGTCTTCTACCTGATGGGCATCACCGTGCTGACCGGAGCGCTTTCCAAGCTCATGGCGGAATTCGGCGTCGTCACCCTGCTGGAGAAATTCCTCCGCCCGCTGATGAAGCCCCTCTTCAACCTGCCCGGCGTCGCCGCCCTCGGCGCCGTCATGACCTTCCTCTCCGACAACCCGGCCATCATCGCCCTCTCGAAGGACCGCTCCTTCGCCTCCTATTTCAAGAAATACCAGCTCATCTCGCTGACCAATTTCGGTACGGCCTTCGGCATGGGCTTCGTGGTCATCATCACCATGATCGGCTACGGAAAGGCCTCCGCCGCCCTGATCGGCCTGGTCGGCGCCTTCTGCGGTTCCATCATCTCCACCCGGATCATGCAGCATTCCTGCCGCAAGGCCTGGCCCGTGGAAATGGAGGAGCCCGTCGTGGAAGCCAGCCAGGAAGAACTGGCCGAGGAACGGATCGACCACGGCAGCCAGAACGGCGTTTTCATGCGCTTCCTCAACGCCCTGCTGGACGGCGGCAAGAACGGCGTGGAACTCGGCCTGCAGATCATCCCGGGCGTCCTCATCATCACCACGGCGGTCATCATGATCACCTTCGGGACCGGAGACGCCGGTGTCTACAACGGCACCGCAAACCAAGGCGTCCCGATCCTTCCCTGGCTGGCCGACAAGGTCCACTGGCTGTTCGAATGGCTGTTCGGCTTCGAGCACATGGAGCTCATCGCTTTCCCGATGACAGCGCTCGGTGCCGTCGGCGCCGCCCTGGGCCTCCTGCCGACTTTCAACGCCGCTGGCATCCTGGACGGGAACGCCATCGCCGTCTGTACCGCCATCGGCATGTGCTGGTCCGGTTTCCTGTCCACCCACACGGCCATGCTGGATTCCCTGGGCTGGCGCAAGGCCATTTCCAAAGCCCTTGGAGCCCATACCGTTGCCGGTCTTTGTGCCGGTATCATCGCGCATTTCCTCTTCCTTTTGACCAGCGTGTTATAAGAGGTACCGCCTCTCCGTTCACACCCATTTTTCAACCGTTCACACCCAAAATTAAAACGTTTTGTTTTTAATTATAAGGTGCGAATCTACATTTGGGCCACACTGAACAAATAACACACGTTTCATGAAAAAATTATTGACTTTCCTAACCGGCATGGTGATTCTTTTTGCCATGTCTGTCCGCGTATCCGCCCAAAGCGGGTATGAAGTGAGAGGTGTCATCGTGGATGCCATCGGCCCTGTGGTCGGTGCGTCGGTCATCGAACGCGGCACCAGCAACGGCTCCGCGACCGGTCCGGACGGCAATTTTGCTCTCCGCGTATCCAGCGCCCGCGCAGTCGTCGAGGTCAGCTGCATCGGATACCAGACACTTACCTATGTCGCTTCCGAGCTGCCTTCCCGGATCACCCTCCAGGAAGACACCGAAATGATTGAGGAAACCGTCGTCGTCGGTTACGGTTCGCTGAGCAAGAAGGAGGTCTCCTCCGCCGTCGTCAGCGTCCGCGCCGAAGACTTCAACAAAGCCCCGTCCGGAGACCCTATGCAGCTCCTCGTCGGTAAGGTCGCCGGTCTGAACATCGACGTCAGCGCCAACGGTAACAGCTCCTCCTACCAGATCCGTGGTGCAACCTCCATCAAAGGCAGCAACTCCCCGCTCGTCGTCATCGACGGTATCATCGGCGGTGACCTCGCCGATGTCGCCACCCAGGACATCGAGTCCATCTCCGTCCTGAAGGATGGTGCTTCCGCCGCTATCTACGGTACCCGCGGTGCGAACGGTGTCATCCTTGTCACCACCCGCAAGGGCGCCGGCACCGCCGGTCGCGTGCGCGTTACCTATGATTCCTATATCGCCGTCTCTGCTCTCCACAAACTTCCCGAGGTCTACAACCTGGAAGAGTGGCGCAAGCTGAACGAGGAGAAGAACCTCAACAAGACGGACTACGGCGGAACCATCGACCGGGAATACTGGAAGGAACTCCGCAACGACAAGCCTAACTATGACCACAACCAGCATATCACCCTGGCCGGCTCGACCGCAAAGAGCAACTACAGCCTGTCCCTGAACTACACGGACCGCAACCAGCTCTACAAGAACAACACGGCCCAGAGCTACAGCGCACGTTTCCAGATGAGCCAGAAGATGCTCAACGACTTCGTCGAGACCAGCACCGTGGCCAACATCCGCGCCAACGTCAGCCAGGGCAACAGCGGCAGCCTTGCCGGTACCATCTTCATGAACCCGACCATCCCGGTCTATGACAAGACGGGAGAGACCGGTTCCATCACCGGTTACTACTGGCCGACCAACACGCAGAGTTCCACCAACGCCGTGGAAAACAACCGGCTCCCTACCAACAAGAGCCACTCTACCAGCATTACGTTCCAGCAGGATGTGAAACTCAATCTCCTCAAGACTGACAAGCACCTCCTCACGACCAATGCCAACGCTTCCTTCCGCTACAACTCCAGCTATGACCACAGCTATACGCCGTCCGTCATGCAGCGGATGTACATGTGGAGCACGTACGACAGCGAAGCTTCCCTGAGCTCCAACAACGGCCTCAGCAGGAGTTTCGAATGGCTGATCAACTACAACTTCGCCAGCGGCGACCATACGGTCAAGGCAGTTGCCGGTTATTCCTACACCGACTCCGGCCGCGAAAGCATGAGCGAGACCAACCGCAACTTCCAGTATGACCAGTTCCTCTGGTACAACATCGGCGTCGGTACCGCCCTGAAGGACGGCCAGGCCAGCATGTCCTCCGGAAAGAGCTTCAGCAAGATCGCCGGTGTCTTCGGCCGTGCGACCTACAGCTGGAAGAACCTCCTCACCGCCACCGCCTCCCTCCGTTACGAAGGTAGCTCGAAGTTCGGTAAGAACAAGAAGTACGGTTACTTCCCCGCCGTCTCCGCCGCATGGACCATCTCCAACATGCCGTTCATGGCAGGCACCCGCGACTGGATGGACGAACTGCGGCTCCGTGCTTCCTACGGTGTCACCGGACGTAACGCCGGTTCCGACTACGAATCCCTCTCCGTCTATTCCTCCAAGGGTACCAACTACCTCATGGACGGTGACTGGCATCCGGGATATGCGCTGAGTAAGAACGCGAACCCGAACCTCGGTTGGGAGACCGCCGTCGTTTACAACTACGGTATCGACTTCGAACTCTTCAAGCGCCGCCTCACCGGTAGCCTCGAGTATTTCGACCGCCGTTCCGAAGACCTGCTCTATGAATATGACGCTCCGCAGCCGCCGTATGTCTATGACAGAATCCTTCTGAACCTGGGTTCGACCCAGAACAGGGGTGTCGAACTCGCCCTGAACTGGCGTGACAACATCAACCGCGACCTGCGCTACAGCATCGGCGGTACCTATTCCTACAGCGATGCGTTCCTCCGCAAGCTGGGTGACGATCTCTTCAATGCTTCCTATGTCGACCTGTACTCCTCCGGCGGTCTGGGTTCCAGCGAATGGTACTTCCGTCTGGAAGAAGGCACCCGCATCGGTACGATCCGCGGTTTCAAGTATGCCGGCTACAACGACGAAGGCCAGATCCTCCACTATAAGGCCGACGGCACCACCGGTACCAAGACCGCCCAGCTCGACGACGACAAGGTCAGCATCGGCAACACCCTCCCGAAGCACAGCTTCTCCATCTACTTCACGTTGAACTACAAGCAGTGGGACCTGACCGTCAACGGCCGTGGCCTCGCCGGCATGGATATTTGGAACGGCCAGAAGCAGTCCTACGGTTACCCGGGTGTCACTGCTGACAACCTCCTCAAGAGCGCATACGAGAAATATCCGTACCTGACCGCTGACAACGGTTACATCAACTCCTTCTTCCTGGAGAAGGGCGACTGGTTCAAGATCGAGAAAGTCTCCGTCGGACGCAACTTCAACTTCAAGCCGAACAAGTTCAACTTCGAGCGCCTCTACATCTATGTGGCAGCCACCAACCTGCTGACCCTGACCAAGTTCACGGGTGTCGACCCGTCCACGGTCACGTCCATCGGCCTTACCCCTGGTATGGCAGGCTCCACGGTCCTCTATACGACGAAGTTCACCCTCGGCGTCACCGCCAACTTCTAAAATGTCCCACTTGATTAACTTGATTCAAGAAAGTCGCAATATGAAAAAGATAAGCATCATTCTGTCTCTCCTTGTCGCAGGATTCGCTGCAACAAGCTGCTTCGACATGGAGGAGCATCCTTTCACCCTGCTTGATTCAGACAACTACTACACCAATGAAGCAGCTGTCCAGCAGGTTATTGCCAATATCTATGCGGCGGAAGAGATTCCTGTCAGCAAGGAGTATTGGTATGCTCAGGACGTTTCTGCCGACCAGATTACCTGGCGTACCTGGAACGGCGGTAACTACGGCTGGGACGGCGCTTACAAGTTCGTCATCTCCACCCATACCTGGACTCCGCTGGCATCCATGATCAACGACATCTGGTCCCAGTCCTGGGAGGCGATCGGTATGTGCAACGTCTTCCTCGATGACATGGAGAAGATGGACGCCGCTTCCATCGGTATCACTGAAGACAAGAAGCAGGCCTACATCGCCGAAGTCAAGAACTTCCGCGTCTACTGCTACTACAACGTGTTCGAGCTGTTCGGCGGCGCGATTCCGCTGAGCCTCGAGCCCGGTACGACCGAAATCCCGCAGAGCGCTTCCGCCGGCTCTTCCTTCGAGGAAGGCTGCAGGATCATCTGCAAGTGGATGGAAGAAGAACTGGACGAAACCCTCAACCTCCTTCCGAAGAACGGTTCCGTCAACCGCGTCAGCCAGGCCTTCAACCGGGTCCTGAAGATGCGTATCCTCCTCAACTCCGAGATCTTCACCGGCACCGCCCGTTTCGCCGAAGCCAAGACTGTGGCCAAGGAGATCCTCGACGGCAAGTACGGTACCTACAAGATCGTGGACAAGTATCAGGACATCTATTCCTGGAACAACGAGACCTGCCCGGAAATCATCTTCGCCTATGCCCTCGAGCAGCGCTACAACAAGAGCGACGCGACCAACCAGCGCAACGTCCCGTTCATGACCAACACGTTCACGAAGTACTTCATGTGCACCCAGATCAACGGTGCCTGGGACTGCACCACCTCGACTCCTTCCTTCGACAACAGCAACAACTTCTACGCCCAGTGCGTGCCTGAACTGAAATACAATGAGGCAGGCGCCATCGACCGTGAAGCCAGCGTCGTCAAGGAAATGTACGATCCGGAACTGGCCAAGTGCTTCCTCGATCCGCCGTACAATGACAAGCTCGGCGCCGTCCACGAGCGTTTCGACCCGCGCGACATCCGTCTTGTCAAGCCGTACTGCGACGACGAAGGCAACTGGGGCGGTCTCTTCATGGTCGGTGTCATGCGTGAGAACTATGGTACCGGCAACGTCCAGGATGCGAAGCAGGACAGGAAGAGCCAGCCGCAGGTTTATGTCGACCAGATCGGTAACTTCCAGGGCAAGGGCAACCACCCCGTCCAGGTCGTCGAGAACCCGCGTTGGGGCGAGGAGAACTCCGGTCTCCGTACCACGAGGTATCCGTTCTACACCACGGCTTCCGGCCACAACGTGGCAGAGCCTGACCAGGTCGAGTTCCGTCTCGCCGAGGTGGTCTACACCTATGCCGAGTGCCTCCTCCGCGAAGGCAAGGCCGATGAGGCCAAGGAGTGGGTCAACAAAGTCCGCAAGCGCTACTTCTCCGATGAGGACTGGAACAATGCAGGTGTCCACCCGACCACGGGCAAAGCCCTCGTCGGTGCCAAGGACCAGGCTCCTCGCGGCTTCGGCGACGCGTTCGACATGGACCGTATGCTGAGCGAATGGGGTCTTGAGTTCTACGATGAAGGCCACCGCCGCCGTACCGACCTCCGCCGCTACGACAAGTTCACCCAGGGCCAGTGGTGGTTCTTCGGCCGTGCCACGGAGCCCGGCTACGACCTCCCGGCCAAGCGTGACCGCAAGTACGAGTGGTATCCGATCCCGCAGCGTGCCCTCGATGCGAACCCGGGCCTCGTCCAGAACCCGAACTATTAGTATTTTTTAGAAAGGGCGCGAATTCCTTTCGCGCCCTTTTTAAATTTTCTTACCTTTAACACGACAATCCTCGCAACATGAAGCGCCTGAATGACTTTGGCATCATCTTGCTGTTCGCCGTGCTGCACCTTGTCGTCTCTTTCCTGGCGCGACTGGTCGGCTTCCACGACGAACTGGTGCTGACGCTTCTGACCATGATGCTGTCGGTTTTCCTCTCCCTGCGCAAGCAGATGAGCATTCCGTTCATGGTCATCGCGGTCATTATCGTGAATTTCGCCGGCCTGTATCTGGGCAGGGGCGTCGGTTATTTCCTCCGGCACTACATCCTGCCTCCCTCCGAGGTTTTCCATTATGTATCAGGACCGCTGAGCACCTTCCTGGTAACCTGGATCATAGGACTGGCCCAACTGGGCTGCACCTGGCTGTTCCGCAGGACCCGCTTCTACAAGGAGTCCGAATCGACCAGCATGCTCTGGATCGTCATTGCCTTCGTCACCGTCCTGGTCATCCGACTGATCCTGATGCTCCGCTCCTCGACGACTTTCTTCGGGGGGAACGTCTCCCTGAACATCGTCATCGACTATGTGTGCAGTTTCATCGCCGTCCTCTGGATGGCCAGTTATGTGCGGCACATGCAGCAGGATGTCACGGTGGAAAAAAAGAAGCGTCATGAAGCCCAGTACAGCTATGAACGGCTCAAGCAGCAGATCGAGCCGCATTTCCTGTTCAACAGCCTGAACTCGTTGGACAGCATCGTTGTCGCCGGACAGGAGGAACAGGCCTCCCGGTTCATCCACAAACTTTCCGGCATTTACCGCTACCTGATTGAAACCGAAGACGAACGGCTCGTCTATCTCGATGACGAACTGAAATTCGTCCGCCAATACATCGACCTGATGAAAGTCCGGTTCCCCGAGGGGTTGGAAACGGATATCGACATCGAAGAGGATGGCATCTGCCATTTCATCATTCCCTGCTCCCTGCAGCTGCTGGTCGAGAATGCGACCAAGCACAACACCATCTCGAAAGAGACGCCGCTGCACATCCGGATTTCCATCGACGGAGACTACATCCAGGTCACCAACAACCGCAACCCGAAGATTTCTTCCCAGCCCTCCACCGGCAACGGCCAGCGCTATATCCGCCAACGGTACCGCGACGAATCCGGGAAAGAAATCATCGTACTGGAAGAAAAACAGAACTATACCGTAAAACTTCCTCTTTTATAGACCCGTATGAGAGCCCTGATCGTTGAAGATGAGAAACTGGCCCAGCAAACCTTGAAGCGCGCCCTGGCCCGGAATTTCCCCGACATCGAGGTCATTGCCGTGACCGAATCTGTCAAGGGAACCCTGGCCTGGCTCCGTACGCCCGGAAATTCAGCCGACCTGATTTTCATGGACGTGGAGCTGCAGGATGGCAGCGCTTTCGAAATATTCAAGCAAGAAACCATCACGGCGAAGGTCATCATGACCACCGCCTTCGACAAATACGCCGTCAAGGCCTTCGAGGCAGGCAGCATCGACTATCTGCTGAAGCCTTATGACGACGAGGCACTGCTGCGCGCTGTAAGCCGCTGCCGGGCAACTTCCGAGAATTTCGACATCAACGTAATCCTTTCCGCCATGCAGGACTTCGCAAAGGAAAGGAATACCAGCCAGAAAGCCTACCGGAGACGGTTCATCGTCCGTCTCGGGCAGAAGATCATTCCCATCGAGACCTCCGATATCGCGTATTTCTACGTGGAAGGAAAAAGCAAATATATCGTCAAGAACGACGGGACCCGGTATTTCTTCGACCAGCAGATGGAATCCATCCTGGACGAACTGGACCCCCAGGTCTTTTTCCGCATCTCCCGCAACTTCATCATCTCTTCCTACGCCATCCAAGGTATCGAACGCATCTACGGCGGCCGTCTGAAAATCCTGATGACCACTCCGCCGGAAACGGACATGATCGTCGCACGCTCCCGCGTCAGCGACTTCATGGCCTGGCTCGCTTGAGAACTTAACAATCCACCACATGAAAAAAAGCCTGCTTCTATGCATCGCCCTGCTGGCCGTGGCCTGCACGCCCCGGACAGCAACCGTCTCCATCCCGGCACCCTCCGATGTCGTCATGTACCAGATCAATCCGCGCAACTTCGCGCCCGAGAACTCTTTCCGGGCCGTCGACGCCCGCCTGGACGCGATCCGCGACCTGGGAACCAATGTCGTCTGGTTCATGCCGATCTGTGAAATCGGCATCGAGAAGGCCGTGAAGAGTCCGTACTGCGTGAAGGACTACCGGGCCGTCAATCCGGAGTTCGGGACCCTGGACGATTTCAAGACCCTGGTCGCCCATGCCCATGCAAAAGGGATGGCCGTCATCATCGACTGGGTCGCCAACCATACCTCCTGGGACAATGCCTGGATCAAGGAACACCCGGACTGGTACACCCATGACGAAGACGGCGCCATCATCCATCCGGCCGGTACCGGCTGGAACGACGTGGCCGACCTGGATTTCAACAATCCGGAACTCTGCCAGGCCATGATCGACGCCATGAAATTCTGGGTCGAGCAGATCGGCGTCGACGGTTTCCGTTGCGACGCGGCCGACTATGTGCCCTTCGAATTCTGGAAAGACTGCGTCGCCCAGCTCAGGGCCACCGGGCACGAACTGCTGTTGCTTGCAGAAGGTCAGCGCAAGGACCATTTCGAGGCCGGCTTCGACCTCAACTATGCCTGGGGCTGGCTCTCCGCACTGCGTCGTGTCTACAACGGCGAGACCGTCACCGTCGAGCAGCCCATGCTCCAGCGTCCGCAAGGACAGCAGGGCAACCGGCAGGGACAGAACGCCCGTCAGGGCAACCGTCCGCAGGGCCAGCAGCCGCAGGTGCGCATCCGTACCATCAACCGCGCCGTTCCGGTCAGCACCCTGTTTGCCGCTGACTCCAGCGAATACGCCGGACTCCCCGCCGGCAAGGTCAAGCTCCGCTTCACCACGAACCATGACGAGCATGTCAAGCAGTCCCCTGTCCGGGAATTCTTCGGCAATGACGGCTCCCTCGCGGCCTTCGTGGCCACGGCCTTCATCCATGGCGGCATCCTCGTCTACGGCTGCCAGGAAGTCGGCTATCCAGGCAAGATCAACTTCTTCAACTACGCCGAAATCGACTGGGACGCCAACCCCGGCATGGTCAAGGAATACAAGGACCTGATCGCCCTGTACAAGAGCCATCCCGCCCTGCGCCAGGGTTCCCTCGTCCCCTACCCGCACAACGACGTGCTGACCTTCGAGCGCAAGACCGACGGGGAAACCATCCTGGTAATGGTCAACATGCGCGACAGCCAGGCCAACGCTCCCGTCCCGGCCTCCTGGCAGGGCAGGAAAGCGACCGACCTGCTCTCCGGCAAGGCCGTCACCCTCGGCGAGACCGAGTTCCTCCGGCCTTTCGAGTATCTCATTGCAAAATAATCTTTCACCCACATGAGTATGCATAAAATCCTCTCCGCTGCCGTGGCGCTTCTGTTTGGCGTCAGCGCATTCGCCGTCGAAATCGACCGGATGGATCCCCCCTTCTGGTATGTCGGCATGAAGAACCATGAGCTCCAGGTCATGTTCCATGGAAAGAACATCGCCGCTTCCGAGTTCTCCCTCAAAGACTATCCCGGCGTCACCGTCAAGGAAGTTGCCAAGCTCAAGAATCCCAACTATCTGGTCGTCTATCTGGATGTCTCCGGCACCGCCCGTCCGGGCACGATGACCTTCCAGTTCAAGGAAGGCCGGACCACGACCCAGAAGACCTTCGAGCTCCGCGGCCGCAACTACAAGCTCGGCGCCCAGGGCTTCACCACCAAGGATGTCCTCTACCTGATCATGCCGGACCGTTTCTCCAACGGAAATCCTGCCAATGACAACCTCGAGAACTGGATCGCCAGCCGCGAAGGCGGCGGCCGTCACGGCGGTGACATCCAGGGTATCAAGAACCACCTCGACTACATCGACGCCCTCGGCGTGACCGCCGTCTGGCTCAACCCGGTGCAGTTCAACCGCGGCAACAACTCCCACGGCTACTCGATCTCCGACTACTACCTGATCGACCCGCGCCTGGGCACCAACGAGGAGTATTGCGACTTCATCGACACCGCCCACGGCCGTGGCATCAAGGTCGTCATGGACATGATCTTCAACCACTCCGGCAGCAGCCACTGGTGG